>NZ_JBFUMV010000019.1:0-120971 GCF_054049175.1 Microbacterium sp. P5_E9 | reverse complement strand
CGAGGGTGCTGAACGAGTCGACGACCACGGGCGGCGAGCCCGGCAGTGCAAAGAAAGTGACCGTGGCGAGAACCGTCGCGACCGCACCCGAACTCAATAGCATGGCTAACTCCTTTGTTGCGCATTCCCGCAAACCGTACCGGGAGTCGAGCCGCTCGGCAATGGCCCCTGTGAGGCGACTATGAGTCGACCTCCCGGGCTGAGGGAGCATCTCATCAGGGATTTGTTCCCGTGCCGCCTCTTCGCGCGGGGCCGATGCCCCGACTCGGGCCGATCTGTGGAACTGTGGGTGGATGAGCGTGATCGTCGTGGGAGGCGGGATGGCGGGAGCCGCCTGCGCATCAGAACTGGCGGGCGACGGCATCGAGGTGACGCTCGTGGACCGTCGGGATTACACCCAGTTCCAGCCGCTGCTCTACCAGGTCGCGACGTCGCAGCTGCCGGCCGACAACATCACCCGGCCGCTCGTGGAGATGTTCGACCGCCACGACGACGTCACGGTCGTCACCGGTGAGATCATCGCCATCGACCTGGACGCGAAGACCGTCACGACGGATGCCGGCACCCTCGGCCCTGCGGATCACCTGGTGATCGCGGCGGGGTCGGAGCCCAACTTCTACGGCGTCCCCGGCGCTGCCGAGCACTCCTTTCCGCTTTACTCGGTCGGCGACGCGGAGCGGCTTCGCGTGCACCTCCGGGACCGGCTCCGCGAGCTCTGYCGACCCGACACCGACGGCAGCCTGACCGTCGTCATCTGCGGCGGCGGACCGACCGGCGTGGAGACTGCCGGGGCTCTGGCCGAGCTCATCCGGGCGCTTCAGGATGAGGACAGACTCGTCGGAACGGCGACCGTGCGACTGGTCGACCGCGGCAAGGTGCTGCTCGGCCCGTTCTCCGATCGCTCGCACGTCTATGCCTTCGACAAGCTGACCGAGATGGGGGTCGACGTGTCTTTCGGCGTCGCTGTGGCCGCCGTCGACGCCCTTTCGGCGACGCTGTCGGACGGATCGACTGTCTCGACCGACACCGTCATCTGGGCGGGCGGCATCTCGGGTGCATCGATCGTGGAGCTCACCGGCATCCTTCCCGGCCACGGTGGACGCATCGACGTCGCCGCAGATCTGACCATCCCCGGCTACGCCGATGTGTTCGCGATCGGCGATGTCGCGAACGTGCCCGATGAGGCCGGTGGCACCCTCCCCCAGCTCGGGTCGGTCGCTCAGCAATCTGGGGCCTGGGCAGGAAGGAGCATCCGTGCGCTCCGCGAGGGAGGCGAAGCACGCCCCTTCGAATATCACGACAAAGGAATAATGGCGATGGTCGGCCGCAACGCCGCGGTCGCCGAGATCGGCCGGCGCCGCCGCCACCTCGAGGGCCCGCTCGCTTTCGCCGCCTGGCTCGGCCTCCACGCCTCGCTGCTGTCCGGCTTCCGCGACCGCGTCGACGCCGTCAAGAACTGGGTCGAGGACTACGTAAACCGGTCTCGGGCAGCCGATCTGGAACTCGAGGAGCCGGTCGATCGGATCGTGTGGGCCGACGACCCCTCCGAGCTTCCTGCCGTCACGTCATCCTGACCAGCGGCCGCGCGGCCGCGATCAGCGACGGCGCTCGCTCCATCGGGCGGGCTCCGTCGCCCAGGATGCCGCCCGCTCGTCGCGCTCGCTGATGAGCGTCGCCAGCCGCAGCCGGGCAAGCACTTCGGTACGCACTCTTCGCACCCGGGCGCCGTCTCGCCGCATGGCGTCCGGGCCTACGATCCCCCACCATCGGTCGAGCGCGTCGAAGACTTCCGCCGCATCCTGCTTATCCACCAGGTCCCCCGTGATCCGGGCCATCCCCGTCTGACGTCCGGAGCGATCCGCGCGGAGCGCGTGGACCCACAGGAAGATCGCGGCCACCCCGGCGCACGCGAGGAGGGTGAGACCGGTGGTCTCCGGCAGAGCGTGGTACGGGTCGGCCTCGTCCCACCGCAGCAGCACCGCGCCCGCCGCGGCCAGCAGCCACAGCACCCCGAAGATGAGGTGGATCACCGACGGAACCCGAGACCCCCAGAGCGATCCATTCGCGCGGCGCGGCTCGAGCCACCACAGCAGCGACACCGAGAGCACCGCGAGCAGCCCGGCCGGCAGCATCCCGTCGTGCAGGGTGATGGGGCTGCTGCGCGGCGTGGCGACCAGCGCAACCGCAACGATGCCGGCGAGGAACGCAACGCCCAGGAACGCGCGGTGCAGCGCGGTCGACGTCTGCACTCGCGCCGCGGCGGGATCGCGCCGTTCGTTCGCGGCCCGCACCGCCGCCGCGCGCACGCGCTCGTGATCGGCGCGCATCCGAGGGTCATTTGCGAGCACGGCGACCCGCCAGGAGTCTTCGATTGCGGTCTGGGCGTCGCGGTATTCGGCATCGAAGAGGATGAGGTCGATGCGGCCGAGGGTGCGGTCATCGAGTCCCGTCACGGAATCGTGTCCGGATCCGGCCACTGCGCCCTCCCTTGTCGATCAGCTCCCGGGGCGGCTGTCCTACGCCCAGGGTAGGCCGTAGATGTGCGCACTGTCCGGTGGGACACTGGGCATGCGCACCGCCTCGACTCCCAGACATCCACGATGCACTTTCCCCATCCCTGTCTGCGTCCGCTCCGCTGGAGCCGAGGAGGAATCATGAAACGAGTCGTGCCTATGGTTGCGCTGACCGGTCTGCTGACGCTGGGCGTCGGCTGGGCAGTCGCAGCGCCCGCCGCAGCAGGGACGCCGCCCGAGGTGTTCCACGACAAGATCGATCTCTCGTTGAAGAACATCGATCAGTGCGGATTCACGGTGAACTCCATCGTCAAGGGAACGAGCACGTTCAAGGTCACCGTCGACGCGTCCGGCACCCAGTCCTTCCAGCACACAGCCCATGTCGTGAGCACCCTGACGAACGTGGCGAACGGCAAGGTGGTTCACGTCGACAGCGCGGGCCGGGATGCCTGGAGCGACGGCGGCGTGGAGAACCCCGACGGCACCTTCACCTTCACGGACACCCTCGCGGGGAGGGACATCAGGATCTACACCTCCCACAGCAGCGTCCTGATGAAGGACGTGGGATTCCTGGCGATCGTGGAAACTGTCGACTCGGAGGGGAACCTCATCAGCCAAGAGCTGCTCGAGCACGGGCCGCACCAGTTCGCGGGTGACTTCGACGCGATGTGCGATGTGATCGCCGACGCCATCGGGCCCGAGCAGGGCCCTGGATAGCCCGACCGCGGTCAGCGAGACCGCTGTCGGGATCGCACCCGGGCGGCGGGCAGCTGCGGAGCCGGGACTGCCGCGCCGACGCGGGCCCCCAGTTCGCCGATGCCCTCGACGACCATCCGCACCTCGTCGCCTTCGACGAGCGGCGGCGGCGTCAGCTCGCCGCGTCTGCCCCATAGTTCGGCGAGGCATCCGCCGTTGCCGACAGTGCCCGACCCGAGCACATCGCCCGGCACGACGCGGGAGTTGCGCGCCGCATAGGCGACCAGCTCGGGGAACGGCCAGCCCATGTTCGAGACCAGGTCCTCGCCGACGAGCTCACCGTTGACGAACACCTCGGCGCGAACAGCGAGGAAGCCGTCCTCATCGAGGAACGGCGCAAGCTCATCGGCCGTGACGATCCACGGGCCGAGCGAGGTGCCGAAGTCCTTGCCTTTCGCCGGCCCGAGCCGCACCTTCATCTCGCGGGACTGCAGGTCACGCGCGGACCAGTCGTTCATGATCGTGTAGCCGAAGATGTGGGATGCCGCGGCCTCCGGTGTCAGGTTCGCTCCGTCCGACCCTGCCACCCCGCCGATCACGGCAGCGATCTCGAGTTCGAAGTCCAGCCGCTCGCACACCGGCGGGTTCATCGGCTCGCCAGGCCCGAGGACCGTGTGCGGGTTGGTGAAGTAGAACGTAGGCGCCTGGTACCACTCCGGGACGACTTCGCTCTTGCCGTCGACGGAGGCGCTGATGCCTTCGACGTGCTCCTCGAACGCCACGAAGTCACGGATCGCGGCCGGCACAATCGGCGCGAGCAGCTGCACGTCGGCGAGGGGGGTGCGTTTCGTCTCGCTTTGCTCGCTCAACGACCGGTCCAGGAGCAGGAGCGCGGCATCCAATCCCTGCGCCAGCACGTCGGCGACGGTCAGGCCGTCCGGGAACAGCACGACGTGATCGTCGATCACGAAGCCCTCGGACGCTTCGACAAGCTCAGCGACCGCGGGGTAGGTCCACCGTGCGATCCTCATGCCCGCACCAGCGTCTCGAGAAGTGCGTCGGCGTTGCCGCCGAGGATGCGCGCGGCGAGGTCGGCGGGCAGCCCGGCATCGCGGACGAGCGCGATCGGGTCATCCAGGCCCATGTCGAACGGGAAGTCGCTGCCGAGCACGACCTGTGACCCGCCGGCGACCTCGACGAGGGTGCGCAGCGCGTGCGGGTCGTGCACGACGGTGTCGAACCAGATCTTGCGCAGATAGGTGGAGGGGGCATGCTCGCAGCGCCGTGCCTCGGGGCGCACCTGCCAGGCGCGGTCGGAGCGTCCGATCGCGGTGGGCAGGTAGCCGCCGCCGTGCGCGGCAACGATCTTGAGCTCCGGATGCCGATCCAGCACGCCCGCGAAGATCAGGTGCGACAGCGCGACGGCGTTCTCGGCGGGCTGGCCCACCGTGTTCGAGAGGTAGAACCTGTCCAGGCGCTCGTCGAGGCTGCAGCCGAACGGGTGCAGGAAGACGATCGCGCGCAGCTCGGCGGCGCGCGCCCAGAACGGCTCGAGGCGCGGGTCGGAGAGCTCGACGTCGCCGGCGAACGACGAGATCTCGACGCCGGCGAGCCCGCGGCCGAGCACGGCGTCGTCGAGGCACTCGACGATCCGCTCGGGGTGCTGCAGCGGCACGAGTCCGAGACCGGTGAGCCGCTCCGGCGCCTGGGCGACGTGCGCGGCGACGAGGCGATTGGCCTCGTTCGCGACCCAGACCGCGAGGCCTTCTGGCGCCCACGGGTAGAAGTGGTTCGGCGAGGCGCTGACCCACTGCCGGTCAACCCCCTGCGCGTCCATTTCGGCGAGGCGCACGCTGACGTCGGTGAGCTTCGGGATGCGGGCGCCGATCATCGGACCCGACGCCGCGAGGCTCTCCGCGCCATTGCGCTTCAGCTCGAGCGCGGCGGCCTCGCGGACGCCGTCGGGCGCGCGGCGCTCAACCTCGCCGGCCAGCGATGGCAGCAGGATGTGCGCGTGGACATCCGTTACGCGGGTGACCTCAGGGCTCGTCGTGTCGCTCATGCCGGCTCCGCCATCTGGTGGGCGACGCCGAACATGAGACCAGGAACATCCGCATCCCGCACCCCGTCGAGCTGCCACTGGCCGAGCTGGACGGATGCCTCGACAACCCGCCCTGCACGAGGAAGCCGGCGCGCGTGGAACTCATCCCACAGGTCCTGGTCCACGGCGTCCCGGGAGACGAGCAGTTCGGTGAGGACGAAGGCGTCTTCGAGCGCCTGGGCCGCGCCCTGCGCGATCGTCGGAGGGCAGGAGTGCGCGGCGTCCCCGATCACGACGACATGGCCGCGGTTCCAAGGGGCGGGAACGATGTGCTGCGTGAACCACGTGTAGTTCGCGTGCGCGCCGCCCTCGAGGTCGGCGCGGATCGAGTTCCACGGTCCGTCGTAGGCCCGCGACTCGTCGAGCATGATCTGCGTCGCCTCGTCGTCGGGGGTGCCGAACCGGTCCTGGGCCTTCTCGACGAGGAACGCGTACATCGAGTCCTCACCGGTCGGCGTGTACCCGGCGATGAATACGGGGCCCCCGTAGTACAGCTCGCTGCGGACCACCTCGGCGGGACGTGAGACGAACGAGCGCCAGATGCCCATGCCGGTGGGCTCCGGCTTGGTCTCGATCCCGATGATGTCGCGCACCGCCGAGTGGAGTCCGTCGGCGCCGACGAGCAGGTCGTAGACCCCCGCGGACTCCTCGTTGACGAAGACCTCGACGTGATCGTCTCCCTGCACGAGCCAGGTGACCTTGGCGCCGAACCGGATGTTCGCGCCTGCGGCGGTGGCGTGCGCGAGGAGGATCCGGGCGAGCTCGGCCCGCGGCATCCCCATCGCCGCCGGATAATCCGGCCCGCCGGTCTTGACGTCCGGAAGCTCGGCGACGATCGGCGCGCCAGGGCCAGGGGCCCGCAGGTTGAGTCCCTCGAACGGGTAGCCGGCGGCCTGGATTTCGTCCCAGGCGCCGAGCGCGTCGAACACGCGCAGCGCATTGCCCTGCAGCGAGATGCCGGATCCGTGCACGCTGGGTTCGGGCTTCGCCTCGAAGACGTCGACCTCGACGCCGGCCTTGGCGAGCTGGATGGCGGTGGCGAGTGCCGCGACGCCGCTTCCGGCGATGGCGACCTTGTTCACAGCGGTCATGTCAGAACCTCTCTGTTCTGGATTCGGGTTCGGGTTCGGGTTGTCAGAGGATGGCGACGGGGTTGATCGGCGAGCCGACCGCCCCCGTGATGGGGAGCGGCGGCGCGGAGAGCAGGAAGTCGTAGCGGCCGAGCTCGGCGCAGACACGGCCGAGTTCGTCGAGGTCCCACATCTCGCCGATCGTGAGGCCGAGGTTCGGGATCACGACCTGGTGCAGCGGCTGGAAGGCGGGCACGTCGAACTCGTTGGGCCGCACCTCGAAGCCCCACGTGTCGGTCGCGATCGCCGCGATCTCGGTGCGGTGCAGCCATCCCGCGGTGGTCAGCGAGAGTCCGGGGGCCGGACCGCCGGCGTAGTCGCCCCAGCCGTCGCGGCGCGCGCGGGCGAGCTGGCCGGTGCGCACGAGAACGATGTCGCCGCGACCGATCGTCACGCCCTGCGCAGCGGCGGTGGCATCCAACTCGGCCGCGGTGATCGCGTAACCGTCGGGAAGTTCGCCGGTGTCGGGCTGCAGGTGGCGGCCGACATCCAGCAGCACACCGCGGGAGACGATGACGGATGCCGCGTGCTCGATGCCCGTGACAAGATCGCCCTCGCTCGTGACGACGTCACCCGCGCGGCGCCCGTTCCAGGCCATGCCGTGGTCGAAGATGTGGCCGAGTCCGTCCCACTGCGTCGAGCACTGCAGCGGCATCGCGATGACGTCGTCAGCGCCGCCGATCCCGTGCGGGAAGCCCTGGTTGCCGCGCTCCGCGTCGACGCCGGTGTCGGTCATCGTGTGCACCGGGTTGGTGCGGCGTCGCCACCCCTTCTGCGGGCCGTTCGTGTCGAACGACTGGGACAGCGACACCACCTTGCCCTCGCGGACGAGGGCCGCGGCATCCACTCGCTTGCCTTCGTCGATGAAGTTCAGGGTGCCGAGCACATCGTCCTCACCCCAGCACCCCCAGTTGCGATACGCCTCGGCGCGCGCGGCGATCTCGCCCTCCGGATCGGTGCGGTCGAGGTCGGCCGGGTTCTCGGATGTGCCCGTCATGATGCCGCCACGCAGCGCACGACCTGCGTGCCGAGGCCCGCGATCGAGCCGGTCATGACGTCGCCGTCCTGCAGGAAGCGCTTCCAGTGCTGGCCGTTGCCGGCCGGGCTGCCCGTGAGCAGGATGTCGCCGGGAAGCAGCGGCATCGTCTGGGAGGCACCGGAGATGAGGGCGGCGATGCCGAAGAGCAGGTCATCGGTCGACCCGTCCTGCATGACCTTGCCGTTCAGTTCGAGGCGCAGGTTCAGGTGGCCTGCGTCGATGAACGGCGCCGGCACGAGGAACGGGCCGGTCGGCAGGAAGCCGGGCGCGTTCTTGGCGCGATACCAGTCGGTGCCGATCTCCTTCATGTCCTTGCGGAACACCAGATCGCGCGTCGTGATGTCGTTGACGATCGTGTACCCGGCGACATGGTCGAGCGCGTCCTCGCGGGACACCCGGAATGCCTCACGGCCGATCACGACGGCGAGTTCGAGCTCCCAGTCGTGCACCTCGCTGTAGGCGGGGAGCGTGAGCGGAACGTCGTCTCCGACGACGCAGGCGGGCAGACCGATGAAGAAGTACGGCTCGCCGTTGGCGGCGCGGTCGTCCATCATCTTCGCCGCGAACTCGCGCGCCTCTTCGGGGGTTCGATCGCTGTTGTTCGTGAGCCCGGCCGCGACGAGTTCGATCACGTGCTGGCGGTAGTTCGCCCCGGCCTGCAGCACCTGGCGCGGCTCGACCGGAGCCGTGAGAGTCACATCGGCCAGCGGCATCCACTCTGCGTCCGCCTCGGCGAGCACCCGCAGCCGCTCCCAGTCCGGAGCCGCCAGGAACGCGTTCAGGCCCGAGGCGCCGAGATCCTCGGTGGTCAGGCGCCGGATGCGGTCGCCGGCGACCAGACCGAGGGCGATGGTGTCTCCATGACGAAAACGGGCGAGCGCGTACGGCGCGTCAAGTCGGTCGGTGGTCATCTGTGGTTCCGTTCGTCGCTCTTCATCGTGCGAGTGGTGTCGTGGGCGGCCCGGCAAGGCGGACCGCCCACGAAATGGTGTCAGCCCTGGCCGTGCTTGGCGTACGGGTTGAACAGGGCTTCCTTGATCTCGTCGGGCACGCCCTCTTCGGTCGCGCTCGGGCCATCGGCGGCCGGGAAGGACTCGGTCATCGACATCGGCATCGCGCTGTTGCGGTAGAAGTTGTTCGACCCCTGCGACGGACGCCACGTGTTGGGCTCCCAGTCGGGCACGTAGTTGCGGTAGCCGCCGGTGTTCAGCTCGATGCGCAGGCTGGAAGGCTCGCGGTAGTAGAGGAAGTTCTGCTCGCCGATGCCGTGGATCGACGGGCCGTACTCGATCGGGTAGCCGTTCTCCATGAGCACGTCGGCCGCGATGAGCAGCTCTTCGCGGGTGTCGACCCAGAACGCGTAGTGGTTGACGCGGCCGGCGCGGCTCGAGCCGTCGAGCACGACGCCGAGGTCATGCGACTTCTCGTTCGTGGTGAGCACCGAGAACACCGAGATCGGCGCCTCGTCGAGGACCGTCTTCGCCATGATCCGGAAGCCGAGCACCTCGCTGTACCAGGCCGCGAACGCGTCGACGTCGCTCGTGGCGATCGTGACGTGGTCGAGCTGGCGGGGCGCGCCCGCGACCTTGCTGCGGCGGTTCGGGCGGTCGGGGTAGATCGACGCGTTGTCGCCCTCGGCGACGTGCACGCGCTCGACATCCCAGTGCAGGGTCAGGGTGTGTCCCCACGGGCCCGTGAACCGGTAGGCGCGGCCGATGGCGGGTCCGTCGAACCACTCGCCCTCGATGCCGGTGGCCTCGACGGCCTTCGCCGCCGCCTCGAGCGCCTCGGCGCTGGAGGTGCGCCATGCCGCCGTGACGAGCGACGGCTCATCGCCGGGCGCGACGACGACGGAGTACTTGTAGTAGTCGCCCCAGCAGCGGAGGTAGACCTTGCCGTCGATGCGGTCGACGACGGTGAGCCCGACCTGGTTCACGTAGAAGTCGACGGATGCCTCGACATCCGGTGCGGTGATCTCGACGTAGGAGAGGTGGGAGAGCAGCTTGATCATCTTCGATCCTTTCGAAAGAGTGCGGGTGTGGTCCCGAGTTCAACTATCGGCGGCGGGCAAGCATCAGGGAATCCGTGATTAGCTATCCCCGACATAGATGTCGTTTATGGCCACCGGTCATCAGCAGAAAGCACGCCATGCCCGAACGCCCCCCACTCTCGCGGTTGGACCTCAACCTGCTCATTGCCCTCGATGCGCTGCTCACCGAACGCAGCGTCACCAAGGCCGCCGAGCGGCTGCGCCTCAGTCAGCCGGCTCTGAGCGCGTCGCTCGCCCGCCTCCGGACGCACTTCAACGACCCGCTCCTGGCGCGTCGCGGCAATGCGTACGAGCTCACCCCGCTTGCGATCCGGCTGACCGATCACACCTCCACGGCGCTCGAGGCCGCACGACGGGTCTTCGAAAGCCAGGCCGATTGGGCGCCGCAGGAGTCAACCCGCGAGTTCTCCATCTACGGCTCGGACTACGGCTTCGCGACAGTGGGCGCCGCCGTCTCGGCGCTCGCCGCCCAGCGCGCACCCGGGGTGCGGTTCCGCTTCATGCTGCACAGTCCGACGGTCATCGACGAGATCGAGACCCGCCTCCGCTCCGTCGATGCCCTACTCATCCCGCACGGCTTCCTCACGGGCCTGCCGTACCTCGACCTGTGGCGCGATCACTGGCTGGTCGTGGCATCCGATACCAACGAACGCGCGGCGCAGGGCATCACCATGGAGCTCATGGCCGAGTCCCCCTGGGTCTTCACCTACCAATCGCGCACCGCGTTCACCTCGGCGACGCGGCAGCTGCAGCAGCTCGGCATCGAGCCGCGGGTGGATGCCGTCGTCGAGAGCTTCCTCTCGCTCCCGCACTTCATCGCCGGCACCGATCGACTCGGACTGATCCAGTCGGGGCTGGCCACCGCCGCACTCGGACAGGGCGGCATCCGTCTGTTCGAACCGCCCTTCGACGCGACGCCGGTGCTCAACGCCCTCTGGTGGCACCCGGTGCACTCGCGCGACCCGGAACACGCCTGGATGCGGAGTCTGTTCGCTGAGGCCGCAGCCGGGATGCCCGCACCTGGCGCCGCTCGCGCGGATACGGTCGCGACGCACTCACCCGATATCGAAGGGCAATCCGCATGACCGCGTATTCCGGACTCGATGGCCGCACGATCGTCATCACGGGTGCCGCACGCGGGCAGGGGGCGCGCGAGGCGCTGCTTCTCGCCGCGAACGGCGCCCGCGTGATCGCCACCGACCTGCTCGACGCTCCCCCGCCCGAGTTCGCGGGCACGGCGATCGCGTACCGCCGGATGGACGTCGCAAGCGAGCAGGACTGGGCGGACCTCGCGGCCACGCTGGCTGAGGCTGCTCCGATCCGCGGCCTCGTCAACAATGCCGGCGTCACGCATCGCTCGCGGTTGGGCGCCACCGACCGCGCCGACTGGGACCGCGTGCTCGCCATCAACCTGACCGGGGCGATGCTCGGCATCCAGGCTCTCGCTCCGCTCATGGGCGAAGGCTCGTCGATCGTCAACATCGGCTCGTCCGCCGCGCTCACCGCCCACTACCCGGTCGCCTACACGGTGAGCAAATGGGGTCTCCGCGGGCTGACGCACGTCGCGGCGACCGAATACGGACCACGCGGCATCCGAGTGAACATCGTGCACCCCGGCTTCATCGAGACCGACATGACCGCGAACGCCCCCACTCCGATGCGCGATGCGCAGCTCTCGTTGACTCCGCTCGAGCGGACGGGTGAGGCCGACGAGGTCGCGCACGTCGTCGCGTTCCTGTTATCGGATGCCGCGGCCTACGTCTCGGGCGCCGAAATCCCCGTCGACGGAGCGTTCACCTCGTCAGCAGGCGTCAAGGTCATGGCCGACCGCATCGCCGGCGGCTGACCGCCACCGCGGCGGAACGGGTCGACTCGCGCTGCGGACATGCGGATGGCCGGGGTCACACTTGACCCCGGCCATCCGCATGTGGCTCAGCTTGCGACGCTGACCTTCGCCGCCCGCCGCTGGGCGAGCCCGACGAGGAGACCGACGAGCGCTGCGGCGATGCCCACGACCCCGACCGCGACGGACAGGCCGCCGACGCCTGCCCCGATGGCGCCCATCAGGATGGGGGTCAGGAACTGGCCGAAGAAGAACGCGGCGGTCCACAGGCCGGTGACTCGTCCCCGATCTTCGAACTGGGTCGCCGCGACGACCCAGGTGACCAGCGACGGCAGCAGCAGACCCGATCCGAATGAGGCGATGACCGCGCCGACGATGATGCCGGCGAGCCCGGGAACGACCCAGATCACCAGCATGCCGACGGCCTGAAGGGCGAACGCGACGGGCAGGAGGCGTCCTGCCCGGCCCTTCGCCAGCCGGGCGAACAGGAGGCCGCCGATGGCGGTGGCAAGCGACGCGATCGCCGCGACGAGTCCGATGACCGCGGTGTCAGTGGCGGCGACGCCGGTGCCGACGACGAGGTAGCTCGCCTCGATGATGATCACGTAGAACGTGAAGCCGCCGAAGACGGTGACGAGCAGCGGCACGCCGATCCGCCGCCACGGGATGCGGGTCTTCACGCCCGCCTCTTCACGCGTGTCGCCCGCCTCGAGCGGCGTCGGCTCCCACAGCGCGAAGATCATCGGCACGGCGATCACGATGCTGATCGCGTAGACCCAGAACGGAGTGTGCCATCCGCCCACACCGAGCGCGCCGCCGAGGATGATGAACACCGTCGCGGCCAGGGTCGTGGTGACCGTCTGCAGACCGAGGTACCTGTTGCGTCGGTGCGGTTCGTGGAAATAGTCGACGATCAGGGTCGTGCAGACCGTCATGATCGCCGCCTCGCAGACGCCGACCAGCACGCGGCTGATCAGGATCTCCGGGAGTCCCTCGAGCCACGCGGGAGCGGTGCCGACCACCGCGTAGGCGAACATCGCGATGATCAGCAGCGTCCTGCGACCGAGCCGGTCGACGATCTGGCCGGCGAACGGGGCGAAGATCGCGATGATCAGTGCCGGAATCGCGACGATCATCGGCACCAGGATCTCGGCGCCGGGCACATCGGCGAAGTGCTCGGACAGTTGCGGCAGCACCGGGGTGATCAGCACGGAGCCGAGCACGGGCATGCAGCTGCCCGCGAGCAGCAGGATGCCTTGCAGCGTGCCGGCTTTTCTCACAGTGGCGGGTTGGTCGGGCAGGGTGGTGCTCGTCATTGAGGTTCCTTCTCTCGTACAGCGCTGTACGACCGTCGACGGCGCGACGATCAACGTTCAGTGTGCGCACGCCGAGCCCACTCGGGAAGCTGATCTCCCTGATGAGGCACATAGCTCTCGGTGATAGGCGTCGCAGACGCCGTCTTCAGTTACCCGGCTTCCGCCACAGGCGCCGCCCGCGTGATGAGCGCCCACCGGGGGTTGCCCTCGTGACCCAGCTCCGGCAGCCGGGTCACCAGCAGCGCACCCACGACTCCGAACACGGCGAGGCCGACGTAGAGGGCGGTGTAGCCGCCGAGCAGCAGGAACAGCGGAGCGATGAACGGCACCACCGACGAGGGCAGGGTGTTGGCGAGGGCCATCACAGCGATGTCCTTGCCGACATTCTCGGGGTTCGGCAGCATCCGCACACTCAATGCGAGGTCGACGGAGAGGAAGACTCCGGAGCCCACGCCGAGGAGTGCGACGCCGATGAACAGCACCTCCACGCTCGGCGCGAGCCCCATGATCACGAGCGCGACCGCGGCGATGACGCCCGCGAGCATGACGAACGGCTTCTGGCGGTGCAGCTTGTCAGACAGCACACCGCCCAGGGTGCTGAAGACGATGATCACGACGCCGTAGACCAGCGTCAGCAGCAGCACCGGAGTCGCGACCTCTTCTGGGGCGTAGTCGAAGCGATTGATGAGCAGGAGTGCCGTGTAGGTGGTGCTGGCGCCCGTGCACGTGACGAGGAACCGCACCGCCCACGCCCATCCGAACGCAGGGTGGGTGCGTGGGTTCACCCAGAAGGACTTGAACAGATCGACGACGCTCAGGCGCTTCTCGCCGTCCGGTCGGGTCTGCTGCGGGTCTTTCAGCAGAACCACCGCCACGATGACCAGCAGGATTCCGGAGAAAGCGACGATCACCCATTGCAGCCACGGCATCGAGGTGACGGCGCTGACGGCTGCCAAGCCCAGGACCGGACCCAGGATCGCCATCGACCCGAGGATGCCGGACATCGAACCGCGTCGCTTGGTCGGCACCTGCTCGGCAAGCAGTGCGCCTGTCGCCGCGAGCTGCACGTTGACGAAGATGGTGACGAGAGCCCAGACCACCACGACCTGCCACACCTCGGTCGTGAAGATCATGCCGACCAGCACCAGTGAGGAGACGAGGCCGCCCATCAGGATCCAGCTCCGGCGCTTGCCGAGGCGCGCTCTCGAGCGATCGCTGAACCGACCCGTGAGGGGCTGCGCGATGAGGCCGAGCAGCGCGGCCACGCCGGTGACGATGCTGAAGGCGGATGCCGCCTCCGCACCCGCGATCGCCGACAGGTGCACCGTGAGCAGCAGGCTCACCGGAACCGCCGAGACGATGAAGGCGCCGGCATAGGACGTCGCCATCGAGCCCATGAGCCGTCGGAAGGGCGTCGCTGGATTGAGTGCGTCGCCGACCGGCGGCAGGCCCTCCACCTCGAGGGGGTTGAGCCCAGGCGCGTTGATGGTCATGACACTCCTTCGTGTGGATGAGCCGGTGGGGGAAGACCGGCTCGGCGGTCGGGTACCGCGGACGAGCGCACGGAGTCCATCCGCCGGCAAGTCAGTGAGGATGCTAACCCGCCGCTCGGTGTGCACGAAACCAGAGGAGTACTTGTACCCGGTACGGCAAAGCGGCGGCGGTGGAGCTGGTCCGGCGCGCGCCGAATGCGACGCGATGACGACGCGGGGCGACTTCCTAGGACGTCACGCCGGTGCGGGGTGCCGAGGTGCTCGTCGTGGCTGCCCAGCTGGCGAGGACTTTGAGTGCGTCCGCTGAGGGGGTGCCAGGCTCGGCGGTGTAGGTCTGCATGGTGAGGCCCGGGTCGGAGGGCAGCTCGAAGGCTTCGTAGCTGAGTTCGAGGTCGCCGACGACGGGGTGGTGGAGGTGCTTGACGCCGGTGCGATGGAAGCGCACATTGTGCGCCGCCCACAGGGTCCGGAATCGCTCGGATCGGGTGGACAGCTCGCCTACGAGATCGCTGAGGCGCTTGTCGTACGGGTTGCGACCGGCCTCACCGCGGAGGGTCGCGACAAGTTCCTGGGTGTTCTTGTCCCAGTCCGGGAAGAATTCCTGCGCGGCGGGGTTCAGGAACGCGAACTTGGCGCTGCTGGGCGTCGGCTCGGCGAAGATCGGCGCGTACAGAGCTCGGCCGAGCTGGTTGGCGGCGACGTATTCGAAGTAGTTGTTGCGCACCAGCGCAGGCGCGTCGGTGATGGCGTCCAGAAGGCGTTGGATGCTGGGGCGGATCGCCTCAGCGCGTTTGCGAGGCTTCTTGACCATCGGTGACGCATTCGCGATGCGGGACAGGTCGAACAGGTGCGCGGTCTCCGCGTCGTCGAGCTGCAGGGCTCGGGCGAGGGAATCGAGGACGCTGTCGGATGCCCCCGAGAGGTCTCCGCGTTCGAGGCGGGTGTAGTAGTCGACACTGACTCCGGCGAGCATCGCGACTTCTTCGCGGCGCAGCCCGGGCACCCGGCGGTTGCCGCCGTACGCGGGGAGTCCTGCCTGGTCGGGAGTGATGCGGTCCCTCCGGGTGGCCAGGAACTCCCGCACTTCGCTGCGATGATCCATAGCCTCGACGGTACGCGCCCCCGCAAGATGCTGGGAGGGTCTGCCAGTACCGGGGACGCTGGGCACTGGCACGGGAGCGCGACGCTCAACCATGATGACAACAGCTGCGGCGCGCACGAACTGGCGCCATCCGCCCGACGCCGACAAGGAATCCGATGAACATCGAACCCGTTCAGCCGACCGTCAAGAATCCGCCGGACAAGTTCGCCGGGGACGTCTGGCTCGACCTGATCGCCACCCCGCACGATCCTGACCAGCGGATGACGGTCGCCACCGTCCGGTTCGCGCCCGGTGCCCGCACCGCCTGGCACTCGCACGCACGCGGCCAGTATCTGCGCGTGACCCAGGGCGTCGCCCGATTCGGCCACCGCGACGGTACGATCATCGACGTGCCGGCCGGGCAGACCCTGTACGCCCCGCCGGGAGAGGACCATTGGCACGCGGCGGCGCCCGGCTGCTTCATGGAGCACATTGCGATGCTCGAAGCCGGAGACGACCCCGCGACCTCCACGATCTGGAAAGAGCACATCACCGACGAACAGTACTCAGGCCGCGGCATCCGAGAAGAGGAGTCAGGGGCAGACGCATGACGTGGACTGACCAGGAGCTCGAGGAACTCGATCGCGCGTACGAGGTGCGGGTCGCGGGTCGTCGCGCGGTCGGCTCCTCGCGGACGCTCACGATCGTCTGGCACGTCGTCGTCGACGGACGCCTCTACCTTCGCTCGGTGAAGGGGCCGGACGGCCAGTGGTACCGGGGCGTCACCCGCCACTTCGAGGGCTCCCTCCGCTGGGGAAGCACCACCCGCGACGTGAGGTACACGCTCGACGCGTCCCACGACGACGCCATCGACGCCGCCTACTTCGCGAAGTACGGCAGCGGATCCCCCAGCAGATCCATCACCAGCGCGCTCGCGAAGCAGACGACATTGCGGGTCGACCCGCGCTGAGCGGCATCCGACACCACGGTAGCCTCGGGTGCGTCAGTCGACGGCGACTCGAGGAACGGACGGCACGCCATGGCACACGTGAAGTGGGGAATCCTCGCGACCGGAAATATCGCCCGCCGGTTCGCCGAGACCCTCGCCCAGTCCGACACCGGAACGGCCGTCGCCGTCGCAAGCCGCGATCTCGCCAAAGCCGAGGCGTTCGCAGCCGAGTTCGGCATCCCCGTCGCGCACGGCTCGTACGACGGCCTGCTCGCTGATCCGCAGGTTGAGGCCGTGTATGTGAGCACGCCGCACCCGCAGCACGCGGAATGGGTCATTCGGGCGGCTCGCGCGGGCAAGCACATCCTCTGTGAGAAGCCGGCCGCGTTGACCTTCGCGCAGGCAGAGGCCGCCATCGAGGCAGCGCGCGCGAACGACGTCTTCTTCATGGAGGCGTTCATGTACCGCTGTCACCCGCAGACAGCGAAGCTCCTCGACATCGTGCGATCCGGCGAGATCGGCGAGATCCGGCTCATCCGCGCCCAGTTCAGCTTCCAGGTCGACCCAGATCCGTCGAGTCGACTGTTCTCGAATGCACTGGGAGGCGGCGGCATCCTGGACGTCGGGTCCTACTGCATGTCGATGGCCCGACTGATCGCCGGTGCGGCGCAGGGACTGCCGTACGCCGAGCCGCTCTCGGTCAAGGCCGTCGCCAGGCTCGACCCCTCCCAGGGCACCGACCTCTATTCCGCGGCGACTCTGGAGTTCGAAGGCGGAGTGCTGGCCGAGCTCACCACCGGCGTGCTCTTGAACCAGCCGAACACCGTCACCGTGTTCGGCTCGCAAGGGTCCGTCACCGTCACCAGTCCCTGGTTCGCCGGCGGGCCGGGATCCCGCATCCTGGTCGCCCTCGACTCCGGCGAGCAGCACGAGATCGACACCGAGACCGCGATCGACGCGTACCACTTCGAAGTCGACACGGTGGCCCGCCACATCGCCGACCGCGCGGCGCCGTCACCCGCCATGAGCCCCCAGGACACCCTCGGCAACATGCGGGCCCTCGACGCGTGGCGCAAGGAAGCCGGGGTCGTGTACGAGGCTGAGCGGTTCGAGACCGTCGTTCATCCGCTCTGGGCGGAGACGCTGTCCCGCCGCGAACCCGCACCGATGCGATATGCGTCGTTTCCTGGGGTCGAACGCCCGCTCGCACGGCTCGTGATGGGCGGGATGTCTGCCCCTGCGGTCGGCGGCCAGATCGTGCTCGACGAGTATTACGAGCTGGGCGGCAACGTGCTCGACTCGGCGTTCATCTACGGCGGGGCGGATGAGGCGATCGGCCACTGGCTTCGCACTCGTGGAGTCCGCGATGACGTGGCACTCATCGTCAAGGGCGCCCACACGCCCCACTGCACGCCCGAAGCGCTCACCGAACAGCTCGGGATCAGCCTGGATCGCCTCGGCACCGACCACGGCGAGATCTACATCATGCATCGCGACAACCCCGCGGTCCCCGTCGGCGAATTCATCGACGTCCTCAACACCCACCGGCGAGCGGGCCGCATCGGCGCGTTCGGCGCCTCGAACTGGAGCATCGCGCGCCTGTCCGAAGCCAACGCGTATGCCGACGCGCACGGCCTCGAGGGATTCTCCGTGCTCAACAACCAGCTCAGCCTCGCGGCTGTCGTCGAGCCGGTGTGGGAAGGATGCATCAGCGCCGGCGACGCGGCCTCGCGTCGCTGGCTGGCCGAGCATGAGTTCCCGCTGCTCGCGTGGTCGAGCCAGGCACGCGGGTTCTTCACACCGCGTGCCGCCTCGGATCGGCTCGAGGATGCCGAGCTCGTCCGCTGCTGGTACTCCGACGCGAATTTCGAGCGCAAGCGTCGCGCCGCCGAGCTTGCGAAGGCCAAGGGCTGCGAAGAGATCAACATCGCCCTCGCCTGGGTGCTGAACCAGCCATTCCCGGTGTGGACACTGATCGGGCCGGCCACCACCGGCGAACTGCACAGCAGCCTTCGCGCCCTCGACGTCTCGCTCACTCCGGACGAGATCGCGTGGCTCAACCTCGAGTCGGTCGCCGGTCAGGACTGACTGTTCCATTAGGCGGTCCGCGCATGGACTGACGCCGTCAGACTCTGGAGTGGATCAGGCAGGCCTCAGCTGATCGCCTCCACCGCCGCCTGGATCGCGGCGAGCGTCGCGTCCGGGCGCGAGACCATCGAGACGTGGGATGCCTCGACTTCGGTGGTCGTCGCGTTGGCACGCTCGGCCATGCGACGCTGCGTCGCGATCGGGATGACCCGGTCTTCGATTCCGAGCACCGCCCAGCTGGGGATCGTTCTCCACGCAGGCGCTGCCGACGGGGTGACGTTGGCGACGAACGACGCGGGGCGCTGGGTCGCGACGATCGTCCACCGATCCGCTTCCGGCAGGTCCTGCGCAAAGGAGGTGTGGACCGCGTCCGGCTTCAGGAACGCTTCGGCCGCTCCCTCCGGCGCACCCGGATAACCGGCCACATCGAACACGGCGGTCGGATCGGCGACCGCAAGAGCCGAGCCCGAGCCCTCGAGGATGGCGACGACCGTCTCCCCCTCGTCCGGGATGAAGGCGTCGACGTAGACCAGCGCTTGGACGTCGCCCGCCTGGGCGCCGGCGTTGGTGATCACCGCGCCGCCGTACGAGTGCCCGACGAGCACGACGGGACCGCTGGTGCGCTGCGCGAGGAACGACGCGAGGTACGCGGCATCCGTCGTCAGCCCGCGGAGCTCGTTCGGGGGCGCCAAGACCGTGAATCCCTGCGCCTGCAGCGGCACGCTCACGGCATTCCAGCTGGACGCATCCGCCCACGCACCGTGGACGAGGACAATGGTCGGCTTGCTTTCTGGCATTCGACTTCCCTTCAAATGGCATCGCCGAATGGCGACTCGATGTTGTGGGGTCGCGTCCCGTGGAGCGCCAGACGCTGACACACACGCTAGAGCGTGGACGGATGCCGCCACCAGGGTGATGCGGGCACCTCTGGCCGCTGCGCTATGGAGGAGGTAGAACGGGTTCATGGCAACCCCGCTGGTGTTGGGGCCGATGCTGCGCTACGTCGATGAGACGACCGCCAGCATCTGGGTGGAGACGCGGGCAGACGGTGTGGTCAGCGTCCACGCTGAGGGACGATCGTGGCAGGCCCGCACCTTCACTGTGCACGGTCACCATTTCGCCCTCGTCGAAGTCGACCAGCTGCAGCCCGGGAGCGTCTCGCCGTATTCGATCGAGATCGACGGGGTTTCCGTCTGGCCGGACCCGGACTCCGAGTTCCCAGCATCGGTGATCGCCACGCGCACGCCCGGACGGCGGCCGCGGATCGCCTACGGGTCGTGCCGCACCAGCGTCCCCCACGATCGGGAAGGCAATCGCACCCATGRCGTCGACTCGTTGCGTGCCTTTGCCCTCGCGGTGGCTGACGGCCGCCAGACCCGACCGGACCTGCTGCTCTTCCTCGGCGACCAGGTGTACGCCGACTCAACCTCGAAGGAGATGCAGGCATTCATCCGAAGTCGGCGCGACATCCACCAGGAACCGGGCAAGGAGCTCAAAGACTTCGAGGAATACGCCCACCTCTATCAACTGGCGTGGTCGGACGAAGCCAATCGGTGGCTGCTGTCGTGCGTGCCGACCGCGATGATCTTCGACGATCACGACATCCGCGATGACTGGAACGCCTCGCTCGACTGGAGAAGGAAGATGGAGGCCACCTCGTGGTGGCACGAGCGCATCGTCGCCGGCTTGGCGTCGTACTGGGTGTACCAGCACCTCGGCAACCTGTCTCCCCAGGAGCGGGCCGCAGACGAGTTGTGGCGGCAGGCGGCCGGGCGTGACGGGGCTGCTTCATGCGACCTCAGTGGCGCGCTCGACGAGTTCGCCGACCGCTGCAATAAGGACCCGAACAGCTACCGCTGGAGTTACTGCCGCGACTTCGATGGAACGCGTCTGATCGTCGTCGACTCACGCGTCGCGAGAGATCTCACGCCGTCGGCCCGTGGGCTGCTGAACGCTCAAGAGCTCGCGTGGTTCGACGAGCACATGCAGGGCGGATTCCGCCACGTTCTGATCGCGACCTCGCTCCCGTTCCTCCTGCCGCTGGGTTTGCACCACGTCGAGGCATGGGATGAGGCCATCTCACAGGGCGCGTGGGGCCGACCGGCGGCGTGGGTCGGCGAACGGCTGCGACAGGCCGTCGACCTGGAACACTGGGCCGCGTTCCAGAACAGCTTCCAGGCTGTTGCCGGAATTGCGACGGAGCTGGCCGACGGCGACCGCGGCCCGTCGCCGCTGACGGTGACGTTCCTGTCCGGTGACGTGCACTTCTCCTACCTTGCCGAGGTCGAGCGCCACAATGGCAGCCGCATCGTGCAGGCCGTCTGCTCACCCACGCGAAACCCGTTGCCCCGCTTCATGCGCTGGTTCTCGGTCGTGATGTCGTATGGCGCGGCGACGCCATTGGGGGCGGCCGCCGCGCAATCTGCGAAGGTTCCCGACCCACCGTTCCGCTGGAAGACGGTGAAGGGTCCCTGGTTCGACAACAATCTCGCACTGCTGCAGGACGGACCGGATGGTCTCACCATGACGTGGCACACGGGTGTGGTCGAGGACGGAGACGAGCTGCATCCGCGTCTCGAAGAGGTGGCATCCGTCACGGTGCCCGCGAAGAGAGACGCCGACCTGTCGTCCTGAGCGGCTGCTGGTGAACCAACGCCCGAGCGGGTCGCTCAGCGGGGCCACCCGACGTCGGACGGTTCGGACGTGGCGCCCAAGACTCATCAGATGGCGGATGGAGACTCTGTCCCACCGGATCCGTCACGCAACGCGCCGGCGCGTCGAGCGGAGTGGATGACGAGGGATAGCCCGCCGAGCATCGTCGCGCCGCCGAAGATCATCGCGCTCACTCCGACGCCCCAGGACGATTCGACCGTGGTCGCGAAGGACAGGATCGCCGCCTGGGCGAGCACGAGAAGCACCAGGGCGCTGCCGACATTCACCACGCGGATGCTTCGCACGAGAGGCTGCTTCGAGCGCCGCATCCRAATCGCAGCTGTGATCGCGAACCCGAGCTCGACGAACGCGATCAGCGCGAGGATCTCCGCGACGAGGGGCTCGAAGGCAACCGACACCGTCGTTCCCAGCAAAAGCGGCAGACAGAGCCCGACGTAGAGTGCGGCCGACGCGGTGAGGACGACGCCGATCCTCGTGGCCGCCCGATACTGCTCAATGGTGGACGGAGCCGGCAAGTGCTCTGCCGACCGTGCGCGCCGATAGCTACGCACTGCGAGCGCCTTCGCGAGGCCGACGCCCAAGGAGAACAGGACGTTAGCGAGGAGGAAGAGATTCGGCTCAACGAGGAAGAGCACGAGCTTGGCGGCCGCGAACAGCAGGTTGAACAAGGCGGAGATGCCGGCGTAGAAGAACGATCGCTCGTCCATCGTCGCCAGCCACCACGGCGTGCGCTTGCCGCTGCCGGCCGGCGTGATCGTGGGCCCGGTCATAGCCTCATCTTGGCCGGTCGAGCACAGACGGCCAACAAACCCTGAGCGCTGCCGTGTCAGCTGTCGAGCGCAGCCAGGATCGCCGCCGTGGTCGCCACCTGCGCCATCATCGGGAAGATGCGCTGGATGCTGTTCTCGTGCGTCTCCGCGCGAAGGTCTGTCACGGCATCCGATGCGATCACGAGCTCGTATCCGAGGTCGTGCGCCTCGCGGGCCGTCGACTCGACGCCGATGCTCGTCGCGACGCCGGTCAGCACGAGACGCGTGATGCCACGGTCGCGCAGCAGCGTGTCGAGGCCGGTCCCGGAGAAGACGCTCCACGCGGGCCGGGTGACCCGGAGGTCGTCGGGCTGCACGGCGAGCACCTCGAGCGGCTCGCGGAAGCCGTCCGGCTCCGGCCGCGACGGCTGCCCGTCGGCACCAGGACGGCTCAGCGCGAACGTCGCGATCACGACGGGAAGCCCGTGACCGCGGAACGCCGCCGTCAGCTCGCTCGCACGCTCCGCGACGGCGTCGACGGGGCTGAAGAACGGGTTGCCCGCGGTCCCGTGCTGGAGGTCGACGACGACTAGGGCGGTATCGGTGAGGGGCGTGGTCAACGTCATGGGGCGCTCCTTGAAAGCAGGGGTGGGGCGGGGTGGTGGCGCGATCAGCGACCGGGAAGGGGGACGCGTCCGGTCGCGACCGCGGCGACGCTGCCGCCATCGACCAGCAGGTCGGTGCCGGTGATGAAGCTCGCCTGCGGGCCGACGAGGAAGGTGACGGCATCCGCGATGTCGCTGGGGGTGCCGATGCGGCCGGTGCCGGAGTTGTCGACCATGGCTCGCATGAACGCCCCCGACGGGCTGTCCAGCTCCAGGCGTCCCATCGCGGTGGAGATCACGCCGGGGCTGATGCTGTTGATCCGTGCCCCGCGAGCGCCCCAGGCGGCGGCGGCATCCTGCACCTGGATCTGATTCGCCTGCTTGGCGAGTCCGTAGGCGATGCCGGCGTGCCCGAGAGCCTCAGGAGCGAAGAACGGCAGATCGAGCAGTCCCTCCGGCGTCGCGGTGCGGATCAGGTGTGCCTGCTCCGGCGTGAACGGCGGGGTGATGTGACCCGACGAGCTCGAGATCACGACGCCTGCGGCACCGGGCGCGACGACGGCGGCGAACGCCTCGAGGACGAGTGCGACACCGACCAGGTCGACCTTGAGCACAGCCTCGATCGGGGCCTGCGTCGGCGACACTCCAGCGGTGTGCACCACCTGTGTGACTGAGCCCAGCGCATCGGCCTGCCTGGCCAGCGCCTCCACCGAAGCGCGGGACGAGACATCCACCTGCGCGGTCACCACATCGAAGCCGTCCGTCGTCATGGACTCCGCAAGCCGCTCCAGCAGGTCGGTGTTGTAGTCGGCCAGCAGCGTGGTCCGTCCGGGGGCGAGCCTGCGGGCGATGTTCTCGCCCATCCCGCCCGCGCCGATGACAACCAGAACATCCGACATGATGCCTCCCGTGGCAAAGATCCTGACGAGCGCATTTCGAGACGAGATGGCTCGTATATCGATACTACGCTGGAGAGATGGATGCCACTCCCCCGAGTCGCGGCCGTCCGCGCAGTGCGTCGGCGCGGGCGTCGATCATGGCGGCCACGCAGGATCTGCTTCGCGAGGTCGGGTATGAGCAGGTGACCATCGTCGATATCGCCGCGCGCGCGAAGGTCGGAAAGCAGACGGTATACCGCTGGTGGCCCTCGAAGGCCGCGATCGTCACGGAGTGCGTGCTGGAAGGGATGATCGACTTCACGCTGATCACCGCCCGGGCGTCGGGAGCACCCGCGGCTGATCTCGCCGCCTGGCTGGAGGCCTCCCATTCCACCATCGCCTCACCGGGCACAGCGCCGCTGCTGCGCGCACTCACCGCCGCTGCCGCCACCGACGACGAAGCCGCGACACGCATGGCCGAGCGGTTCACGGGCCCCCTGCGCGATGCGATCCGGGACACGCTCGAGGAGGGGATCGCGGCCGGTCAGATCCGCCCGGATGCAGACACCGCTGCGATCGCAGACCTGCTGCTCGGCAGCCTGATGTACGCCATCCAGACGCGAGACGACGCGGCGGCCACTCGCGCCCCAGCCGTCATCGACACCATCCTGCGCGGCATCGCCGCCCGGTCGGCGTGACGACGACTCGGAGCGATTCGCACCTACTGGTCGTCTGCGCCGGCGATTCCGTCAGCCGCCACGATCTGGACGGCGCAGTCCCGGACGCAGCCGGCAACGACGTTCAATCCGCTCGTCACGTGACCGACCAGGACAAGATCTCCCGCGGGAACCGCGGTCCCCTCAGAGAGGAAGACCACGATGCTCTGCTCTGACGCCAAGTATGCGACGTCGCCCGCGCGGTAGCCGCTCATCTGGTCGGCACTATCAATGTCGAGTGGCTCGGGAAGCGGGGCGAACTCGGCGGTGCCCATCCGATCGGAGAAGTTCAGTACGAGCGGCAGCTGCGATGCGAGCTCTGCCGCCACGGAGGATTCGTTGAGGGTGATCACGGCGACAGGCGGGTTGTCTGCGACGGCGGCCGGGCCACCTACGCCGGTGGAAGAGAGAACGGGGGCGGACGCCAGCAGCAGTATTGCGGCGACGGTGTTGAGAACCCGCTGCGGGGTGAGGCTGCTGCGAAGACGTGGGGGCATGACGTCAAGCAAAGGGTGTCGTACGCGCGCGCGGGAGTCCCTGACTTGACGTGCCCTGACGGGGCATCCCAGTCCCGCGAGCGGTCGTCCTACCCTGAGGGCATGGATAACCGTTCCGAGGTCCGCGACTTCTTGATGTCGCGTCGCGCGCGGGTCGAGCCCGAAGACGTCGGCTTGTCCCGTGGTACCGACCGTCGGGTACCGGGCCTGCGCCGAGGCGAGGCTGCCGCGCTCGCTGGAGTCAGCGTGGAGTATTACGCCCGGTTGGAGCGGGGCGCGATCGCCGGCGCGTCGGATGCGGTGCTGGACGGGCTCGCGAAGGCTCTGCAGATGGATGACGCGGAGCGCGAGTATCTCCACCGACTCACCCATCAAGCCGGAGGAGTCAAATCCGGGAGCCGCAGCAACGGAAAGCCGACGCCCGTGTGGCGGCCATCCCCGAGCATCCAGTGGTTCCTCGACTCGATGGAGTCCACCGTCGCGATGATCGGCAACGGCCGGACGGACCTGCTGGCGTGGAACCCGCTCGGCGGGGCGCTGATGGACGAGATGATCACCACCGCGACGACGTCTCCTCCGAACTTCGCCCGGTTCCTCTTCCTGGAACCGGTGGCACGCCGGTTCTACCCGGACTGGGACGCGGTCGCGCGGATCAATGTTGCGCAGCTGCGCACCGAGGCCGGACGCGACCCGAACAGCAAGCAGCTGCACGACCTCGTCGGCGAGCTCTCCACCCGCAGCGACCACTTCCGGCAGCTGTGGGGACGCCACGATGTGTGGGAGCACCAGTCCGGCGTGAAGCGGTATCACCACCACGCGGTCGGCGACATCACCTTGCACTTCAACGGGCTGGATCTCGTCGGCCACGAGGCCGTGCAGCTCACCGTGCTCGGCGCCGAACCCGGCTCACCCGACCACCAAGCGCTCCAGCTGCTCGGCACCTGGGCTTCCTCTGCCCGACAATCCGAAGAATCTTCAAGCGAGCCTCGTGGTTCCGGATTACGCGTAGAGGTCCGAGCGGTCGGCGACCACACGAAGCCCCGCTGAAGGGTCCTCCACGACTTCAAACAGCTGAGCTCGAACATGGGGCGTCCCCATCCCGCGGTGCAGCACGAGCATGAGCACTCCCTCAAAGGTGGTGAAGAGCATGCCGTGGCCGGCGTTGCCGTCCACCAGCACCTCGAGCTGCTCCCATGGTCCCTCGATCGAACCGTTGCGCGAGATCGCCATCGTCTCGACGTACTCCGACGTGGCGCCATCGCGTCGGTAGGTCGCCCACAGCATCAGCAGTCCGCCATCGGCCAGCCGTCGCAGCTGGGGACCGTCGGTGACGTACGGCACCGGTGACAGCGCGCTCGGCGTGCGTTCGCGCAGGAGCTTCGCCTCCGATCCACGGAAGAGGTGGATGGGGCCTCCGACAGAACCGCCGAGGTCGGCATCCAATCGGATCGCCTCGATCGTGCCGTCGAGAAGCTGCACCCATTCGTGCGCGTAGACCATCCACGGCTGGCCCGCCTCGTCGATGTACAAGGTGCCGTCGAGGGTCATGAACTCACGCGGAGCAACCGGGCCATCGAGATCCAGCAGCTCGAACGGGCCGAGCGGCGAAGACGCGACACCGATCACCGTGCCCCGCGCGACAGGGGCGTACACCTGCCCGTCGCCCCGTCGCGCGGAGAACTGCGATGCGCCATCCGACGCCGCGGGCAGAGCGGAGCTGGAATTGTGCAGCGTCGTGAAGAGGTAGAAGCGCCCCTCGAACTCGTGCACCTCAGGAGCCCACGGCGATTCGGCGGGGTTCGCCCACGATCCGTCGGGAATTTCAAAGACCGTGGTTGGGCCGACCCAGTTGCGGAGGTCGGCACTCCGGTACACCGTGACGACGGGAGCTGTCGGGGAGGACGTGTACAGGTAGTACGTCCGATCCGACTCGTTGGCGAGGATGAAGGGATCATGCGTCCAGAAGTCCGCGAGGACAGCGGTGTCAGCAGGGGTCACGGGGTACTCCGGGTCGGGGAACGGCGACGGTAGTTCAGGATCAGGATGAGGATGCTCACCCCGAACACCCACGCCGGGAAGATGAGGGCCACCCACATGCTCAGTGAGGTCACGAAGAGCAGGACGATCGCCACTGCGTAGGTCACGAACGCCAGCCACCGCGGCATCACGCCGGTGCGCAGCCACATCGTACCCAGCGAGATCAACATCACTCCCGCCATCCGCAGCGCATAGATGTTGCTGACCTGCAGCATGACGGCACGCCCGAAGGTCGTGACATCGGCACGGCTTGCGTCATCGGCGATGAGCGGTACAGACGCGACGATTCCGCCGGCGATCGCGGCGGATACGAACACCATGGCGAGGAAGAGCAGCCCGCTGCCGATGAAGACCGACGAGAAGAGCTGGTCTTCCGAGTCCTTGAAGCGATCGCGCACGACGCCCATGAACCACAGGAAGGCGATGCCCGCGAAGGGAACGAGCGACAGCCCGATCGTCAGACGAGTCTTGGCTCCGTCGTCCAGCCAGGCGGTGCCTGGAGAAAGCTGATCAGGCAGTGACGTACGCATCAGAATGAGCGCGGCGGTGAAGAGCACGGCGAACAGCACTCCGGCGAGCGCGGCCGCGCGGGGGCTGTCCAGCCGTCGGCCCAAATCGCGCCCGCTGGACGGTTCGGTCATGGGCGCTCGCCCCCGGTCGCCGCGGCGACGGCAGCTCGCACGGTCGCGAAGATATTCGTCTCGCCGATGACCTGCAGTGTCCCGGCGCGTCGCAGCAGGTCGAGTTCTGCCGCATCGGCATGCGCCAACAGGATGCGCACCCCCCTGTCGGCCAGATGTCCGTGAACCTTCGTGAGGATGTCCGCGCCGTCGAGGTCGATCTCCGGCGTCGCCTCGAGATCGAGCACGACCGTGGTCGCATCGGTCGCCGACACGAGGTCGAGAAGATCCGACCGGAAGGGCGCCGCATCGGCGAAGAACAGCGGCCCGTTGAGTTTGACGACCAGCACGCCGTCCGGGGCCGTCGCCTCCAGGTCGGGGTCGGCTTCGACGTAGACCTGGTGCACGGCATCGAACGCCATCCGCCGCAGCGGCGACTTCGACGCACGCCAGACGAGGAGTGTCAGGGAAATCAGGATGCCGAGAACGATGCCGGTGACCACGCCGACGAAGAACAGCCCGATCGCGGTCCCCGCGAACGCGAAGAAGTCAGCCTTGTGGGTCTTGAAGATCCGCACCGCGACCTTCGGGTGGATCAGTCCGATGGCCGCGTCGATGACCACCGCCCCGAGGACAGCTTGCGGCAGGTTCGAGAACAGCCCGGCGAGGAACAGCAGCGTCAGGACGGTGAGCCCTGCAACCGTCAACCCGGCGAGCTGGGTCTTCTGACCGGAACCCTCGGCGACAGCCGTCTTGCTCAGGCTGCCGCCGCCGGCGAAGCCGCCCAGCAGGCCCGAACCGATCCACGCCGCGCCCTGCGCGATGAGCTCCTGGTCGGGGGCGAACTCCTGCCGGTGCCTCGCGGCGACATCGGTGGCGGTCGCGATCGACTCGCTGTAACTGACGAGGATGATCGCGAGCGCGCCGACCACCATCGACAGCCACTCGGCGACCGAGAAACCCGCCGGCAGCACCAGACTCGGAAGCCCGTCGGGCACCTCCCCGACCACGACCACACCATGCGCGGTCAGATCAAGCCACGAGACGGCCAGGATCCCCAAGATCACCACGATGAACGACCGAGGCAGCTTCGGGGCCAGGAAGCGCATCAGGAGCAGCACTCCGACCGCGGTGCCACCGACCGCCAGCGTGGCGAGGTTGGTCAGCGCGAGATCTTGCACCACGCCCACCAGCACGTTCCAGTAGGAGCCATCGGCTTTGGGTATCCCCAGGGTCTTCGGCAGCTGGTCGACGATCAGACCGAAACCGACCGCGAAGATGAAGCCCTCGAGGACCGACTTGGCGAGGAAGTTCGAAACCCAGCCCAGCCGGAGCACGCCCAGCAGGACATAGACGACCCCGACGCAGACGGTGAGCGCGATCACGGTGGCCAGATAGTTCGGTGAGGTCGAGGCGACATACAGCGCGGCAACCGGCGCGGTGACCGCCGCCACAGAGGCGGATGGTCCCGTCACGACCTGGCGCGTCGAGGCGAACACCGCATACAGCACCGAGGCGCCGAGGACCGTGTACAGGCCGTACTGCGGCGGGACCCCGACCACTTCCGCGTAGCCCAGCGCCTGCGGGATGACCAGCGCCCACACCGAAAGCCCCGCGAGGAGGTCGGGCCTGAGCCACGACCTCTTGTAGTGGGGCAGCCAATCGAAGATGGGCATGGTGCGGACGAGCGCGTTGCGCTTCTTTCCGGGCGTCATCGCCTCCGGACTCACGTCATCTCCTGCCGAAGCACCCCGGTCGAGCTCGAAGAGCCTGCTTCGTATCTCCGCGCTCGCGCGGTAGCCCCAGGTTAGGGGTCGAGGTGGCCACTCGCTACCGGCTCTCCTTCACTGCTGGCGGGACGGGGCCTTCCGGCGGGACGATCGCCTGACGCCCGTCGGCAGCCGAACCGGACCGGTGAACACCGTCTCGACGGTCATCGACCCGTCGGTAGGCCCGAGGACCGCGATTGGGGTCGTCGGAGTCACCGTGAGGGGCGCTATCGGCATCCTCCCCAGTCGCCGGTGTGCATGCACATACGCCGGCACCAGCAGCACCACGGCGCCCGCCCACGCGAGCGGGTTCGACAACACCACGCCGACATACCCGAACGCCGCGCCGAGGACGATGGCGGCGCCGACCCGCATGATCAGTTCGACTACGCCGGTGAGCGTGGGGATGATCGCGTCGCCGAGGCCCTGCAGGGCACCGCGCATGACGAAGAGCACCCCGAGGATCCAGTAGGTGAGGCCGTTGATCGTGAGCATGAGCGCGGCCATGTCGACGACCTCCTCTGCTCCCGTGCCGACGAACAGCCGCACGAGCTGTGCACCGAACCCGACGAGCAGACCACCGAGGATGATCCCGGCGATGACGGCGATCCACGTCGCCTGCACGACTCCCCGGCGAATGCGGTCGGGCCGGCCGGCGCCGTAGTTCTGGGCGACGTACATCGAGGCGGCCAGGCCGATCGACTGCAGGAGGGCGACCGCCAGCCCGTCGACGCGCGACGCAGTCGTATAGGCGGCGACCGCGCCGGCGCCGAGCTCGTTGAGCGCGATCTGCACCGTGAGCGTGCCGATGGCGATGATGGATGCCTGGAAGCCCATGGGCAGACCCAGGCGCAGGTGGACGACGTAGTCGGTTCGCGTGGCTCTGAAGTCCACGCGCCGCAGGTGCAGCACCGGGATGCGACGGTGCACGTACCCCAGGCAGAGCACGACCGACACCGCCTGCGAGATGACGGTGGCGAGCGCCGCTGCGCCCACTCCGCCCTCGAGCACCCCGACGAACAAGACGACGAGGGCGACGTTGAGGATGCAGGCGAGTGTGAGGAACACCAGCGGCGTGCGCGAGTCGCCGATCGCGCGGATGACGGCGGCGAGGTAGTTGAAGAACAGGATGGTGCCGGCACCGAGAAGACTGACCTGGGCGAACACCGTCGCGTCTGCCAGGAGCTCTGCGGGCGTGTTCATCAACGCGAGAACGGGTCCCGCGAGAAGAGGACCGCCGATTGTCAGGATCGCGCTCGCGATGGCGGTGAGGATCGTCCCTGTCGCCACCGACCGCCGCACGGCGACGAAGTCACCGGCGCCGAACGCCTGCGCCGTCGGGATCGCGAAGCCGCTCGTCATGCCCCACACGAAACCCAGGAGAAGGAAGAGCAGACTGCCCGTCGCACCGACGGCGGCGAGCGCATCGACCCCGAGATGACGACCGACGACGACGGCGTCGACGAATTGATAGAGCTGCTGCACCACATTGCCGATGAGCAGCGGGACCGAGAAGGCCACGATGACGCGCCACGGACTGCCGGTGATGAGGGAACGGGACATGCAGGTGCTCTCGGGACGAAGGGAGGTGACAGCTTCAGCCGAACCTCGAATCGATTCGAACCCAACTATTCTCCGTTACCGGGGACGCGGAGACCAAACCGCGTGCTGCCGCCGAACTCGGGCACGTTTCGCGCCGCCCGTAACGGCTCGAATATCGTCAGAGCGCAAGGTTCCGAAGCAAGGAGAGCCCCATGACCGAAGTCGTCGTCACAGCCGTGTTCCAGCCCGCACCAGGCGCGAAGGAGCCACTGATCGCCGCGTTGCGCGAGGGCATTCCCGCCGTTCACGCCGAGAGCGGATGCCTCCTCTATGCCATCCACGACGCTGAAGACGGCACGATCGTCATGCTGGAGAAATGGACGTCGAGGGAAGACCTCGACGTCCACGCGGCCGGTCAGGCCGTGGTGCAACTGAACGCCCTCATCACGCCCTACCTCGGGCGTCCCGTGACGGTCACGACGATGACGGCGATCCCCGCCGGCACCGAGCGGCAGGGTCTGCTCTGACCGACCCGTCACCCCGCCCGGATCGACTCCGGACGGGGTGACGGCGCCGAAAGGCGGGGTGGTCAGCGGCGGAACGGATGGGCGTCGATGGCCGCCAGCTCAGCGTCCGTCAACTCTGCCCCCTCGAGCGCAGCCAGATTCTGATCGAGCTGGGCGACGCTGGAAGCGCCGATCAGGGCGCTGGTGATCTCGGGGCGCCGGAGCACCCACCGGAGCGCAAGCTGCGAGAGATTCTGACCCCGCGCAGCAGCCACCTCCTGGAGCGCGCGTGCCGTGGCGAGGTACTCCTCGCCGATGTCCGAAGAACTCATCCAGCGCCCCTCTGCGGCGCGGGAGTCCGCGGGAACGCCATCCAGGTAGCGCTCTGTGAGCAGTCCGCCGGCGAGCGGCGAGAAGACGATGCAGCCGGCCCCCAGTTCGTCGAGCGTGCCCAGCAGTCCATCCTCCTCAGGCTTGCGGTCGAAGATGTTGTAGCGAGGCTGGTGGATCGTCAGCGGGATGTTCTCGGCACGAAGCGCGGCGGCGGCAGCCCGGGTCTGCTCGGCGTTGTAGTTGGAGATGCCCACGTACAGCGCCTTGCCCTGCCGGACGGCGGTGGCCAGGGCGCCCATCGTCTCTTCGATCGGCGTCTCGGGGTCGGGCCGATGCGAGTAGAAGATGTCGACGTAGTCGAGCCCGGTCCGCTTCAGGGACTGGTCGAGCGAGGCGAGCATCGACTTGCGAGAGCCCCAGTCCCCGTAGGGCCCGTCCCACATGAGATAGCCCGACTTGGTGGAGACGATGATCTCGTCGCGGTAGGCCGCGAGGTCGCCGTTGATGATCTGGCCGAAAGCCGTCTCGGCGGCCCCCGGCGGCGGACCGTAGTTGTTCGCCAAATCGAAGTGGGTGATGCCACGGTCGAAGGCGTGCGTCACCAGCTCTCGCTGAGACTCCCACCCCTTCGTCGTTCCGAAGTTGTTCCAGAGACCGAGCGAGATGCGCGGGAGCAGAAGTCCGCTGCGGCCGGTGCGGACATAGGGCATCGACTCATAGCGGTCGGCAGCTGCGATATGTGGCATCCCTCCAGTCTGTCGGAACCGCGCGCCTTCGCCCTACGCCTTCGCTTCGAGCAGCCATTCGGCCGCGTTCCGCACGAGGTCGCGGTGCTGCGCAGAGTCGTACGATCTGCCGTCGTGGCCGAGTCCGTCGTAGACGACGCGCGAAGTCGACCGCTGGTGGGCCCAGACGACCGGATGCTCCAACTCGTCGTGCACGTGGGTTGCCAGCACTTCGACATCGGGTGAGACGCGGAGGTAGCTGTACCGCTCGTCCACCAGCACGAAGTCGTCGAGGCCGTCGGTGACGGGGTGGCCGGTGGGGAGGATATGGATCTCGGCATTCCCCTGCGGCGGGTGCATCGTGGCGCCGCGCACCCAGCGCCCGCCGAGGATCTCCTCCCATCGAGGATCAGCAGGAAAAGCGGTCGCCACGACGTGACTGGCGAGCAGCGCGCCCCCGGCCGAGACGTAGCGGAGGATTCCGTCCACGCACGCGGTGTCGGTGGGCAGCTCCCGCGCGTTGCTCCCGAAATTCAGCACGACGATGTCCCACACGTCGGCCGTCAGATCCGCGAGCACGGCGGCGACGTCGGCGGTCAGCGTGACGTCGTACCGCGACCCGAGGATGCCGACAAGTCGTTCGGAGGTGTCGGGGAACGGATGCCACGGATCGCTGTACTCACCGGCGCCCGAGACGATCAGAACCTTGCTCACTCGTGTCACGCTACCCAAACGATGAGGGTGGCGCCGATCGATCGACCGGCGCCACCCCGTTTTCGCTCTGTCAGCGCGGAGTCTCGGTCCAGCGCGCTGAAACGACGCGGGTGATGCTTGTCACGGCGCAGAGGCGACCCTCCGCCTCGACGCGCGCACGAGCCGCTTCGTCGAGGTCGATCAGGCTCTCCGTCGTGATCGGGACGATGTGCAGGGTGAGCTCCACCTCGGGTGACAGGTCGGTGATGTCCGCTCGCCAGGACAATCCGTCCCAGAAGCGGTCGCGGATGACGACGCCGTCCGCACGCAGCTGCGCGACATCCCCCTCCCAGTCGAGGACGAGCTCCACGCGGTCCCCCGGGGTGAGCGCATCCACGTCGGGAAGCGCGACCTTCCAGACCGCGGCGACCGCGTCGATCTGCGCGTCGGTGGGCGCTGAGGACCGACCCATGAACTCGCCATAGCGAATCGGCGGGTCGCCGCCCGCGCGAAGGGTGATGAGATCGACCCTCCGAGTCCCGGGTGCGGATCCGGTTTCCACCTCGAGCCGGACGAACTCCGAACCCGTCCACCGGGTCGCGGTGGGCGCGTGCTCGGCGCGGAGCACGAGCCCGTGGGGTTCGCGCCAGACGGCATCCGGAGAGTCGATGAGATCGTCGCCGAGGTACCAGAGTCGCTCAGCCTGCCGCTCGTCGACGACGAGGACACGGAGGGCGTCGTCGACCAGGAGCGAGTCCCCCGGCGCGACATCGAACGGGTCGTCGGCGACGATCTCTTCGTCCGCTGTGAGGATGCGCGCTCCCGGAGCGAAGCTGATGCGTGCGGGGATCCCGTCGTGTGCGCGCAGCACGATCGTGGGAATCTCCCCCTCGACGACACCCGAAACGGATGCCGTCGCCCACTCGATGCGGACGCCGGCGAGCTCGAGGCGCAGCGGCCAGCGGGCGATGAGCCCGCTAGGGATGTCGATCGGTCGATCGGGCACGACGACATCCCCGCCGCCCAGACCGATCCGGAACTGGACATCGGAACCGCCCGCGAGCGGCTCGTGGGGCTGATGCGCGTTGATGAACAGGAATCCGCTGTCGCCGTCGGTGCGGACTGCCCAGCGCAGTGACCCGAGGTCGTGGATGTCGATCGGCGCGTCATCGGGAAGCGAGCTGTACATGTCGGCGAGACGAGCGCCGAAGGCGGAGAGGAAGGCGTTGTGGTCGCGGAGGAGGCCGATACTCGCATCCGGTCGCCCGGTCGCGCCGATCGCGGCCTGGAAGTCGTAGTCGAACCGCGGGAGATCGTTGGGGTACTCCGTGGCGTGGGTCTCCTGCAGGTGATCGGCGGGGTTGGTGCCGCCGGCGAACATGTAGAAGCCCTGCCAGGCCGAGCCGTTTCCGATCTTGACGTTCGCGACCGCCGCGATGTCGCGGCCGCGCGCGATCGGACGCCGATGGTAGGCCGTCGCCATTCCGCCGCCGAGTTCGCAGGTGGCAGGAGGGAACTCGGGGTCCACGTCCCGCACCACGATCTCGACGCCTGCCTCACGGAAGTCGCTCCCAACGCCCGGGTCATCCCAGGAGTGTGTGAACCGGAAGTGGTCGCGGAAGCTGTCATCCCACGGTGAACCTTGATCCGCCCAGAATCCGTCAGAGTAGCCGCCGTACAGCGGGAACACTTCATGCGCGGGCAGCACCGCGCCACCCCATCCCGTTGCGGTCCACAGGGGGGCGGCCAGGCCCGCTTCGCGCGCGAGCGCCTTGAGGGTGGCGATGTGCTCGGGCTGGTCGTAGAGCTCGTTCTCGAGCTGGATGCCGATGATTCGACTGTCGGGACCGCAGAAGCGGGCGACCTGGCCCGCCACCTGCTCGTACCAGCCCCGCGCCAGCTCCAGGTACACGGGATCGTTGGTCCGCGCGCCGGGCGCTGCCTCCACCACCCAGTCCGGATGGCCGCCGTTGCGCACCTCGCCGTGGCACCACGGCCCGATCCGGAGGATGACATCGACCCCGACCCGCTGCGCGGTCTCGATGAACGCGGCAATGTCGAGGTCTCCCTCGAAGCTGATCTCCCCGCGGACCGGTTCATGGTGGATCCAGAACAGGTAGGTCGACACGGAGGTGAGTCCCGAGGCGACCATCAGTCGCAGGGTCTCTTCCCAGCGCGAGCGCGGGATGCGGCTGAAGTGGAGCTCGCCGGTCACGGGAAGCGACGGCCTTCCGTCGACCTCGATCCAGCGGCTGTTCAGACGCACCCGCCTGTGGCGATCTATCTCATTGCTCATCGCGGGCTCGATGAGCGGCGGCCTCGAGTCCTTCAGGAGGATGGTGCGCACGCCGGATGTGGTTGTTGACATGAGATTCCTAGTGAGGGGGTTGGACTTCGGATCAGCCCTTGACGGACGATCCCAAGCCGGAACCCATGAAGTACTTCGGTATGAAGAGGAAGACGATGAAGACAGGAACTGCGGGGCCCGGCCCCCGCATCGACGATCTATGCACGGAGCATCACCCACTCCTGCGGACCCAGTTCCGCCAAGTGGTGAGGCCGATCCTGCAGCAGATCGCGCCCTGACAACGAGGTGCGCACCACGGCGTCGCCGTGATTGATCGCAATTGTCACATCGCCGCGATGAATCACCTCGACCGTCGGAGGCAGGTCCTGGTGGGGAAGCGACAACGCGGCCTGGGCGATCAGCCACCTGGCGACTGCCGCTGCTCCAGAGTCGGTCGGCATCGTCGCCAAATAGTATCCAGTGCCGGCGCCAAAGGAGTGCGATGTGAGCGCAGGCCGACCATCACGTCGCCCCGAGGTGAAATGTGCGCGCACAGTTGCGCCGCGCAGGTCTATCTCCTCAGCCAAGTACTGACCAGTGAACTCACCGAACTCCCCTGCAGCCGTCGCCAGCCTCTCCCCCGGGCCGTCCGAACCGGGTCTCCCCGCGGGAGGAAGCAGAGCGCCGAACTCGAGCGTGGACGCGCCGAGCGCCTCACCGAGCAGCGTCTGAAACCCGCCTGACCGGAACTCGTTGGACTCGCCCACGATGTCCGAGTAGGCGGTCACCAAAAGGTGCCCTCCACCGTCGACGAACGCAGTGAGATTGCGGGCGTCCGCTTCGGTCAAAAGGTAGAGGGCTGGTGCGACCACGAGACGGTACCGGGTCAGGTCCGCGTCTGGTCGAACAAAATCCACCGACATGTGCAACGAGTGGAAGGCGTCGTACCAGGTCCGGCTGAGCTCCTGGTAGTCGACCTTGATCGGCAGGTAGGCGCTTTCGAGCGCCCACCAGGACTCCCAATCAAAAACGAGCGCTACGTCGGCGCCGAGATCCGTGGAGCCCAGCGGAGGCAGCTCCCCGACGGCGTGGCCGAGGGCGACCACCTCTTTCCACGTTCTGGTGCCGGTTCCCGCGTGCGGGAGCATGGCCGTCAAGTACTGCTCCGCTCCGCGCGGGGACTGTCGCCACTGGAAGAACAGAACGCCATCCGACCCGCGCCCGATCGCCTGTGCGCTCAGCGCTGACATCTGACCTGGCTTCTTCGGCGCGTTGCTGGGCATCCAGGTCACAGCTTCTGCCGCCTGCTCCATAAGAAGCCAGGGCTGGTCGGGCTTCAAAGATCGCATCAGATCGTGCACGAACGCCGCGGAGCGGAAACTTGTCGGGTCGTTGGGATCCGGATAGACGTCGTTCGAGACGAAGTCCAGTTCCGCAGCCCACGACCAGTAGTCGGCGCCCTCGAAAGCGCCCATGAAGTTGGTGGTGATGGGTTGAGTGACCCCGTGGTGGCGAAGTATGTCCCGTTCCATGACGAAGAGACTCAGCAGCGCATCGCTGCTGAACCGCTTGAAGTCGAGAACCGTGGCGGGGTTGCGGAATGTCGGCGCCTGCAACGGCGGCTGGATCTGACCGAAGTCCGTAACGATCTGCGACCAGAAGGCCGTGCCCCATGCCTCGTTCAGCGCGTGGACGTCGCCATATTTGGCGGTCAACCACGTGCGAAACGCGATTCGGGCGTTCTCGGAGTAGTCGCGAGCAACGTGACATCCATACTCATTGTTCACGTGCCACATGACGATCGCAGGGTGATCCGCGTAGCGAGTGACCATCGCCTCGACCAGTTCCGCCGCGAGTCGCCGATACACCGGTGAGGTGGGCGCGAAGTGCTGCCTGCTGTTGGGCCAGAGGACAGCGCCTCGTTCGTCGACGGGGAGAATTTCGGGGTACGAACTGACGACCCACGGTGGCGGAGACGCTGTCGCCGTTGCCAGGTCCACCGCGATCCCCGCATCGTGCAGCATTCCGAGAATGGTGTCGAGCCACTCCCAGTCGAACACTCCTTCAGCGGGCTGAATCCTCGACCATGCGAAGACCCCGACTGTGACGATGTTGACGCCGGCATCCTTCATGAGCCGGATGTCTTCGCGCCAAACCTCGCGTGGATACTGTTCCGGGTTGTAGTCGCCCCCGAAGAGGATGCCGGAGGACTGATTCCATTCGCGAGTCATCTGCCACCCCGCTGCGGGACGCGGGAGCGCGACGACGTCATCCCTTGACGCCCGATCCGAGTGCGGAGCCGATGAAGTAGCGCTGTGCGAACAGGAAGATGAACAGTACGGGCAGGATGTACAAGATGGCGCCGGCCGCTTGAATGGTCAGGATGCCGTTCCCACGGGGGTCGAGGTAGCCGACCGCTGTCGCCACGGCGAGTGTCGTGTTGTTGATGTTCAGCAGCAGGGCGGGAGCGAGGAAGTCCCCCCACGCCCAGGTGAATGACAGCAGCAGCGACGTCAGGATCACGGGGCGAGCGAGCGGCAGGAAGATCCTCGAGAAGATCCGCCACCATCCGCAGCCGTCGATGATCGCCGCGTCCTCGAGTTCGATGGGGATGGCGGTGAAGAACTGGCGGAACAGGAAGATCAGGTACGGCGTGCCGGCCAATCCCCAGAGAACCCATGGCCAGTACGTGCCCACGATGCCGATGCGGGAGAACAGGATGTAAGTCGGAATCAAGGTGGCGATCGACGGGATCATCATGGTCGCGATGACGATGGTGAACAGTGTCTTGCCGCCACGTCCGCGAAGGCGGGCGAAGCCGAATCCCACGAGCGCGCTTGTCGCGGTCGTCAACACCGCGGTCAGCGTTGAAAGGAACAGCGAGTTCAACGCGTACTTGCCGAAGTCGATCCGTGTCACCGCCTCGACGAAGTTCGACCACTGGGCGTCGACGTCGACGATCGCAGCAGCGCCCTGGGAGAGTTGACCGGGGGAGGCGATCGAGATCAGGAACAGCCAGACGAACGGCACGACGAAGATCGCAACGGCGACAACGACCCCGATGTAGGTGTACGCGGATGCGCGCTGGCTGTCTCCGCCGATGCGGCGGCGACGCCGCCGTGGCTTGATCTCGTCCGGCGCCCTGTCGATGGGTGCCGAGATGTTCTCGATGAATGTAGTCATGTCGTTTCTCTGTTTCGTTCTAGTCGCTGGCTTCGGTGCCGACTTGGTAGAACACGAACCGCTTGCTCAGCCGCTGCAGCAGCAGGGTGAACAGGAGGACGAACACGAAGAAGACCCACAGCATCGCCGTCCCATAGCCGAATCGCTGATTCGTGAAGAACTCGTTGTAGACCTCGACCATGAACAGCCTGGTGCTCTGGGGGACGGTGGCTGACGCGGCCAGCCGGTTCGATTCGGCGAGCAGCAACGGCTGCACGAGAATTTGCAGTGTGCCGATCACGCCTGTGACCACCTGGAAGTACAGCACCGGCGAGATGAGCGGGATCGTCACGCTCCGGATGATCCGCCACGTGCTTGCACCATCGATGCGGGCGGCCTCTTCCAGCTCCACTGGCACGTCCTGGAGGGCGGCGAGCGAGATGATCATGCCGCCGCCGATGCCCCACAGCATCATGACGATCAGCGCGTAGAACGCCCACGGGTCGGCGAGCCAGGTCACCGCAGGGATGTTGAAGATCGCCAGGATGCCGTTCGCGAGACCGGCGTCGCGATTGAAGATCAGACGGAACGTGATCGCAACGGCCACCACGGGAACGACGGACGGCACGAAGAAGATCGCTCGCACGAGACCACGCGCCCGGATCCGCTGATTCACCAGCACGGCGAGGAAGAGTCCCCCTGCCACGCTCAATGGCACGACGACAATCGTGAAGACGAACGTGCGCAGCAAGCTCCCCCACGCGCCTGGGTCATCGGTGAACAGTTCGATGTAGTTGCGGAAACCGATGAATCTCCAGATCGGCGAGTACCCGTCGAAATTCGTGAAGCTGACCACCAACGCGAAGATGAGCGGCGCGAGGGTGAGGAAGAGGAATCCGAGAACCCACGGCGAGACGAACAGGTAGAACGTACTGGTGCGGTAGCGCCGCCAGCCGCGGCCGCGAGTGGGAGCACTCGCGACCGCGGCMGGTGCCACCGAAGTGGCGGTCGTCATCCCAGCTGGTCCTTGCCCTGGGCGAGCAGCTTGTTGATCTCGTCCTCGACGGTCTGGGTGGCCTCAGCAGTGGTCTTCTCACCCTTGATGACCGCCTGCAGTTGGGCGTCGATGGTGTCGATCCACGCCTGCGCCTGGATGTACGGAGAGTCGGGAAGCAGCGTGTTGAATTCGAACTCACCCTTGGCCGTCTCCAGGGACTGCGTCTGATACGGGAAGTCGCTCGGGACGTAGTCGAGAAGGGACTTCAGACTCGGCACACCCCAGCCGCTCTTGGCACGGTCGATCGCAGGCTGGCCGGCCATGAAGTACTCCATGAACTTCCATGCCGCGTCCTTGTGCTTCGATGCGGACGGGATCCACGCCCCGATTCCGCCGTTGAAGCTCGGGCTGACCCGCTCGTCGAAAGTCGGAGCGGGAGCCATCGAGATCGTGTCCCGGAGACCTGCGAACTCGTCACCCGTGAAGCCACCACCGAACCAGAACCCGTCCATCGTCGTCGCCATCTCGCCGGTGCCGAACACGTTCATGTCCGAGCCGTCCGGAAGCGGGTTCAGCGAGGTCGGGCCAACGTCAGCCTTGGCGTAGTCGACGAACCACTGGAATGCGCGCTGAGCCTCCGGCGACGTGAAGTCCGCCTCTGTGAGGTCCGCGTTGTAGATGGTGCCGCCCTGCTGCAGGATCATCGTGAACATCGGTGCCGCCAGGCCCCACGCCCATTCGACGCCAAGACCGTGCTTCGCGCCCCCGGCCTTGAGTTCCTTCGCGACATCCAGCAGCTCGTCCCAGCTGACCGGCTCGGTCGTGCTCAGCGGTTCGACTCCGGCCTGCTCGAACAGAGCGGTGTTCTGCCAGATGGTGGCATCCGGACTCCAGTCCTTCACGATGCCGTAGAGCGAGCCGACACCCGACTTCTTGCCATCCCATCGCCAGTTGTTGTTGATGGGAAGGAGTTCATCCTCGGTGATGACCTTGCTCTYGGCGACGTAGTCGTCGAGCGCGGTTGCGAGACCCTTGGCGAAGGTGTTGGCGGACGGAGCTCCGCGCACGAAGTCGGGCGGGTCGCCCGCCGCGAGCATCGTGTTCAGGCGCGTCTGGTCGAACTCGATGAACTCCACCTTGATGTTGGGGTTCTCGTCTTCGAACGCCGCGATCTGCTCGGGGCTGAGCTCATTGCTCGCGTACATGACGGAGATCGTCTGGTCTTCGTCGGCGCTGACTGATTCGCCACCGCTGGCGCTGCAACCTGCGAGGGCGAGTGCGCCGACGGTGAGCAGGGCCGCTGCTGCGGCCATCCTCCGCCTCGGTCGTGCTGTGGGATTCGTGGACATCGCTGTCCCCTTTCTCAGTGGTGTGGTGCTAGGTGGATATGTTCCTGGTGTCCAGGTCAGGGCGCCGACTCGCGCACGATCAGTTCGGTGGGAACCGTGAGTGCGAGGGGCGAAGGGGGCGGATCCAGCACAAGCCGGACAATCTCTGCGCCGATCGTCGCGAAGGGCTGGCGAAGTGTGGTCAGTGGTGGATCGCAGGTGAAGGCGATGCCCGCGTCGTCGAATCCAACGACGGCGACGTCATCCGGCACCGAGCGGCCCGCCGCGTGCATCGCGGCCACCACGCCGACCGCCATCGCGTCGTTCGAGGCGAACACTGCATCGATGGATGGGCCCTCCGCGAGCCGAGCTCCGGCGATTCTGCCGCTGGCGTGGCTCCAGTCGCCGACGATGACGAGTTCGGGATCGAACGGAAGGCCAGCCGCTTCCAAGGCCTCGGCGTAGCCGGCAAGCCGGTCCTGCCCGCCGGCGACGTCCGTGGGACCCGTGACCGTCGCGATCCGTCGGCGTCCGCTCGCAATGAGATGCTCGACGCCCCGTCGCGCACCCGCACGGTCATCGGCTGCGACGCTGCTGATGATGTCGCCGCCGATTCGTCCGCACGAAATGGCGGGGATGCCGCACTCCGCCAGGGCGGCGTTGATGGGATCATCGGCCGCTGCCGAGAGCAGCACAACGCCGTCGACGTGGCCGGCAGTTGCGAAGTCGAGTGCCCTCGCTCGTTCACCCTCCGTCGAGGCAGTCATGACGATGAGGTGCCTGTCCTGTCTGTCCAGCGCAGACGTGATGGCGCCGAGGAGGACGGCGTAGTTCGGATCGCCGAAGAGTCGATCCTGAGGCTGAGTCAGCAGGACGCCGATCGCCGACGCCCGACCCGTCGCGAGAGAACGCGCCACGCGATTCGCGCGAAAGCCGGTTTCGCGGATGGCAATGCTGATCGCGTCCGATGACTCGGCTCCGACCCATTTCCCGCCGTTCAGATAGCGCGACACCGTGCCGTGGGAGACCCCGGCCATGCGCGCGACATCCCTGATGGTCGGACGCCGCATGCCAGAGGGTGGGGACGGGATGTCGCGACCCGCGCTCGATGTGGACTGCATGGCGCTCCCCCCGTCCTGAATCCTCGTTGACTGTGACCGGTCACAACGGACTGACTGTAACCGGTCACAACCCTGGCGGTCAAGCGCTGCCGAGGCCAGCCGTGCATCATCGCTGTCGAGCGGGACTACACCGCCGCGAGCGACTCGAAGTCGGCCTGCCGGCGGAAGTGCGTCGGGCTCACGCCGTTGACGGCTCGGAACTGCCGCGAGAAGTACAGGGCGTCCTCGTAGCCGACAGCGCTGGCGATCTGCGTAACCGGCAGCTCGGTGGTGAGGAGGAGCTCTCGGGCGCGAGCGCTGCGCAGCCTCTTCAGGTACTCCTTCACCGACGTCCCGGCCGAGGAGCGGAAGAGTGCAGAGAAGTGGGACGTACTCAGTCCCGCCATCGCTGCGAGCTCTGGGACGGAGAACGTCGTGTCGAGGTTGTTGCGCAGATAGTCCTGCACGTGACGAATTCGATCATTGGCGGGCCCCGCCCCTTGCATGCGACTTGCAGTGATCTGGGCGAGCACGCGCCACATCGCGCCGGCGGCGATCAGCAGCATCGGCATGGTCTCGTCCTCCTCGAGCGCGCCGACGGCCTCTTCGAGTGACTGCACCGCCGAGTAGACGTCTCGAAGTCGCACGACCGGGTGCGCGCCGTCCTTCAAGATGGCCGCGACGAAGTCATCTGCATCCTCGCCCGTGACGTGCGCCCACCAGATCGTCCAGGGGTCCCGCCGATCGGCCTGATAGCGATGGCGCAGGCCGCGAGCGAGCACGACCGCGTCGCCGCGTTCCACCCTCTCCGGATTCTGCCCATCGACTTCGACCCATCCGGCTCCGTCCGTGCAGACCATGACAACGGTCTCACGAGCGCCGTGTGCCCGCGCTCGGCCGTGCTGTGCCGCGTGCGGAAAGTAGCCGGCATCCGTCACGAGGAAGCGCCGCACGATCGGATGACTCCGCGCGGCCTCGACGACCGGGCCAGGGAGAACCCGCAAGCGCTGACCGACGAACCCTTCAGGTAAGTACACGACGACAGGATAGCGCCGGCGGAGACCAGCGATTCATCCATCTGTTTCGCTCTGATTGTCCTAGTCCACTGGTCAGGTCTCGACATATCTTCATTCATATGTGCTCATCGCGCGATACCACCGCCCTGCCGGCAGCAGCGACGACCCTCCCGTTCGTACTGCCCGAGGCGCCCGCGGAGCTGCGCGCTTCACTCGAGGCGGGGAACGCCATCGCCTGGTACGAACCCGTGGAGATCCCCACCTACGAGCCGCACGATCCCTCGGCCTTTCCGCTGTACCTCGATCGGCGGGTGTACCAGGGCTCGAGCGGGCGCGTGTACCCGCTGCCCTTCACCGAGCGCATCGACTCGGTCCCCACGATGCGGCGGTGGAACGCGGTCCACATCGAAAACCACTACCTCCGCGTCATGATCCTCCCCGAGCTGGGTGGCCGGATCCACGTCGCGTACGACAAGACGACGGACTACGACTTCTTCTATCGCAACAACGTCATCAAGCCCGCGCTCGTCGGATTGGCCGGCCCGTGGATGAGCGGCGGGGTCGAGTTCAACTGGCCGCAGCACCACCGTCCCGCCACCTTCCTGCCCGTCGAGTCCACGATCGAGAGCCACGACGACGGCAGCGTGACGGTGTGGTGCAGCGATCACGATCCGTTCGCTCGCATGCGAGGCACCCACGGCATCCACCTGCGGCCAGAGAGCTCGACCATCCGACTGGACGTTCGCCTGCACAACCGCACGAGCCTCCCGCAGACCTTCCTCTGGTGGGCGAATGTCGCCGTGCGGGTGCACGACGACTACCAGTCCTTCTTCCCCGAAGACGTCAGGTTCGTCGCCGACCACGCCCGCCGTGCGATCACCGCCTTCCCCCAGGCCGATCGCCCGTATTACGGCGTGGACTACCAGGAGCGCGCCAGCGAAACGCCCGGTGCCGATCGACTGGACTACTACCGCAACATCCCCGTGCCGACGTCCTACATGGTGGTCGACACCGAGCACGAGTTCTTCGGCGGTTTCGATCACGCCGTCGGAGCCGGCTTCGTGCACTGGGCGGACCGGCGCGTGGCGCCCGGAAAGAAGCAGTGGACCTGGGGCAACGCGCCCTTCGGACAGGCGTGGGATCGCCTGCTGACCGATTCCGACGGCCCTTACGTGGAGCTGATGGCGGGCGTCTACACCGACAACCAGCCGGACTTCTCGTGGATCGCGCCGGGAGAGTCCAAGCGATTCAGCCAGTACTGGTACCCGATTCCCGCGATCGGCGTCGCGCACGAGGCGACACCGGATGCCGCGATCCACGTCGAGCGGGGCTCGGAGTTCTCCGCCGCCGTCGCTGTCACCTCACCGCGGCCGGCAGCGCGACTGCGCGTGCTGAGCCCGACCGGCGCTCAGCTCGTCGAGCGGTCAGCCGACCTGGTCCCCGGAGCACCCTGGCACGTCGAGTTCCCCGTTCCGTACGAGGCCGGGATGACCGTGCTGCTGGTGGACGCGAGCGGGGCTGCCCTCGTCGAGTGGCAGGCGCCTGTCGAGGTCGACGAGCCATCGGAGCCGTGGACCGCGACGGCGCCGCCCGCGCCGGCTGAGGTGGCGAGCGTCGACGAGCTCTTCTACATCGGCCAGCACCTCGTGCAGTACCGCCACCCGAGCCGCTCGCCGCTGGAGTACTGGACCGAGGCGATCCGTCGCGATCCATCCGATTCCCGGGTGCTGCCCGCTCTCGCCGAGCTGGCGTTCCGGGCCGGCGAGTACGACACCGCGCGCGGATACGCAGTGCGGGCGCTCGCGCGGGTCACCGCCCGCAACGGCAACCCGCGGCACGCCGAGACGCTGTACCTCCTCGGGCTGATCGAGTCCAGGCGCGGGGATCCGCGCTCTTCGCGAGCCGCGTTCGCGAAGGCAGCCTGGGACGCCGCCTTCGTCGCGGCCGCGGGGCTCGAGATGGCGCGCCAGTACGCCCGCGAGGGCCGTCTCGAGAATGCGCTGCACGATCTCGACGAGCTCGACGCCGTCGCAGCCGACGACCGTCGCCGGGGACCCCTTCGAGTGGTGCTGCTGCGACGGCTGGGTCGGCTGGCCGAGGCAGACGCGACATTGTCGCGTCTGCTGGCACAGGAGCACCTCAACCCCACGCTCCGCTTCCTCCAGTCCGGAGCACTGCCCGCCGACGGCCACCTGGCGCTGGACGTCGCCCTCGAACTCGCACAGTCCGGCGAGGACGACCTGGCCCTCGAGTCGCTCGCCGCCGTCGCGGCGATCGGGGCGAGCGGAGCTGGGAACGTCGCGCCCGTCGCGCATTACCATCGGGCCGCCATCCTCGACCGGTCCGGTCGGACAGAGGATGCCGCGGCTGCGCGCGCCGCTGCCCGATCGGTCGACCGCAAGTGGTGCTTCCCCGCGGGACTCGACGACCACGATGCGCTGCTCGCCGCCGTGCACGCCGAAGACGATCCGGTCGCCGCCTCGCTCCTCGGAATGCTGCTGTTCGATGTCGGTCGACGCGCCGATGCCCTCGCCCTGTGGGAGACCGCAATCCGTGCCGGTGGCGACGACCCGCTCCTGCTTCGCAACGCCGGTCTCGCCAGCTACAACGTCGCTCACGATGATGCGCTGGCCGTCGAGTACTACGAGCGGGCGATCCAGCTCGATCCCGCCGACGCGCGCCTGCTCTTCGAACGCGATCAGCTCGCGGCACGGCTGGGCGAGACCGATGCGCAGCGCCTCGAGCGGCTCGCGCAGCGGTTCGAGGTGGTCGCCGAACGAGACGACCTGGTGGTGGAGTACGCCGAACTGCTCGTGAGAACCGGGCAGCCGGATGCCGCGCTCGCGCTCATCGAAGGTCGGAGCTTCCAGCCCTGGGAAGGCGGCGAGGGCCGAGTCCTCGGCGCCTGGGATCGCGCGCGGGCCTCGCTCGGACTGCCGATCGCCGAGCCTCCGCTGAGCCTCGGCGAGGGTCGCCCACTGTACGAGGCGCCGATCGCACGCCGAGCAGACGGGGAGGTCGACTACTTCGCGACCAGCCTTCCTGACCTGCTTCTCTTCTCGAGGTCCTGACGCGGTCTTCCTCGCGCCCTTATGCGGGGGGTGATTTCAGTCTTGGGGCGCGTACGAACGGGCGAGCGCAATGCCCGCCTCACGCAGCCAGCGCGCGGGGTCGGCCATCGCGGCCGTGCCGCTGCCGGCGAGGTCGGTGAGCGAGACGGATGCCGCGAACCCCGATCTGTCGGCTTCCGGTGCGATGCGTCCGGCGACGAGCGCGACCGGCACGCCGGCCTGCGCGGCGAGCGCGGCGACGTGTGTCGGCGCCTTACCCGCGGACGACTGACCGTCGAACGAACCCTCGCCCGTGACGACGACGGATGCCGCGGCCAGCGCGGCGCGCAGCCCGATGAGTTCGGCGACCTCGGCGGCGCCGGGGACGAGCCGGGCGCCCCAGGCGAGCAGCCCGAAGCCCACACCACCTGCGGCACCCGCTCCAGGAGTCGTCGGGTCGGCGGGGAGGAGGGCGGCGAGCCTCGCGAGGCCGGCGTCCGCGCGTTCGACGGCGGAAGGATCGAGGCCCTTCTGCGGGCCGAACACCGCCGCCGATCCGGCTGCGCCGAGGAGCGGATTCGTCACGTCGGTCAGCACGACCACGCCACCTGCGGGCCGAGCGCGGAGCCCGCTGAGGTCGGCGCTCTGCACGGAGTCGAGGCCGCGCGCACCCGGCGGAATCGGCGTGCCCTCGGCATCCGTGAATCGCGCACCAAGTGCGGTGAGCACCCCCGTGCCCCCGTCCGTGGACGAGCTGCTGCCGATGCCGAGAACGAGCCGCGAGACGCCGTGGTCCAGCGCCGCCGCGATCGCTTCACCGAACCCGACCGAGTGCGCATCGAGCGGCAGCAGGTCGTCACCGAGCAACTCGATCCCGGAGGTGGAGGCCAGCTCGACCACCCCGGTGCCGTTCGGTGCGTCGGCTGTCGGCGGAAGGAGGAGCCAGGATGCCGCGACCGGGCGCCCGTGCGGACCCGTCACGGTGACCGGCATCCGGATGCTGCCCGGGACGGCCGCCGCGAAGGCGGCGAGCGTGCCCTCTCCTCCGTCGGCCATCGGGCGCGCGCGGATCTCGGCGTCGGGCAGCACCGTGCGCCATCCCGCCGCCACCGCGGCAGCGGCGTCGGCCGCGGAGATCGATCCCTTGAAGCTGTCCAGGGCGAGGACGACCTGCATCGCTGTGGCCATGCTCGTGCCCGCCTAAGGGGAGGGGGTGAGCGGGGTGCTATCGCGCAGCACGACCTCGAGCGGGAGCGGGCGGGCTTCGGCATCCCACTCCTCGTCCACGGCGGCGCGCAGCGCGCGATAGCCGACGTCCTCGAGGGGGACCCTGACGGTGGTGAGGCCGGGCGTCACGTCCTGCCCCGCGGGGATGTCGTCGAACCCGGCGAGCGCGATATCCGGGCCGACCACCCGGTCGGCTTCGCGGACGGCCGACATCGCGCCGATCGCGACGACGTCGCTGATCGCGAACACGAGGGTGCCCGGCTGGACGCCGTCGAGGATCGCCTGGCGCATGAGCTTCGACCCCGACTCTCGGGTGAAGCCGCCGCGGTACACCCGCAGCACATCGCCGCCACCAGCGGCGAACCCTTCGGTGAATCCGGCGGTGCGATCGTCCGAGGTGACCACGCCTTCGCCGGCCGCGAGCACGATCGCCTCGCGGTAGCCGCGGGCTCCGAGCGCCAGGCCCAGAGCGCGCGCGCCGCTGGCGTTGTCGAACGTGACGGAACGCGCTCCCCCACCGCCCGGTCCGAGGACGACGACGCGGCCGCCGCCGGACGCGAGGGCATCGAGTTCGGCCTGCACCGTCGGGTCCGACGACTCGGTCGTGCGCGAGGCGGCGAGGATGAGGCCCCGCGGGCGCTGCCCGCGCAGCGCCCGCACGAGGCGCGCCTCGCGCGCGGGGTCGCGCTCGGTGATCGAGATCGTCACGATGAGTCCGGCTTCGTCGGCGCCGCGGGCGACCCCCGCCGCGATCTGGCCGAAGTACGGGTCCGCGATGTCGGCGACCAGGAGTGCGATGATCGCCGAGGTGCCCCGCGCGGTGGCCTGCGCCGAGACGTTCGCGGTGTAGCCGAGCTCCAATGCCGCCGCTTCGACCCGCTCGCGGTAAGCCTCCGCGACCGTGCGCGTCGAGCCGTTCAGCACCCGGGACGCGGTCGCGAGCGACACGCCGGACGCACGGGCCACATCGTGCAGCGTCGGCGCAGAGGTTCGTGCCCGCGTCGTCGGGGAATCGCTCACGAGCGGGAGTCTACGGGTGCGCCCAGGAGCGGCGAGATCGCCGTGCCGAAGGTCTCGGCGGTGCGACGCACGACATTCTCCGGGGCATCCGCCCAGATCTGCTCGTTGAAGATCTCCACCTCGATGTCGCCGCGATACCCGGCGTCGAGCACGGCTCGGGTGAGCGAATCGAAGTCGATGATCCCGTCGCCCGGGTAATGCCGGCCGAGCAGCACGTCAGCGGGCAGCGGGGTCTTCCAGTCGCACACCTGATAGGTCGCGATGCGTCCCTCACGGCCGGCGCGGGCGATCTGGTTCAGCACATCGGGGTCCCACCAGATGTGGAACGTGTCGACGGTCGCACCGACCACGGCCGGGTCGAAGTCCGCCGCGATGTCGAGCGCCTGACCGAGCGTCGAGACCACCGCGCGGTCGGAGGCGTACATCGGATGCAGCGGCTCGATCGCCAGCGTGACACCCGCGGCCGCGGCATCCGGAGCCAGTTCGCCGATCGCGTCACGCACGCGCTCGCGGGCGCCGATCAGATCGCGAGATCCTTCGGGCAGACCCCCTGCGACCAGCACGAGGATCGCCGTAGACCCTGGTGCTCCTGCGGCGGCGAGGATCGCGGCCTCTTCGATCGCTACGCGGTTGTCGTCGATCGCGGCACGCCGCCGCGACCCCTCCGGCAGGGTGAAGAACCCGCCCCGGCAGTGCGTCGTGAAGCGCAGGCCGGAATCGGTGAGCAGCTTCGCGGCGGTCGCGAGGCCGACCTCCTGCACCGGCTCGCGCCACAGGCCGATCGCCTGCACGCCCGCGTCCGCGGTGACCCGCAGGGCGGTCGCGAGATCCGCGTACTTGATGGTCGCCTGATTGATCGAGAGCCGGGGATCTGGGGCGGTCATGCGTCCACTCCATTCAGGCGCAGCATCCCGTGCCACCGCTGCGCGGCGAGCTCGGGCTGCTCGAGGGCGTTCGAGGCGTTCGCGAGCTCGACGATCCGCGAGAGATGCGGAAGGCTCCGCGCCGAGTGCAGCCCGCCGACCATCTGGAACGCGGCCTGGTGACCGTTGAGCCAGGCCAGGAACGCGACGCCGGTCTTGTAGTAGAAGGTGGGCGCCGCGAAGACCTGCCGGCTGAGCTCCTCGGTGGGGCCGAGGAGCGCGAGATACCGATCGGGGTCGCCCGCATCGAGTGCCTGGATCGCGGCGGAGGCGACCGGGGTGATCGCGGCGAAAGCGCCGAGCAGGGCATCCGAATGCCCGCCCGCACTCGGCGGCTGCTGCGCGTCGGGCACGTCCGAGCCGCCGATGAGACCGACGTAGTTGAAGTCGTCGMCGGTGAACATGCGCACCCCCTCGGGGAGCCGTTCGCGCACCGAGACCTCGGCCGCGGCGTCCAGCAGGCTCATCTTGACGCCGGCGATCTTGTCGGAATGCTCGCCGATGATGTCGAGGAGGACATCGGATGCCGCGGCCCAGTCGGTCGAGCCGAAATAGCCCGCGAGCAGCGGGTCGAACGCGGTGCCGAGCCAGTGCAGCACGACCGGGGTCGTCGCCGACGCCAGGACCTCGCGGTAGACGCGGCGGTAGTCGTCGGCCGAATCGGCGGCGCGGGCAAGATGGCGCGAGGCCATCAGCACCGGACCGGCACCCTGCTCCTCGGTGAAGTGCAGCTGCTCCTTGTACGCGTCGATGATCGCGTCGAGGTCGATCCACCCCTCGGCGACGTGGTCGGTGTTCACGCCGACGACGACGGAGCCGCCCTCTTCGCGCGCCACTTCGGCACTGCGAGCGATCAGCTCACGGGTGGCGACGGCATCCAGTCCCATGTTGCGCTGCGCGGTGTCCATGGCGTCGGCGACGCCGAGCCCCCACGAGTACACCGACCGGCGGAACGCGAGGGTGGCGTCCCAGTCGATCTCGGCGGGCTGACCAGGGGTGTTGTCGGCCCAGGTCTTCGGCACCACGTGCGCGGCGGCATAGGCGACGCGGCTGCGCAGCGGCGCGGTGGGCTTGGTGAACGAGGGCGCCTCGGCCAACTCGGCCGTCGACGTCGCACCCTGAGCGTCGAGGAGGGTCAATCCCCCGGTTGCTGAGCTCTGTCGAAGCACCGTCTCACTCCAGCGTCAGCGTGCGGATCTCGACCTTGCGGCCTTCGCGGCTGGACTCGAGGCCGGCCTCGGCCAGCAGCACGCCGCGGGCACCCGAGAGCAGGTCGAACTCGTAAGGCGTGCCCTCGACGTAGGAGACCAGGAACTCCTCCCACTGCTGGCGGAATCCGTTCTGGAACACGTCGTTCGTCGGGATCTCGGCCCAGTCGGCGTCGTAGTCGTGGTCGTCGGCGAGGTCGGGATTCCAGACCGGCTTGGGCGTCGCATTGCGGTGCTGGATCTTCGCACCGAACAGCCCGACGACCGCGGAGCCGTGCGTGCCGTCGACGTGGAACTCGACGAGCTCATCGCGGTTGACGCGCACCGTCCAGGACGAGTTGATCTGGGCGATCACGCCGCCCTCGAGCTCGAAGATGCCGTAGGCGGCGTCTTCGGCGGTCGCCGCGTAGGGCTCGCCGTTCTCGTCCCAGCGGGTCGGGATGTGGGTGGACGCCTGCGCGTACACCGTCTCCACCTTGCCGAAGAGGTTCTCGAGCACGTAGTTCCAGTGCGGGAACATGTCGACGATGATGCCGCCGCCGTCTTCGACCCGGTAGTTCCAGCTCGGGCGCTGGGCGGGCTGCCAGTCGCCCTCGAATACCCAGTAGCCGAACTCGCCGCGGACGCTCAGGATGCGACCGAAGAACCCGGAGTCGATGAGCCGCTTGAGCTTCTGCAGGCCGGGGAGATAGAGCTTGTCGTGCACGACGCCGGTCTTCACTCCGGCGGCAGCGGCGAGGTTCGCCAGCTCGAGCGCCTCTTCCACGGACTCGGCGGTGGGCTTCTCGGTGTAGATCGTCTTGCCGGCCGCGATGGCCTTGCGCAGGGCCGTGGACCGCGCCTTCGTGACGAGGAAGTCGGCGTAGATCTCCCAGCGCGGGTCGGCGAGGGCTTCATCCAGGTCGGTCGTGTAGTCCTCGATGCCGTGCTTGGCAGCCAGCTCGGCGAGCTTGCCGGCGCTGCGACCGACGAGGATCGGCTTGACCGTCACGCGCGATCCGTCGGGCAGTTCGATGCCGCCCTGATCGCGGATCGCGAGGATCGAGCGGACGAGGTGCTGGCGATAGCCCATGCGGCCCGAGACGCCGTTCATGATGACGCCGATCTCACGCACCTGGGGACGGTTATCGGATGCCGGGGCAGGAGCCGGGGCGAGAGTCGTGTCAGTCACGGGGTTCTGCTTTCTTCAGGGAGTCGGTCGACATTGACATGTGGGTAAACGCTTTCCCGCTATTGTTGCACGGTCTTCAGAACACAGGCAAGCCGGGTCAGCGGCGCCTTCGACGTTCGGGGATCGCGACGACCGCAAGGGCGGCGCAGCCGAGGGCGGGGATGACGAGGGGTACGAGCGCCCACGTCGCGACGCCCACGAACACAGCCGTGGCGACCAGGAAGAGCGCCCCGGTGACGTCGGCCGCCAGTCCAGCAGGAACGCCGCTCACCGCGGTGCGCCAGCCGGCTTCCGGAGTCCACGCCCCCGCGGCCGCGAGGAGGGCGACCGCGACGGCAGCGAGGAGGGCCCAGCCGACGACGGCCATCGCGATGCCGCCAGGCAGCGCGCCGGAATTGGCCAGAGCGACGTCGAACATGAGGAGCAGCACGAGCAGGAGCCCGATCACGCCGACGACGAGTCCACCCGGGAGGGCCTTGAGGTAATCGCGCCAGAACTGGCGCTGGTGGGATGCTTCGGCGTTCAGGTAGCGGCGCAGGTGACGGATGCCGGCGGCCAGGGCCGCGGGCAGTGTGACCAGCAGGATCCCGCCCGCTGTGACGAGCAGGCCGACCAGCAGCACCTCTCCGAAGAGTGCGAACGCACCGGTCACGCCGGGGAAGCGCATCGGGGTGCGCTCCTCCAGAACGGGTCCGGCCCCGGACAGATCCGCCCGACGGGCAGCTCGCTCTTCGCGTCTGGTGGCCATGACGCTCAGCCCTTGAGGCCTTGGGTGGCGACGCCGTCGACGAGGAAGCGTTGGAAGACGAGGAAGAAGCCGAGGATGGGGAGGAGTGCGATGAAGGAGGCCGCGGCCGTGGCGCCGTAGTCGCTGCTGGAGGTCTGGTCGACGTAGAGGCGCAGGGCGATGGGGAGCGGGTAGTTCTCCGGGCTGGTCAGGTAGAGCAGCGGCCCGAGGAAGTCGTTCCAGGCCCRGATGAACGCGAAGATCGAGCAGGTGATCAGGGCGGGTTTGATCAGCGGCAGGATGATCGACCAGAAGATCCGGATGTGACCGGCGCCGTCGATGCGGGCCGCTTCGTCCATGTCGCGCGGCATCTGCCGGATGAACTGGACCAGCAGGAACACGAAGAACGCCTCGGTGGCGAGGAATTTCGGCAGGATCAGCGGGATGAACGTGTCGACCAACCCGAGGGTGTTGAACAGGATGTACTGCGGGATGATCACCACGTGGAACGGCAGCAGCAGCGTGCCGATCATCGCGGCGAAGAAGATCCCGAGACCCTTGAACTGGATGCGGGCGAACGCGTACGCAGCCAGCGCGGACGAGAACACCGTGCCGATCACGGATCCGACCGCGATGATGAAGGAGTTCAGGAAGAACTTCCACATCGGCACGCCGGCGATGCCTTCGGAGACTTTGATGTAGTTGTCGATGGTCGGGTTGTTCGGCAGGAGTCCCATGTTCTGCCCGAACTCCGCGTTCGGCTTGAACGTGGCGAACAGCAGCCAGACCAGCGGGTAGAGCACGACCGCGGTGATCGCCAGCAGCACGACGAACCAGATCACGGTCTGCCAGGTGGAGCGCTTCACCTTGCGGCGGCGGGGGATCTCGGCGGTGGGGTTGGTGCCGGTGTCGGTGGGCTGGAGTCCGTCGAGCTGGTTTTCGACCATCGTGAACGACGGCTCGCCGAAGCTTGCAGTGGTCATCGGCTGTCTCCTGAGTAGTGGACCCATGATCTCTGGGTGCGGAAGAGGATGAACGCGATCACCGCGACGACGATCAGCAGCACCCAGGCGATCGCGGACGCGTAGCCCATCTGCCCGTCGGAGAAGCCTCGCTTGTAGAGGTAGAGGGTGATGAAGTTCGTCATCCCGGCGGGACCGCCGGAGCCGTTGCTGATGATGTACGCGGAGGTGAACACCTGGAATGCGGCGATCAGGCCGAGCAGCAGGTTGAAGAAGATCACCGGGGACAGCATCGGGACCGTGACCGCCCGGAATCGGTGCCAGGGACCGGCGCCGTCCATCTCGGCCGCCTCGTACAGTTCCCGGGGGATCTGCTTCAGCCCGGCGAGGAAGATCACCATGGTCGCACCGAACTGCCACACCGCGAGGAGGATCATCGCGGGGAGCACCAGGTCGGGATTGCCCATCCAGCCGCCCAGGTTGATCCCGAAGAACGACAGCGAGTTGTCCACCGGACCGTCCTCGGCGAACATCGCCCGCCACACGATCGCGACACTCACCGACCCGCCGATCAGCGACGGGGCGTAGAACGAGGACCGGAAGAACCCGGCACCCTTGTCCCGGAAGTTCAGCAGCATCGCCACCCCCAACGCGGCAGCCAGGGTGATCGGGGTGCCGACCAGCACGTAGATCAGCGTGATCTGCGCGGACTGCATGAACGACGGGTCATCGGTGAACATCCGAATGTAGTTGTTCAGCCCGATCCATTTCGGCGGGGAGAAGATGTTGTAGTTCGTGAAGGAGAGGTACAGCGAGTACGCCATCGGGATGATCGTGAGACCGAAGAACCCGATCAGCCACGGAATCAGGAACCCATATCCCGCCAGCGACTCCTTCACAAGCCGCGAACGCTGACCCGGACGATCCAGCTCTTCTCGCCGCCGCTTGCGCAGCAACGCTCGCCGTGACGGCTTCTGGCCGGTCACGATGACCCTCGTCGTTGTGGTGCTCACGTCGGCTCTCCTGGTTGGTCGTTCGATGGGTGGTGTTCCGGGGCCCGGACACGGCGGTCCGGGCCCCGGAAGGTCTTACTGGTTGAGGACGACGTCCATCTCGGAGAAGAACTGGGCGACCGCGTCGTCGACGGTGATGGTTCCGAAGCCGAGCTCGGTGCCGAGCTGGCGGAACTTCTCCTCGAGCGACCCGGCGCCGACGATCGGCACCGGCGGGGCGTCACCCAGGCGGTCGGCGATCGAGGCCTCGTAGTCCTTGATCTGCTGGCTCAGCGGGTCGAGGTCCGCAGCTGCGAGCGCCGTCTCGGAGGCCGGGAGGCCGCGGTTGGTGCCGAAGATCTCACCGGACGCGGGCGAGTTGATCAGGAAGTTCACCAGCGTCGCAGCCGCCTCGGGGTGCTCGGTCTTCGCCGAGATCGTGTGCAGCATCGACGGCTTCAGGTACAGGTCCTTCGCACCTTCCTTCGTCACCGGAGGGGCGACGAGGCCGAGCTCGGTGTAGTCCGCACCCAGATTCGCGAGGTAGYCCGCGCCGAAGTTGTCCCAGGTCAGCTCGGACGCCGTGAGCGCGGTGTCGAACCCGCTCTTGGGGTAGACCTCCTCGAGCCGCTGCTGCGGGATGACGATGCCGTCGCGCGCGTCGGCACCCGACTCCCAGAACTTGGTGAGGCGCGCCTCGTCGAAGCCGGGCTCGCCGTCTTCACTGAACAGGTATGAGCCCTCCGAGCGCAGCTGGAGCTCGAAGTTCTGGATCCGACCGGTGTAATCCGTGCCACCGTAGAACGCGCCACCGGAGGCGTCGGTGATCTCACCCATCCAGTCGCTGTAGTCCTCCCAGCTGCCGCCGGGGAACTCCTCGACGCCGGCGGTCTCGAGGAGCTTCGGGTTCGTGTAGAGCCCCCACGCGTTCGTGGAAGTGGGGATGCCGTAGGTCGTGTCGTTCACGACGCCGATGCCGAGGATGTTCTCGGACAGCGGATCGGTGTCGATGATGTTGCCGAGGTAAGGGTCGAGATCCAGCAGCAGGTTGTTCTGCGAGTACTGGCGGAGATACGAGTAGTCGAACTGCATCACGTCAGGAAGGTTGCCGCCGGCCGCCTCGGTCTGACGCTTCTCCCAGAACTCCGGGAAGCCCAGGAACGTGGCATTCACCGTGATGTTCGGGTATTCCTTGTTGAACTCTGCGATGACCTTGTTGTACAGGTCGGCGCGCACGTCGTTGCCCCAGAACGCGAGGTCGAGCGTGACCTTCTCGTCCGGGTCGAACGTCGGCGCGGTGTCAGGGGTCTCGGTGGTGCCGCTGGCGCAGCCGGCCAGAATCAGCGCCGCCCCCGTGGCGAGAGCGAGGGCCGTGCCGGCCCGCTTCTTGCTGAACATCTTCGTCCTCTCTTCGAACGTCTGCGTTCGTCGTGCTTCGCTGGACGTTCGTTGTCCGTGTACTGCGGTGTGGTAGGCGATCCCTGGTGCTTCGGGAAAGCGCTTGCCGATTACGGTACTACGCGTTGAAACGATTTACAAGATGTGGACGGAAATCGCTTTCCGTTCGTGATCCATCGTGAGCGGGGCGTTACGAAACGCCGCGCTGGTCGATCACCGGGCTCGCGAATCCGCTCCGATGGGTCGGGTGCGCGGCGAGGTCCGCGGGGGTGACGACCGCCCCATCGGCGGCGGCTGAGGCGTAGATCGCCGCGACCAGCTCGAAGGAGCGCGCCGGATCTGACGCAGTCGGCRGCAGCGGCCGGCCATCGAGCAGCGCGTCGAAGACATCGCGCAGCAGCGGGCCGTGGTCGCTGCGCTCCTCGAACTCCGGCAGTGCCCAGGCCGGCGCCTCCCCCTCGAACCCGGGCGCCGGGCTGATCGACCAGTTCTCGTGGCCGTGCCCGTACAGGTGCTCGACGATGATCGTGGCCTTCTGCGTGTCGATCCGGATCGAGCTGACCTCGCGCGGCGACACCGCGCTGGTGACGACCTGCGCCACGACGCCGTTGGCGAAGGTGACCGTCGCGGTCGAGGCATCCTCGGTCTGCGTCTCACGATCCAGGCGCCACAGGCGCCCCTGCACGCTGGCCCACTCCCCCAGCAGGAATGCCAGCAGATCGAGTTGATGGATGCCGTGCCCCAGCGTCGTGCCGCCGCCCTCGGTCTGCCACTGGCCGCGCCACGGGACGGAGAAGTAGGCCTCGTCGCGGTACCAGAGGGTCTGGCACACCGCGATCAGCGGGCGACCGAGCACGCCTTCCTGGAGCAGCCGGCGGAAATGCGCCGCGGCCGTGCCGGTGCGCTGTTGGAAGACGACGGCGAGCTGTTTTCCGGCCGCCTCCGCGGCGGCCCGCATCTCATCGAGTTCGTCGAGCGACGAGGCAGGGGGCTTCTCGACGATGACGTGGGCGCCCGCGGCGAAGGCCGTGATCGTCTGGCCGTGGTGCGCGCCCGGCGGCGTGCAGACGAGCACGACATCGGGGTGCTCGGCGGCGAGCAGCTCCTCGAGGCTGTCGTACACAGCCGGCACGTTCCAGCGCTCGGCGAAGTCGTCTGCGATCGACCGCTGCAGGTTGGTCACGGCAACGAGCTCGGCGTGCGGGTGTGCGGCGACCGCGTGCGCGTGGAGGTTGGCGACCGCCCCCGTTCCGACGAGCGCGCAGCGAAGTGTGGTCGTCATCCGGGCCTCCGACATCGATGGTCAAGCGTTGGCTCAACCCTAAGTCACCGACCGGGAAAGCGCTATCCCGAGGACTCGGTGTTCCCCCACTGCCAGGTCGAGAGGCGTCCGCACATGCCGAATCCCGGATCGCCGGCAGTGGGCGTCGCACGGACGACGGATGCCGCGCCCAGCGCACCGGGCAGACCACCCTCGAGCGCATCCAGCTGACGGCGGGTGCGCTCCACTTCGGCCGCGACGGTCGCCTCCCAGGTCGTACGCCAGCCCGCGACGCGCGGCTGGACGAGGCTGGCGGCGCGCGCGTGCAGGGCCTCCAGCGCACTCGGCCCGTCGGCGGCGAGGGCATCCCGCAGCTCGAGGTAGCCCTCCATTGCGAGATCGCGACGCGCCCTGGCGGCGGCCTCGCGCGCTGGACCGGCCGGCAGCGCTGCCGCTGCGGCATACGCCACGGGGTCATCGAGCACCCTCGCCGGGAACGTGAGCACCGCATCGCCCGCCTCGGGCAGACCGGAGTTCTGCATCACGACCAGCAGCCGCAGGCCCCCGTCGTTGACGAGCCGATGCACCGTGCCGGGCGAGAACCACACGACCTCCCCGGGCCAGAGCGGGTGCTCGGCGATGCCGTCCGAACTCAGCGTGTGCACGGCGCCGACTCCGCCGACGACGACGTATCCCTCACTCGAGGCCGTGTGCAGGTGCGGCGATCCGCCGCACCTGCCGTCGATGGCGTCCCAGTCGTACACGGCGAGCTCGCTGACGGCGACGCCGCCGGGGAACAGCGGGGTGGTCATCGGCCCGACCCCAGCACATCGCGCACGGATGCCGCGAGCGCCGCTGCCGCGTCGGCATCGGCATCCGCAATCCCCACGCCGTAGCGGAAGATCACMGTCTCACCGGCCGGCACCACGAGCTCTTCGCTGAAGAAGGGGGCGGGGTTGAGGCCCGCGAACTCCTCGGACCGCGCGAACCACTGCGGCGGGTGGTGGGGGTTGTCTGCGTCGTCGACCATCACGATGAGCGAGGTCGCGTCGACCTCGTCGTGCCGTCCGGCGAAGCCCATCCAGTCGTGGCGCTGCCCGCGCAGGTCGCTGCCCGAGCCCGTCCCGTCCGCCGTCACCAGCAAGCCATCGGTGAACGATCGAGGACCCCGCCAGAACAGTCCGCCGTACCCGGCGTTGTCGCGCCCCTTCGTGGTGGGCGATCCGATCGGGATGTCGGATGCCGAGACATTCGTCATCGCCGTCTCGAAGGTGAGCACCCAGCTGTCGGCCCCGAGCACACGCGCGCGGATCGTGCGGCGTTCGGTGAAGATCCGGGCGCCCGCCTCGGTGATCCACTCGAGGTCATGCGCGAAGCGCCCGGACCCATCGGCGTCGAGGCCGATCGAGTCGATGCGTACGTGCACCTGCGCGCCGTCGTTGGGGAGCTGTACATACCCCTTGTCGCGCAGATAGGTCGGCCCGCCCCAGAAGTTCTCGTCGCCCACCACCGGCAGCGACCAGGCGATCCCCTTGTGCCACACGTGATCGTGCGGGCGGAAGAGACTCACCAGGTGACCGGAGCGCGTGCGGATCGGATGCAGGTACGGCTTCGGCGACTCGAACTGCGGGGTGTCCGGCACGTAGGTGTACCGGAACAGCTCGACGTCGTCGTCGCGCACGGCGAAGGCGGTGCCGTCGTCATGGCTGATCGAAAGGGTCACAGCGCCTCCTTGAGGGGCGGCCAGGGGACGGCGCCGCCGTCCATGCTCGCCAGGAACGGGTCTGGGTCGACGATATCCCCGGCGCTCACCGGCAGGCCACGGAAGGCCGACGCGTAGGTGGCCGCCGCGAACTCGAGTGTGCGGCGCGCCTCCTCGGCCCCGACGGACGGCTCGGTACCCGCGGCGAGCGCATCGAGGATCGCCGAGAGCTGCCGGCGATGGCTGCTCACCTCGTCGGAGGCGTCCGCCGCCCACTCGGCGGCGAGGTGCTCATGGCCGACGACCGGCGTGATCGTCCAGTCGGCGTCGGTGTAGCCGTACACGTGCTCCACCTCGACGGTCGCGTACTCGAAGTCGAAGCGCAGCCGCGAGCTCTCGCGCGGCGAGACTATCGAGTTCACGACAGTGGCGAGAGCGCCGTTCTCGAACTCGACGACGGCCATCGACACGTCCTCGGTGTCGGTGGGCAGCACCTGCCGGGCGGCGAAGGCCGACAGCCGGCGCCAGGGCCCGAGGATCGAAAGGAGCAGATCGAATTGATGGATGCCGTGGCCCATCGTCGGACCGCCGCCCTCGACCTCCCACCTTCCACGCCAGGGCACATCGAAGTATTCGGCCGGGCGGTACCAGAGCGTCTCGCAGGTCGCGACAAGCGGCCGGCCGAGAACGCCCTCGCGCAGCAGACGGCCGAGCCGCTGCGCGCCCGGGCCGAAGCGGTGCTGGAAGACGGTGAGCGCCGGCACACCGGTCTCGCGCGCCACCGCCACGAGCCGGTCCATCTCGGCCAGGCTCAGCGCCGTGGGCTTCTCGACGAGCACCGGCACCCCCGCCAGCAGGGATTCGATGGCGAGCGGCACGTGCGTCTGCGGCGGGGTGCAGACGTGCACGAGATCGATGCGTTCCGCGGCGAGCAGCGCGCTGAGCGTCTCATGGACAGTCGCCGTGGGCGCGAAGCGATCAGCGAACGCGCGCGCCCGATCCGCGTCGACGTCCGCGACGGCGACGAGCTCGATGCGGGGCGCCAGGTCGGCGATCGCCTGCGCGTGGGCCTGTGCGATGGCCCCCGTTCCGATGATCGCCGCGCGGCGCGGCCGGGCTGCGGCATCCGTCATATGTGGCTCCTGTCGATGCGGGCGTCAGCGCCTGGCTGGGAAAGCGCTTTCTATCCCGCGCTTCCATGCTAGTCACCACACGGCGCGATTGACCAGGAACCCCGGCAACGAGGGCGAAAACGTTTTCTCGCTAAGATCGGGCGTGGCAGAGTCGGGAGGTGCGTCGATGGGACGTCTGCGTACGAAGTCCACGATCACCGATGTCGCGAAGCACGCCGGCGTATCGCTGTCGACGGTGTCGCGAGTCATGAACGGCAACGCGACAGTGGACCCCGTCATGGCCGAGCGCGTGCGCGCCTCCGCTCAGCAGCTGGGCTACACCGCGAACCCGCTCGCCCGCAGCCTCGTCCTCGGTCGCACCCAGACGGTCGCCGTCGTCGTTCCCGACCTCGGGAATCCGACCTTCCAGGCAATCCTCCGAGGCCTCAACCGGGCGGCGGCCGCGGACGGCTATCACGTACTGATCGCGGACTCCGTCGAGGACGTCGCCGACGAGGCCGTGCTCGCCGTCGAGACGCGTCGACGCACGGACGGACTCATCCTGTGCGCGCCGCGCATGCCGGAGGATCAGCTCGAGAACCTGCTCGCAGCGGTCTCTCCTGTCGTGCTCGTCAATCGGGCGCCGCACGAGGGGACCCCGGCCGTGACCGCCGACTATCGCTCGGCACTCCGGGAGATCATCGAGCATCTGCACGACCTCGGCCACCGGCGCTTCGCCTACCTGAGCGGGTCGACCAGGAGCGCCTCGAACGCGGCGCGGCTCGCGGCCCTCGAGGACGCCCGCGCCGCCCACGGCGACACGACCATCACCGAACTGACGGGTGGCGTCGACTTCGAAGCAGGAGCCCGCGCCCTCGACGCGGTGCTGGAGACCGAAGCGACCGCCGTCCTCGGATTCAACGACCTCGTCGCGATGGGACTGCTCAGCGCCGCCGGCGACCGCGGCCTCCGCGTGCCCGAAGACCTGTCCATCGCCGGTTTCGACGACATCCCGTTCGCCCGTTTCACGTCTCCGCCGCTCACGACGGCCGCCGTGCCGGCCGAAGAGCTGGGCGCGCGAGCGTGGGCCGCGATGCGCGAGCTGCTCGGCGGACGCGACCCGGAGGCCCTGCAGACGCTGACCCCCGAGATCGTGCTGCGCGGCAGTACCGGGGCACCGGCGTCCTGACCCGCGATCGCCTTGGACATGTCGATTGTGATACCGTGAGAAAACGTTTCCTGGGAAGCGTTTTCTCTCATTCCTCCCAGATTTCCTCGAACTGAAGGAGCCCTCGTGAGCAGGCGTCGTTATGCCGTCGTCGGAGCCGGCAGCCGTTCGCAGATGTACGTCGACGCGATCGCCGGCACGTACGCCGATCACGCGGAACTCGTGGCGATCTGCGAGCCGAACCCGGTGCGCGCAGCCCTCGCGGTGCAGCGCGCGGTCGACGCCGGGATCGCCGCCCCCTCGACCTGGCACCCCGACCAGCTCGAAGAGCTCATCCGCACCGAGAACATCGACCGGGTCGTCATCACGGCCCGCGACGACCAGCACGCGCCGCTCATCGTCCGGGTGCTCGAGGCCGGCGCCGACGTCGTCGTCGAGAAGCCGCTGACCATCGACGCCGAGAGCGCGGCCGCCATCGAAGACGCGGTCGAGCGCACCGGCGGCGACGTGCTCCTCACGTTCAACTACCGCTACTCCCCCCGCAACAGCACCCTCCGGCAGGTCATCCAGGACGGCCTCATCGGCGACGTCACCTCGATCGAGTTCCAGTGGATGCTGGACACCAAGCACGGCGCGGACTACTTCCGCCGCTGGCATCGCGAGAAGAAGAACTCCGGCGGGTTGCTCGTGCACAAGGCCAGCCACCACTTCGACCTCGTCAACTGGTGGATCCACTCCACCCCGCGCCGCGTCTACGCATCGGGCGGACTGCGCTTCTACGGCGCTGACAACGCCGCTGCGCGCGGGCTCGGAGAGCGTCCCGAGCGGGGCACCCGCGACGGAGCCCACGACGGCTTCGATCTCGACCTGCGCGACAACGCGAACCTCAAGGCCCTGTACCTCGACGCCGAAGGTCACGACGGCTACGTGCGCGACCGCGACGTGTTCGGCGAGGGCATCACGATCGAAGACAACCTCGCCCTCGTCGTCGACTACGCGAACGGCGCCACGCTGAGCTACTCGCTCAACGCGCACGCGCCGTGGGAGGGCTACCGCGTCGCCGTGAACGGCACGCTCGGTCGCGTAGAGCTCGACGTCGTCGAGCGCGGCGCGGTGCTCGAAAGCGAAGGCCTCACCCCCGTGCTCGACCCCAGCGCAGTGGAAGGGGGTGTGTCCTCCTCGCTGCGCCCCGAGGGCGAGCGCCTCCTCCTCCAGCGCCACTGGGAGGAGCCGATCGAGGTCCCGATCGTCAGCGGAGAAGGCGGGCACGGCGGCGGGGATGCGATCCTCCTGTCCGACGTCTTCATCGGCCCAGGCGAAGACCCCCTGGCGCGCCCCGCGAACTGGCGGGACGGCGTGCAGTCGATCGCGGTCGGCATCGCCGGCAACCGGTCGCTGGCCACCGGGCTTCCGGTGCAGGTCGCCGATCTCGGCATCCGTCTGCTCGCCCAGCCTGTCCGATGAGCCGCATCGTCGTCACGGGCGGCTCCGGCCGGCTCGGTCGCAGCCTCGTGACGGGGCTCGTCGAGCGGGGCCACGAGATCGTCTCGTTCGACCGCACCCCCTCCGACGACCTCGCCGCGGCGAACGTTTCGCAGGTCTCGCTGGATCTGACGGATGCCGCGGCCACCGCGCGCGCCCTGACCGCAGCGAAGGCCGACGCGGTGATCCACCTGGCCGCGATCGCGGTGCCGTTCAGCGCCCCGGAGGACGTCATCCTCCGGACGAACGCCGCGCTGGCGATGTCGGTGCTCGGCGGGGCGGTGGCGGCCGGCATCCCGAAGATCGTCGCCGCGTCGAGTCCGACGGTGCTCGGCTATGGCGCGCCGACGGGGTGGACGCCGGAGCGCCTCCCCCTCGACGAGGAGTCCCCCGCTCTGCCGTGGAACGCCTACGCCCTGTCGAAGCTGCTCGTCGAGCAGTCGCTCGCGATGCTGCAGCGCCAGACCGGCGACACCGTGCGCTGCGCGGCGTTCCGGCCCTGCTACGTCATCGCCCCGGAGGAATGGCAGGGCGCCCCGACCCAGCAGGGGCACACCGTGCGCGAGCGCCTCGACGACCCCGCGCTGTCGGCGCCGGCGCTGTTCAACTACGTCGACGCCCGCGATGTCGCGGCCTTCGCCGACACGCTGCTCGCGGCCCTCGGCGACATCCCCAGCGGCGAGACCTTCTTCGTCGGCGCAGACGATGCCCTCGCCCGCGCGCCGCTCGCGGAGCTCCTCCCCCGCTTCCACCCCGGCACCGCGGCCGCCGCGGCAGTATTGACGGGGACCACCCCGGCCTTCTCGAACGCCAAGGCCCGGCGCCTGCTGGGCTGGCGCCCGGAGCACACGTGGCGCTCCGAGCTCAACGAATCCGACACGCGAAAGGACCAGCCGACATGGACTTCGACGGCATCCTCTTCTTCCCGGTAACCCCCTTCGACACGGCCGGCCGCGTCGACGAGGATCTCCTGCGGACCCACATCGGGCGCACCCTCGACCACGCGCCGGGCGGCGTCTTCCCGGCCTGCGGCACCGGTGAATACCACGCGCTGTCGGCTGTCGAAGCGGCGAGCGTCGTCCGGGTGGCCGTCGACACCGTCGGCGGGAGCGTCCCCGTGGTCGCGGGCGCCGGCGGTCCGCTCGGGCACGCCGTCGAGGTCGCGCGGGCCGCGGCCGACGCCGGTGCCGACGGACTCCTCGTCCTTCCGCCCTACCTGGTGGGCGGCACGCAGGCGGGACTCGTGGCATATGTCGAGGCGATCGCCGCGGCATCCGACCTGCCCGTCGTGATCTACCACCGCGGCACGGCGCAGTACTCGATCGAGTCCGTGGTCCGCCTCGCGCAGAACCCGAAGGTCGTCGGCTTCAAGGACGGCGTCGGCGACATCGGCACCGCGCAGCTGATCGTGCGGGCCGTCGCCCAGACCGGCCGCACCGACTTCGCTTTCTTCAACGGCCTCCTGACGGCGGAGCTCACCCAGGGCGCCTACCGCGGCATCGGCATCCCGCTGTACTCCTCCGCCGCATTCGCGATGATCCCCGAGGTTGCGAACGCGTACTACCGGGCCTACATCGACGGCGACGAGGGGCGCCGCAACGCGCTGCTCGACGGCTTCTATGCCCCGCTCGTCGCGCTGCGCGACGAGACGCCCGGGTTCGGGGTCTCGCTCATCAAGGCGGGGCTGCGCCTCGGCGGGCTGCCCGTCGGCGGCGTGCGAGCGCCGCTCGTCGACCCGACGCCCGATCAGGAGGAGCGGCTCGCGGCGATCCTCGAGGCGGGGCGCGCGCTGCTGTGAGCACCATCTCGGCGTTCGGCGCGCGGCTGCTGCGGGTGCCGCTCACCCGGCCGTGGGCCAGCGATGTCACCTCGGTCGGCGTGATCGCGACGCACGTCGTGCGCTCCGACGGCGTCGAAGGGTGGGGCTTCTCGTGGACGCCGCAGATCGGTGCCGAGGCTGCGCTCGCGCTGCTGCAGCACGACATCGCCCCGGCGGCGCTCGGCMGCGACGCCGACCCCGAAGCCGTGTGGGATCCGCTGTGGCGGCACCTGCACGAGGCGGGCGGTGGCGGACTCACCACGATCGCGCTCGCCGGTCTTGATCTTGCGCTGTGGGATGCCGCGGCCCGCGCCCGCGACCTCTCGATCGTCGACCTGCTCGGCCGCGAACGCACCTCGGTGCGCGCGTACGGCAGCGGCGTCAACCTGCACTACCCACTCGACGATCTGCTCGCCCAGGTCGCCCGCTGGATCGATGCCGGGTTCGACGCGGTCAAGATCAAGGTGGGCAAGCCCGAACTCGCCGAAGACGTCGATCGCGTCGCCGCTGTGCGCGAGCTGCTCGGCCCCGACGGCAGCCTCATGATCGACGCCAACCAGCGGTGGGACCTCGACCGTGCGACGCGCTCGGTGGACGCCCTCTCCGCGTTCGGCCCCGCCTGGATCGAAGAGCCGCTGCGGGCGGACGACCTCACCGGCCACGCCGAGCTGGCGCGGCGCATCGACGTGCCGATCGCCGTCGGCGAGAACCTGCACACCGTGCACCGCTTCGCCGAGTACCTCGAGGCGGGTGCCGCCCAGATCGTGCAGCCCAACATCGTGCGTGTCGGCGGCATCACCCCATTCCGCCGGATCGCCGCGCTCGCCGCCCAGCACAATGTGCCGCTGCACCCGCACCTCCTCCCCGAGCTCTCCGGCCAGCTCGCCCTGACCCTCGCGGGGGGCGACCCGATGGCCGAGGATGTCGAGGATGCCGGCTTCGGCGCTCTCGGCGCCCTCACCGATCCGAGCCCCGTCACGATCGCCGACGGCCACCTGACCGAGGTGCCGCATCTCGGACTCGGCCTGCGCTTCACCCGAAAGGACCCCTCATGACCGCTTCGACAGGCTCAGCGACCACCCCGGACGAGCTCGAGGCCATCGTCGCCCGGGCCGCTGCCGCGGCCCCGGTGTGGGCACGCTCGAGCKCCGCCGACCGAGCCACCTGGCTGCGCGCCGCGGCCGATGCGCTCGATGCGGCCGCCGACGAGCTCGTACCGATCGCCGATCGCGAGACCCGTCTGGGCGAGACCAGGCTGCGCGGAGAGGTCGGCCGCACATCCGGACAGCTGCGCCTGTTCGCCACGGTGGTCGAGGAGGGTTCCTATCTCGAGCTCACCGTCGACGACGCGGACCCGGCCGCCACCCCGCCCCGCCCCGAGCTGCGCCGCCTGCTGGTCTCGGTCGGTCCCGTGGCCGTGTTCTCCGCATCCAACTTCCCGTTCGCGTTCTCGGTCGCGGGCGGCGACACCGCCTCGGCCCTCGCGGCCGGCAGCCCGGTGATCGTGAAGGCGCACTCCGGGCATCCGGAGCTCTCCCGCCGCACGGCGGCCATCGTGGCGGCCGCGCTCGAGGCAGCGGGCGCGCCCGCCGGCTCACTCGGACTCGTGGAGGGCCGAGAGGCCGGAAACGCCCTCGTGCAGCATCCGATCATCCGGGCCGCAGGCTTCACCGGGTCGCTGTCGGGAGGTCGCGCGCTCTTCGACCTCGCGACCGGACGCCCCGACCCGATCCCCTTCTACGGCGAGCTCGGCAGCGTGAACCCCGTCGTCATCACCCCCACGGCCGTCGCGTCCCGTGGCGAAGAGCTCGCGCAGGGTCTCACCGGCTCCTTCACCATGGGAGTCGGGCAGTTCTGCACCAAGCCCGGCGTCGTCTTCGTGCCGAGCAGCGCAGGGTTCGAGGCGCTCGTCGCCGCGCTCGTGCCCGGCACCACCGGCGGGGCGCTGCTCACCGACCGCATCACCGCGGCCTTCCCTTCGGGCATCGACGCGCTGGTGGACGACGCCTCCGTCGAGGTCGTCGCCCGAGGCGTCGCGGCGGGCGACGCCGCTCAGCCGATCGTGCTGGCGACGGATGCCGCGGCCGTCGCCGCGCGGCCCGAGACGCTGCTCGAAGAATGCTTCGGACCGGTCACCCTGCTCGTGCGGTACGGCTCCGAGGCGGAGCTGCACGCCGCGCTGCGCGCCGTCCCAGGGAGCCTCACCGCCACCCTGCACTCCGAGCCGGGAGACGACGTCGCCGAGACGCTCGCCCTGCTGCAGGCGCGTGCCGGGCGGGTGCTCTTCGCGGGCTGGCCAACCGGGGTGGCTGTGACGTGGTCGCAGCAGCACGGCGGCCCGTGGCCGGCGACCACCTCGCTGCACACCTCGGTCGGAGCGACCGCGATCCGGCGCTTCCTGCGGCCGGTCGCCTACCAGTCAGCTCCGCAGCACCTGCTGCCCGAGGTGCTGCGCGACGACGTGCTCGCCACGCTTCCGCACCGCCGCAACGGCGTGCTCCTCGTCCCTTGACCCACCGCCCCCGCCATCTGAGGACGACATGACCGACCCCACCTCCCGCTTCCATATCGGCGAGACCGACTTCCTCCTCGACGGGGCGCCGCACCGGATCATCTCGGGGGCGATGCACTACCCGCGAGTGCACCCCGAGCAGTGGCGCGACCGCATCCGCAAAGCCCGCCTGATGGGCCTGAACGCGATCGAGACGTACGTCGCGTGGAACGCGCACGAGCCGGTGCGCGGCCAGTGGTCAGAGACCGGTGCGGTCGACCTCGGCCGCTTCCTCGACCTGATCGCCGAGGAGGGGCTGCACGCGATCGTGCGCCCCGGCCCGTATGTCTGCGCGGAGTGGCACAACGGCGGGCTGCCCACCTGGCTCACCGCCGACCCGTCGATGAAGCTCCGCAGCTCCGACCCGCGCTACCTGGAAGCGGTCACCGGCTACCTCGAGCGCGTCAACGAGATCATCGTGCCGCGGCAGATCGATCAGGGCGGCTCGGTCATCCTCGTGCAGATCGAGAACGAGTACGGCGCGTACGGCTCCGACAAGGCCTATCTCGCCGAGCTCATCCGGCTCACCCGCGAAGCCGGCATCACCGTCCCGCTCACGCAGGTCGACCAGCCCATCCCGCACATGCTCGAGAACGGTGCCCACGAGGGTCTGCACAAGACGGGCTCGTTCGGCTCCCGCATCCCGGAGCGCCTGGCCACGCTGCGCGAGCACCAGCCCACCGGCCCGCTCATGTGCATGGAGTTCTGGTGCGGCTGGTTCGACCACTGGGGCGAGAAGCACCACACCACCGGCTTCGCCGACAGCGCCGCCGACCTCGACGCGCTGCTGCGTGCCGGGGCATCCGTCAACATCTACATGGTGCACGGCGGCACGAACTTCGGGCTCACTGCCGGCGCGAACGACTCCGGCCGCTACCTGCCGATGGTCACCTCGTACGACTACGACTCCCCGATCAGCGAGTCCGGCGACCTGACCGAGAAGTTCCGGGCCTTCCGCGAGGTCATCGCCAAGCACGCGCCCGTGCCCGATGAGCCTCTCCCCGAGCCCGTCGACGCCCCGGCGTTCGAGGTCGCGCTCGTCGGTGTCGACAGGCCGCTCGACCTCGCGGCGACCGACCGCGGCACGTTCGCCGCGCCGCCCACGATGGACGAACTCGGCCCCGACGTCGTGCTCGTCGAGTACACAGCGTCGCTCGACGGCACCGCCGCGGCGAGCCGGCCGACCGTGCTGGAACTCGACGAAGTGCGCGACTACGCGTGGGTGCAGGTCGACGACCGGCCCGCCGGCACCCTGCAGCGCACCCTCCGCGACAACGCGCTGACGATCCCCGCCGGCCGCAGCCTCCGTCTGCTCGTCGAGGAGACCGGCCGGGTCAACTACGACGAGAAGATCGGCGAACCCAAGGGGCTCATCGGCGCACCGCGCATCGACGGCGCGACGATCCCCGCGCCCTGGCGGGTGCGCACATTCGACGTCGCCGCCCTGGGCGCCGCGGTGACGGATGCCGCGACCTCCGCCGACGCGGTGGTCGCCGGTCGGGCGACCGGGCCGGTCGGTCTTCGTGCGTCGTTCGCCCTCGACGCGCCCGCCGATCTGTTCCTCGACACCCGCGGCTGGGGCAAGGGCTACGCGTGGGTCAACGGGTTCTTCCTCGGCCGGTACTGGCGCCGCGGCCCGCAGCGCACCCTGTTCGTGCCTGCACCGGTGACCAAGGAAGGCGAGAACACCGTCACGATCGTCGAACTCGAGGCGGTCACCGACGCCACGGCCCGCTTCCTCGCGCGGCCCGATCTGGGACACGAGGTCGAGTGATGGCCGAGCAGTTCTCCGCCGCCTTCGACTGGGCCCGGCGCCACGTCGATGAGGGTCGCATCCCCACCGCGGTGCTCGGCATCGCCACCGCCGCCGGCACCGTCGCCCTCGACGCGTTCGGCGCGACCGACGGGCGCACCGCGCGGGTCGACGACCACTACCGGCTGTTCTCGGTCACCAAGCCGCTGGTCGGGCTGACCGCCGCACGCGCCATCGAACGCGGGCTGCTCACTCCCGAGACGCCGCTCACCGACGCGCTGCCTTCGTTCGGCGCGAATCGCGACGACGTCGTGCGCCTGCGGCACCTCGTGAGTCACACCTCCGGCATCTCCGAGCCGCCCCTCGACACCCCGACCCCGCTGCGCGAGGAGCTGCTGGGCGCCGGGCGCGACTTCCCGGTGGACACGGCCTCGCGCTACTCCACCCTGGGGTTCGAGGGGATCGCCGCACTCATCGCACATGCGACGGGGCGGGAGTGGGATGCCGAGCTCTCGGCGTGGGCCGCGCCGCTCGGCGCCGGCGGACTCACGCTGGATGAGGCATCCGATCCGCCTCCGATCGTCCGCGCAGCGGAGGGTGGCGTCGACGTCGAGCAGTTCGCGCGTCAGCGCAACCCGGGCGCGGGCCTCATCGGGCGCGCGCAGGACCTCCTCGCGATCGGCTCCGCCCTCCTGCGGGGCGGCGAGGGCATCATCAGACCTGCGACCCTCGCGATGACTCTGCGACCGCTGACCGGCGACATTCCGCGCCTCGAGCCGTACCCGGCCGACCGCGGCCAGGACTGGGGCTTCACCTGGAATCTGCGCTCCCGCGCGCCCGGCCTCATCGATCGGGACGTCTATGGGCACGGCGGATGGTCGGGGGCGGAGTTCTGGATCCACCCGTCCGCGGGGGTCGCCTACGTGTTCCTGACCAACGCCGCGCCGACCGAGCTCGACCCCGATCGGCTCGACAACGCGATCATCGGCTCTCTCTGAGCCGTCCGAACCCGCACTGACGAAGGAGAGCGGATGCCTGGGTCCACGCACGATCGCCGGCTCAAGCGCGAGCGCCTCACGCGGCTGCTGAGCGAGACCGGCAACGACGCGGTGCTGCTCACCTCGCACGAGGCGGTGTCGTGGTACCTCGAGGGGATCCGCACCCACGTCTCGCTCGCCGGCCCGCCGGTGCTCGCGGTGCGCGCCGCGCTCGACGGCGATGAGCTTTACGTCTCCGCCAACGAGGCGGACCGGCTCATCGCCGAGGAGCTCCTCCCCGAAGACGCCGATCGAGTGGTGCGCGTGCCGTGGTTCGAGCCGGTTGCGGCAGCCGCGGCCCGACCTGCCTCTGCCGAGATCGACCTGGCAGCCGGGCTCCGCGCCGCCCGCGCGAGCCTGCTGCCCGCCGAGACCGAGCGCTACCGTGCCCTCTGCCGCGAGGTCGCCGAAGTGCTGACGGATGCCGCGCGCGGTGCGCGCGCAGACTCGACCGAGGTCGAGGTCAGTGCGACCCTCGCTGGCCTGCTGCGCGCGCGGGGCATCGATCCCCTCGTGATCCTCGTCGCCGGCGAGGCCCGCCTCCCCCACCGCCACCCGCTCCCGACGGCCACACCACTCGGAGCCCGCGCGATGCTCGTCGTGTGCGGACGGCGCCACGGACTCATCGCCAACGCCACCCGGTGGATCGAGGATGAGGGGATGCGGCATCCCGATGAAGAGCGCATCCTCCAGGTCGAGTCGGGCTATCTCGCAGCGACGCGGCCCGGCACGCGACTGGACGAGGCGTTCACCGCCGGAACCGCGGCCTATGCCGCCGCCGGCTTCGACGCCGACGAGTGGCGCCGGCACCACCAGGGCGGACCGACCGGCTATGCCGGTCGCGATCCGCGGGCGACACCCGAGACCCGCGATCTGGTGCAGGAGAACCATGCCTTCGCGTGGAACCCCTCGGCGCCCGGGGTGAAGGTCGAAGACACGGTGCTGGTATCGAGCGCCGGGGTCGAGGTGCTCACGCACGATCCGCGCTGGCCGACCCTTGTGGTCGACGGGCTGGCACGGCCGCTCCCGCTGATGCGCTGAACCGGCGGCACCTGGCGCCGAATCCCACAAGCACTGAGGAGGAGAAGCAATGACGCACACTCACGACAGCTCGCTGCCCGCGTGGGCGCAGGAGGCGAGCTTCGGGATCTTCATCCACTGGGGTGCGTACTCCGTCCCGGCGTGGGCAGAGCCCACCGGCGCACTGGGCCTCGTCCCTCCCGAGGAGTGGTTCGCTCACAATCCGTATGCCGAGTGGTACGCGAACACCATCCGCATCGAGGGATCGCCGGCGGCCGCGCACCACCTCTCCGAGTACGGAGGGGCCCCGTACGAGGAGTTCCTCGATGCGTGGACTGCGGACCGGTACGACCCGGTGGAATGGGCGAGGCTCTTCCGCTCCGTGGGGGCAGATTACGTGATCCCCGTGACCAAGCATCACGACGGCATCGCACTGTGGGACGCGCCGGGTTCCGGCGATCTGACGACCGTCGCGCGAGGACCACGGCGAGACCTCATCGGCCCCCTCGCCGAGGCGGTTCGCGCCGAAGGCCTCAGATTCGGCGTCTACTACTCCGGCGGTCTCGACTGGGCCTTCGCCGACTTCCCCCCGGTGGAGGCCGAGGAGCAGCTGAATGAGTACCGGCCGGTGGATGCCGACTACGCGGAATACGCCACTGCCCACGTGCGAGATCTCATCGACCGCTACCGGCCCTCGGTGATCTGGAACGACATCAACTGGCCCGATGCCGGCAAGGCTGACGGTTCGCTCGTGGAGCTCCTGCGCTGCTACCGCGAGATCGTGCCCGAGGGCATCGTGAACGACCGATGGGGGATGGATGTCGGGGACTATCGCACCAGTGAGTACTCGGCGGGCACCGACAATGAGGCCGGCATCGGCTGGGAGAACAACCGGGGCCTGGGCTTCTCCTTCGGGTACAACCAGCTCGAAGATGCCGAACTGACGCTGACCGCCCGCGACCTGGCGAAGCTCTACGCCGACATCGTCTCGCGTGGCGGACGCCTGCTGCTCAACGTCGGGCCCGAGGCATCCGGCGAGATCCCCGCACTCCAGCGCCGCACCCTCGAAGACTTCGCGCCGTGGATGTCGCGGCTCAAGCCGCTCACTCACAACCGGCGACCCGCGACAGCGGAAGAACTCGCCACCCTTCCCGCGAGTGACGCGTGGGTGCGGAGCTGGGTCAGCGACGGCCGACTCGTCGTCGTGACCGACCGACCCGACGCGCTGGCGGCGGCCTTCACCGAGAACGCAGCTGTGCGTGTGGTCGGTCTCCCGGACTGACCACCATCACTCAGCCGACGCGGGAGCGAATCGGGTCGAGCACGGCCTCGGCGGCCCACGCGGCGGCATCCGCGATGTCGCTGCGGGTCATGCCGAACTCGCGACGGAACGTGACCCACGTCGCCGCCGAATCGAGGTGAGCAAGAGCCGAGACGATCGCCGTTCGCTCAGCGTCGCCCAGCGAAGGGACCTCCACGTCGATCATCTCCTCGAGCAGCTCCCGCCGCGGGCTGGGGGCAGCGCCGCTGATCCCTCGCATCGTGGTCTCGGCGACGACGTGCGCCAGTTCCGGCCGTTGGTCGTAGGACTCCATCGCTGCGCGGATCGTGATGGGCATGTCGAAGATGCTCGCCGAGTCCCGGCGCGGGAAGATCCTGCGCTCGATCCAGGCGGCTGTGGCGAGCAGCAGATCGACGCGTGTCGCAAAGTTGCGGAAGATCGTCCGCTCACCGACTCCCGCGCGCCGGGCGATCAGCCGAAAAGGCACGTCGTCCGTGCCGAGTTCCTCGATCAATTCGGCGTAGGCGGCGAGGATCGCCTCCTGGGTGCGATTGACATCGCCCGCCGAGCGGGCATCGGGGCCGGAACCCGCCGCCACTGTCACGCGGCCCTCACGCGGATGCCTGTTGCGGGCAGCGGCTCACTTCGCTGCCCGCGACCTGTCGAACAGGTCGCCCATGGCCTGGACGACGGTGCGGTCGAAGACATCCGAGATCGCCGGCGCGCTCATCTCGAATCCCGTCCGCATTCGCGCCCAGAACTGCGCCGACGCGAAGTAGCGGAGCGTGGCCGCCACCCTGCGCAGGTCGCGTTCGTTCACCGCGGGATGATTCGTCGCGAGCATCGTCACCAGGGCCCGCGTGAAGAACGTCGCTTCCGATTCTCCGGTCGGTGAGATCGATGCCGCGCGCGCACACACGAAGGCGAAGGCCGGCGACGCGTCGAAGGCCCGGAACCGAGAGCGCGACGCCTCTTGGAACTGCGCGATGGTGACGAAGGCCGGCAAGGGGAACTCGGTCGACTCGATCCACCCAGCAACGCCTTCGAGGAGGTGGGATCGCGTCGGAAAGTGGCGGTAGACCGTTCGCTCGGACACCCCGACGGCGTCGCCGAGCGAGCGATACGAGATGTCGTCGAACGGAATCTCACGCAGCGCCGCAGCGGCGTGGGCCAGGATCGCGGTCGGAGTATCGACGACCTCCGCCATCACCCGCCCCTTTCCTGCTGCTTCCTGCTCGCTTCGAATGGTCGTGCGGACGAGCGGACTCGTCGCGACCGCGGTTCGGCAGGCAAGAGGTACCGATCCGAGTCGTCCAGCGTGAGCGCAAGAGAGGACACATACTGCGTCTCCCCATGAGCCCCGCGCTCGGCTGACGCCAGCATATCCGGACGCTCGAACGTGTAGCCAGTGACATGGCAGCGCAGCCGCTCCCCGGAAGGATTGCCGTCGGCATCCAGGATCGGGGAGGCGATCCCGTCCGTCTGCCGCCGGAGGTAGTACCTGCCCCGCGTGGCCACGGCCATGAGCGGAGTCGTGATCATCGCCACGCCGATGGCGATCAGCACGGAGAACGGTCGCACCTCCTGCCCGAACAGACCGCTGAAGGCGGCCAGCGAAAGAAGCGAGGCCAGGCCGACCGAGACGAGGCCGACCGGGTTCCAGTCGTGCAGCATGCCGCGACGGAATTCGGGGTACATCGGGGAGATGTGCAGGAGGTGCTTGTTGATCACGATGTCGGCCGCGATCGTGACCAGCCAGGCCATCACCACGTTCGCGTACAGGCTGAGCACGAAGCTGATCAGGCTGAAGACATCCATCCACATCAACGCGAGCGCGATCGCGAGATTGAAGAAGATGAACACGGCGCGGCCGGGGTAGGTCTTGGTGAGGCGCGTGTAGACGTTGGACCACGCCAGCGACCCCGAGTACGCGTTGGTCACGTTGATCTTGATCTGCGCGACAACGACCAGCACGAGCGCCAGACCGATCGCGAGCCACTGCGGCATGATCGATTCGTAGAGGCCGATGAACTGGCGCACCGGCTCGGCGGCCAGCGCACCGAGCTCGGGGTCGACGCGGGTGAGCAGATACACCGCGAGGAACACCCCGATCACCTGCTTGATGCCGCTGAACAGGATCCACCCGGGGCCGGCGAACAGCAGCGACGCCCACCACGAACGGCGGTTCGCGCGGGTGCGGGGCGGCATCGCGCGGATCACGTCGATCTGCTCCGCCAGCTGCGGCGTGAGCGCGAAGCAGACCGCCGCGCTCGCGACGATCGCCTGGAAGCTGACTTCGCCGTCCGATTCGCCCGTGAACGCGACGAACGCCCGCACGGCATTGGGATCGGACACGACCACCCAGAGCAGGGGAAGCAGAGCCAGCGCGAGCCAGAGCGGCGTGGTCCAGAACTGCAGTCGCTCCAGGGCGCGCATGCCGTAGATCACGATCGGAATCACCACCACCGTGGAGATGAGGTAGCCCACCGACAGCGGGATGCCCAACGCGACGTGCAGGCCCTGCGCCATGATCGCGCCCTCGAGCGCGAAGAAGATGCAGGTGAAGATCGCGAAGATCACCGTCGTGATGGAGGAGCCGTAGTAGCCGAATCCGGAGCCGCGGGCGATCAGATCCAGGTCGAGGTTGTAGCGCGCCGCGTAGTAGGCGATCGGGGCGCCGACGAGGAAGATGACGACAGAGGCGAGCAGGATGCCGAGCACGGCGTTGTTGGTGCCGTGCTCGAGGCCGATGCTCGCGCCGATGGAGAAGTCCGCGAGGAAGGCGATGGAGCCGAGCGCGGTGACGCCGATGGCACCGGCGCTCCAGCGCCGAAAGCTTCGGGGCACGTAGCGGAAGGCATAGTCTTCGAGGCTGTCCTCGGCGGCTGCCCGCGCGTTGTCTGCCCTGGCCACGTTGCACCCCCCGCGTAGGGGCTCATTGTTGCCGCACTGTGTTTCAGACGCGTTGCGCGCAGACAGCGTTCGATCGCCGGTCCCGCTTCTGCTCCCTCCGAATCCGCCGACTCGCCCGCCTAGATCGCCATCGCCGCGCGCACACCAGCGGCCGCGGCCGCTCCGCCGCCACCGGTGCTGGACACGAAGCCGCTCGCGAGCACGAGGTACTTGTCTGCGGCCTCCAGCGCGAAGCCGATGTGCTGCTCGACCAGCAGTACGGACAGACCCTCGCTCGCGAGCTGCATCACGGTCTGCTCGATCTCTGCGACGATCGTCGGCTGAATGCCCTCGGTCGGCTCGTCGAGGATGAGCAGCTTCGGCTCGGTGATGAGCGCCCGGGCGATCGCGAGCTGCTGGCGCTGGCCGCCGGAGAGCAGGCCGGCCTTGCGGGTGGCGAACTTCTCCAGAGCGGGGAAGCGCGAGAGCTGCTGCTCGATGAGCGCCTTGCCGCGCTTGCGGCCGTCGGCGACGAGCTGCAGGTTCTCCATCGTCGACAGCTGCGGGAACGACTGCTGCCCCTGCGGCACGTATCCCATGCCGCGGGCGACGCGCTTGTTGGGCGGGAGCGAGGTGACGTCCGCACCGTCGAAGATCACCTGGCCGCTGCGCGGCTTGATGAGTCCGATCGCGACGCGCAGCAGCGTCGACTTTCCGGCGCCGTTGTGGCCGAGCACGGCGACCACCCCGTCGGAGCGGGGCAGCGTCACGCCGTGCAGCACGAGCGTGCGACCGTAGCCTGCCTGGATATCGTTCAGTTCGAGCATGTCAGGCCTCCTCTCCGTGCGCAGCGCTGTCCGCTGTCGCGGTCGCCTCGTTCGCCGGCTCCGCCACGACCGCCATCGCGGCGGTGGTCGGGGCCCCGGCCGTGCCGAGGTAGACCTCCTGCACCCTGGGGTCGGCCTGCACGTGCGCCACGGAGCCCTCCGAGATCACCTTGCCCTGGTGCAGCACCGTGACCCGCGTCGCGAAGCGCCGCATGAAGTCCATGTCGTGCTCGACGACGAGGACGGCGCGGCGCTTGGCGATGCGCTGCAGCAGTTCGCCCGTCGCGGTGCGCTCGTCCTGGCTCATGCCGGCGACGGGCTCGTCGAGCATCAGCACGCGGGGCTCCTGCACGAGCATCATCCCGATCTCCAGCCACTGCTTCTGGCCGTGCGACAGGATCCCCGCCGGTGTCTCGCGCTCGTCGCTGAGTCCGGTCTCCTCCAGCGCCACCTCGATCGCCGGGTCGACGCCTCGGCGCGCCCGCAGCAGCGAGAACGAGGAGCGGTGCAGCCCGGCCGCGATGTCGAGGTTCTGCAGCACCGAGAGCTGCTCGAACACGCTCGCGGTCTGGAAGGTGCGGCCCACTCCGAGCTGCACGATCTTGTGCGCGGTCTTGCCCAGCAGCTCCTGATCGCCGACCTTCGCCGACCCGGAGCCCTTGGACAACCCGGTGATCGCGTCGATGCACGTCGTCTTGCCGGCGCCGTTGGGGCCGATGAGGAAGCGGACCTCGCCGGGGTGGGCATCGAAGGAGACTCCGCCGACCGCGACGAATCCATCGAAGGAGACCTGCAGATCGGTGACGACCAGGGACGGGGCCTCGGCGGCGGTCATTTCTTCACCTCATCGAGCTCGGGTTCCGACGCGAGCGTGGCCGGAGTGGGCGCTGCCCGTGGTCGCCAGAGGAGACCCTTCGCCCTGGCGAAGAGCGATGACAACCCCATCGGGAGGAAGAGGGTCACGAGGATGAAGACCAGGCCAAGGATGTAGATCCAGCCATCGGGCCAGCTGGAACCGAGGCTCGACTGCCCCCAGCCGATCGCCATCGCCCCGAGCGCCGGCCCGAAGAGCGAGGCGCGGCCACCGAGCGCGACACCGGCGATCATCAGGATCGAGGCGGAGGCCCCGATCTCCGCCGGCGTGATGATGCCGACGATCGGCACGAACATGGCGCCGGCGACGCTGGCCATGAGAGCGGCGACCACGTAGGCGACCAATTTGATGTTGGCGGGGTCGTACCCGAGGAACCGCACGCGCTCCTCGGCATCCCGCGTGGCGATCAGCAGTTCGCCGAAGCGGCTGCGATTGAGCTGCCACACCACCAGGAGGCACACGATGAGCAGCGAGGCGGCGATCATGAAGACCATCAGCTTGTTGGTGTCGTCGTTGAGGACGAACCCGAAGAAGTACTTGAAGTCGCTGAGCCCGGTGTCCCCTCCGGTCTCGCGGATGGTCGAGGAGATCAGCACGGCCAGCGCCACGGCGAGCGCCTGGGACAGGATCGCGAAGTACGCCCCCTTGATCCGCCGTTTGAACAGGGCGTAGCCGAGCACGGACGCCACGATCACCGGGAGCAGCACGATGGCCAGCAGCGTGAACACCTCGCTGCGGAACGGCTCCCAGAACGCCGGAAGCGACGCCGACGGGTCGTACAGGATCATGAAGACCGGGAGGCTGTCGGGGCCTGCGGTCTCCAGCGTGAGGTGCATCGCCATGGCATAGGCGCCGAGTCCGAAGAACACCCCCTGACCCAGGACGAGCATTCCGCCCCGGCCCCAGGCCAGGCCGATCCCGACCGCCGCGATCGCCCAGCAGCAGTACTTCCCGAGGTTGTTGATCCAGTGCATGGAGAGCACGGCAGGGGCGACGACCAGCAGCAGCACGGCGAACACCCCGATCCCGATGAGGGGAAGCCACGGTTTCAGTTTCGTCATGTCAACCCCCGGGTGCGGACCGTGAACAGGCCCTGTGGGCGGAACTGCAGGAAGACGACGACGAGCACGAAGGCCAGTACCACTGCCATGCTTCCGGTCGTCCAGTCGGCGAAAAGCGACAGGGCGATGCCCAGGGCCCACGCGGCGATGACGGTGCCCTTGATCTGGCCGACGCCGCCGGCGACCACGACCAGGAAGGCCGGGATGATGTACTGCGTGCCCATCTGAGAGTTCGTGCCGCCGATCAGCGATGCAGCGACACCCGCCACCCCGGCGAGGCCGGATCCGACGAAGAAGGTCATGCGGTCGACGTTGCGGGTGCGGATGCCGCTGGTCTCGGCGAGATCGCGGTTCTGGACCGTCGCCCTGATCCGGCGTCCGAACGGTGAGTACTTGAGCCATGCGGCGAGGGCGGCGAGGCAGAGGGCGGCGAGCAGGATGGTGAACACCTGGCGGAGCGGCCACGCGTAGCCGAGGACGTCGATCTGCCCGTCGAGCCAGTCCGGGCTCTCCACGGGAACGCCCTGGGCGGGGAAGATCTGCAGCGCGATCTGCTGCAGGATCAAGCTCACCCCGACCGTGACGAGGAGGGTGTCGAGGGGCCGGCGGTACATCCACTGGATGATGCCGATCTCGAGGAGGAGGCCGAGCAGGCCCGCGCCCAGGAACGCGAGCGGCAGGGCCAACAGGATCGAGATGTTGCTGGAGCTCACCGCCAGCTGGGTCAGGTAGGCGATGAAGGCGCCGGCCATGATGAACTCGCCGTGCGCCATGTTGATCACCCCCATCTGACCGAAGGTGAGGGTGAGCCCGAGCGCTGCGAGCAGCAGCAGCGCGCCCAGCGCGGTGCCGTTCAGAAGCGGCGGTATGAGTGCATCCACGTGCTGTCGCTCTCTCTCGGGGTGATGAGTTCTGGTGATGGTGGTTCCAGGGCGTGGGGCCCGTGCCGGTGGGCACGGACCCCACACTCAGTGGTCGATCAGCCCGCTGCGGCTACCAGGGCTTCGCGGACGTCGGCCGGGAACCAGTCGTACCCCTCGAGGAACGGGTCGGGATCGATGAAGCCGTCGGACGACCAGACGATGTCGAACTGGTTGTCGGCGTTGATCCTGCCGATGTTGCCCGGCTTGGAGATGTGGTGGTTCTCGCCGTCCAGCGTGACGACACCCTCCGGCGCGTCGACGGTGATGCCGCCCGCCGCGGCTGCGGCATTCACATCGTCGACTTCGAACGAACCGGCCGCCTCGACCAGAGCCTTGTACAGGTACAGCGAGATGTACGCGGCCTCCATCGGGTCGGAGGTCACCCCACTGCTGCCGGGGTACGCCTTCCAGCGCTCGATGAATCCGGGGTTGTTCGGGGTGTCAAGCGACTGGAAGTAGTTCCACGAGGCGTAGTTGCCGGTGACTTCGTGACCCATGGCCGGCGCCTCCTCCTCGGCGATCGACACCGAGATGATCGGGGTCGTCTCCGGGGTGAGGCCGGCGTCGTAGTAGGCCTTGATGAAGCCGACGTTCGACGAGCCGTTGATCGTGTTGAAGACGAAGTCCGGGTCGGCCTCGACGATCTTCGCCACCTGGGTGGTCCAGTCATCCTTGTCGAGGGGCACGTACTCCTCGCCGACGATCTCGATGCCGAGTTCGGCCGCGTAGAGCTTGATGATCGCGTTCGCGGTACGCGGGAACACGTAGTCGGAGCCCGCCAGGAAGAGCGTCTTCACGCCCTGGGCGGCGAGGTAGTCCATCGCCGGGATGATCTGCTGGTTCGTGGTCGCACCGGTGTAGTAGATGTTCGGCGACGCCTCGAGCCCCTCGTACTGCACCGGGTAGAAGAACAGACCGTTGTTCTCCTCTACGACCGGCTTGACGGCCTTGCGGGACGACGAGGTCCATCCGCCGAAGATCGCGGCGACGCAGTCCTGGGTGAGCAGCTTCTCGGTCTTCTCTGCGAAGGTCGGCCAGTCGGTGGCGCCGTCCTCCTGGACGTACTCGATCTGCTTGCCGAGGATGCCGCCGTCTGCGTTGATCTCGTCCGCGGCCATGTGCAGCACGTTGGAGACGGTCTTCTCAGAGATCGCCATGCCGCCGGTGAGCGAGTTGAGGAAGCCGAGCTTGATCGTGTCGCCGGAGGTGTCGATGCAGCTCGCGGACCCTCCGCTGTCGAGTCCGGCCGGTTCCACCGTGTCGCCGGCCCGCGCGCCGCAGCCTGCGAGCACGAGGGCGGCGGCCGCCGCGAGGGCGGGAACGGCCAGCAGGCCGCGCACCCTTCGAGTCCGTGTCGTTGTCATGTGGATCTCCGTTTCTGTGTGGTGCAGGGTGGTGCGTTCTCGGGATGGGAGGTGCGTCCTGCAGGCGCGCCGAATGACGCCGACGGACCGGCACGGATCCGGGGCGCGCCGGAGGACGGCGTGCCGAGGGTGTGGCGGAACGAGCTGATCGGTGAATCAGGGCGTGGTGCAGGGGTGGGCCGGTGTTGCGTGCGTCAGATGCTCGTTAGTGCTCGGTGCCTGATGGAGCCGGGCTTCGCGGGCCGGTTTGGATCGGCGGATGGAGGTCGCCGACTGCTGCGGTAGTTGTCAGCATGGGGCCGCGTCATTACTCTGACATTTCTCGATTGTTCCGATTCTGTTAACCGTGATCCGGACCGCGGGCCAGGAGCCCTGTAATTCCGCGAATTCACGGACGGAGGCCGCGACCTGGGCATCTGAGCCCGTCTGGTGAATGTGCTCGATATGGCACACTTCTGACATCACCCGCCGGAGGCAAAAGAATGCACTTCACTCCCGCCGAGACCGAGAAGCTCCTGCTGTCGGTCGCCGCGATGGTCGCGCGAGACCGGCTCGAGCGCGGCATCCTGCTCAATCACCCCGAGACCGTCGCGCTGCTGTCCTGCTGGGTCATCGAGCGAGCACGGGAAGGCCGTGGCGTCGCAGAGCTCATGCAGGAGGGCCGCACCGTCCTCACGCGTGATCAGGTGATGCCGGGGGTTCCCGAGATGATCGCCGATGTGCAGGTCGAGGCGACCTTTCCCGACGGCCGAAAGCTCGTCACCGTCCACCACCCGATCGACTGAGGAGTCGCCGTGGCATCCGCATCGTCTCAGGGCCCGGGCGCGTTCCGGATTCAACCGGGTCGCATCGAGTTGAACGCCGACCGAGGCGCCTCGGAGCGCATCCGGCTCGTCTTCCTGAACACCGGCGACCGGCCGATCCAGATCGGCTCGCACATCCATCTCCCTGACGTCAACGCTGCGCTCGAGTTCGACCGGGCGCTCGCACACGGGTTCCGCCTCGACATCCCCTCCGGCACATCGCAGCGATTCGAACCAGGCGCATCGCGCGAGCTCGACGCCGTGGCACTGCGCGGCGGGCGCCGGGTTCCCGGCATCCAGATCAAGACCGACGGACAGGAGCTGCTCGATGGTCTGGCTTGACCGGTCGCGCTATGCGGCCATCTACGGCCCGACCGTCGGCGACGAGGTGCGCCTCGGCGACACCGACCTGTGGATCCAGATCGAGCGCGACCTCACCGTCGGCGGCGAGGAGGCGGTCTTCGGCGGCGGCAAGTCCATCCGCGAATCGATGGCGCAGGCGACGACCTCGCGGGCCGATGGCGCCCTCGACACCGTGATCACGAACGCGATCATCCTGGACTGGTGGGGGATCATCCGCGCCGATATCGGCATCCGTGACGGTCGCATCGTCGGAATCGGTCACGCGGGCAACCCGGACATCAGCGACGGCATCGACATGATCATCGGGCCGTCGACTGACGTCATCTCCGGGGAAGGGCGCATCGTGACGGCGGGCGCCATCGACTCGCACGTGCACCTGCTCTCCCCTTCGCAGATCCACGAGGCGCTCGCCACCGGGATCACGACGATCGTGGGCGGCGGCACCGGGCCTTCCGAAGGATCGAAGGCCACGACGGTCACTCCGGGGGCGTGGCATCTGCGCGCCATGCACCGCTCTCTCGACCCCCTGCCGGTCAACATCCTCCTGCTCGGCAAAGGCAACACGGTGTCGGCGGCTGCGTTCAAGGAGCAGGCGCTCGCCGGCGCTGCCGGCTACAAGGTGCACGAGGACTGGGGCTCATCCCCTGCCGCGATCGACGCATCTTTGCGCGCCGCAGACGACTGGGGCCTGCAGGTCGCGCTGCACTCCGACTCACTGAACGAGGCCGGTTTCGTCGAGTCGACGATCGCGGCCATCGGCGGCAGGTCGATCCACGCCTTCCACGTCGAGGGCGCCGGCGGCGGGCACGCTCCCGACATCCTCTCGATCGCGGGGCTTGCGAACGTGATCCCCGGTTCGACGAACCCGACGCTCCCGCACACCGTCAACACCGTCGCCGAGCACCTCGACATGCTGATGGTCTGCCATCACCTCAACCCCGCGGTGCCCGAGGACCTCGCTTTCGCGGAGTCCCGCATCCGCGCCTCCACGATCGCCGCGGAAGACATCCTCCACGACATCGGAGCCCTGTCGGTGACCTCCTCCGACGCGCAGGCGATGGGCCGGATCGGTGAAGTGATCACGCGCACCTGGCAGGTCGCGCACGTCATGAAGCTCCGCCGGGGTCCCTTGGACGGGGGGATGCCGGCAGACAACGAGCGCGCGCGCCGCTATGTCGCGAAATACACGATCAACCCCGCGATCGCCCACGGGATCGCCTATGACGTGGGGTCGATCGAGGTCGGCCGACTGGCGGACCTCGTCGTGTGGGACCCGAAGTTCTTCGGCGTCCGGCCCGCGGTCGTCGTCAAAGGCGGTGCGATCGCGTGGGCCGCACTCGGCGACCCGAACGCGTCGATCCCGACGCCGCAGCCTGTGATGATGCGACCGTCGTTCGGCGACACGATCGGGGCGGACCTGTCGGTGACATACGTCTCGCCCGCCGCGCTCGATGCCGGGCTCGTCGAGACGCTCGGCCTGCGCCGCCGCCTCGCTGCCGTTCAGCCCACGCGCCACATCGGCAAGGCCGACATGAAGAACAACGACACACTGCCTTCGATCCGGATTCGCCCAGACACGTTCGAGATCGCGATCGATGGCGAAGACGTGCAGCCTGCGCCCGCGGCATCCCTCCCCCTTGCCCAGCTGTACAACATGTTCTGAGACCGCTCCATGGACTCCGCCGCACACACCGTTGCCATGCTGCTCGCCGACGCGCGCCTTCCCTCGGGCGGGCATGCGTTCTCCGCAGGCGTCGAGCCGGCCATCCAGGGCGGGCTGGCGCGACACGACGTCCGCGCCTTCCTGCAGGCCCGGGCGCGGACGACGACGCTCGTCGATGCGGCGACGGCGGTCGTGGCGCGCCGGGCCGGCCTGATCGGAGGGTCTTACGCGCCGATCGAACAGGCGTGGGCGGCGCGCACCCCGAGTCTTGCTGCTCGCACCGCCTCGAGGGAGCTCGGCCGCGGACTCCTGCGACTCGCGCAGCGGCTCTGGCCGCAGTCTCCGGCGATCGCCGCACTGACCGAGGCGGGTGCGTCGATGCCTCCCCGGCCGATCGTGCTCGGTGCGGTCGCGGCCCACGCGGGTCTGGACGCGGAGACGCTCGTGCGCGTGGCGGTGTACGACGACATGGCGGGCGGCGTCGCCGCTCTGCTCAAGCTCGAACCCGGCGACCCCGTCGACGGCGTGCGACTTGTGATCGACGCGTGCGCCGCGGTCGATCCCTTCATCCCGCTGCTCGCGGCGCTCGACTCACCGGATGCGATCCCTGCGGCGAGCGCCCCCCAAGCCGAGGGCTGGACCGAAGCCCACGCCGTATCGAATAGGAGACTCTTCCGTGCCTGAATCCCTGCCCTCCGCCCGTGCTCTTCGCCTCGGCGTCGCCGGTCCCGTCGGCACCGGAAAATCGTCGCTCATCGCGACGGTGTGCCGGGCCCTTGGCACCGAACTGCGCCTCGGCGTCATCACGAACGACATCTACACCGATGAGGATGCCCGGTTCCTGCGCTCCGCGGGCGTGCTCGACCCTGAGCGCATCCGCGCGGTGGAGACCGGCGCCTGCCCGCACACCGCGATTCGCGATGACATCACCACCAATCTCCTCGCCGCCGAAGACCTCGAGCGGGACTTCGCGCCGCTCGATGTGGTGCTCATCGAGTCGGGCGGCGACAACCTGACGGCGACGTTCTCGCCCGCTCTGGTCGACGCTCAGATCTTCGTCCTGGATGTCGCGGGCGGCGGCGATGTCGCGCGGAAGGGCGGCCCCGGCATCGGGCGCGCCGACCTCCTCGTGGTCAACAAGACCGATCTCGCTCCCTATGTCGGCGTAGACGTGGCGCTGATGGTGGCCGATGCCGAAGCGGCACGAGAGGGACGCGCCGTGCTGGCGCTGTCGAAGCACGATGCCGGCTCGGTGTCGGCGCTGCGCGCCTGGGTGCTCACGATCCTCGCGAGCCACCGGGCCGGCACCCACATCGCGCAGGACCCCGGGCCGATGGCCCCGCACTTCCACGCCGATGAGGAGCACCCTGAGGGCGGATTCATCCACTCGCACGCCGAAGACGCGCACGCGTCGGATGCCGAGCACGAGCACTCCCGCACGCACGCTGTCGCGGGGATGAACGCGAACGAGTGAGCTCCACACGCATCAAGGTCACCGCCGGCGAGCCGCGCGCGCACGTCGAGCTCGCGGTCGGCGCCCTCGCACCGCGCCTGATCTCGCGCGATGCCGTACGTGCGCACATCGCGGTGACCGCGGCCGGAATGGTGCTGCTCGGCGGTGACCACGTGCACGTCGAGATCGAGGTCGGTCCAGGGTGCACCCTGGAGATCGAGGATGTCGGGGGCACGGTCGCCTACCGTGGCGCGCGCTCGTCGTGGGTCCTGGAGGCTCGGATCGGAGCCGGTGGGACGCTGCTGTGGCACGGCCTGCCGTTCGTCGTCACCGACGGAGCGAACGTTGAACGCCGGAGCTCGCTCACTCTGGGATCCGACGCGCGAGCGGTGATCCGCGAGACGCTCGTGCTCGGCAGGTACGGCGAGCGGGGCGGTCGGCTGCTCTCGGCGCTCTCGGTCGCCGACAGTGGCGGACCGATCCTGCTCGAGCAGCTGGACGCCGACGGCGGCGCACCCGAGCCGGGGGTGCTCGGGGGCAGTCGGGTGGTGGATGCCGTGATCGCGGTCGGGTTCCGCCCGCCCACGCGCCGGGAAGACCTGGAGTTCGATCAACCCGGATCGATGGCCCGCCACCTCTCCGATCACACGCACGGCTCGCCCCTCGATCCGGTGTGGGATGCGTGGGTCGCCCGTGCGGAGCAGCGCCTTCCCGCGCTCGAGCCGCTGGAGGAAGACCGTGTCGGCGCTCGCTGACGTGCGAATCCCCAGACGCGTTCAGCGAAGCACGATCGGCGTCATCTCGCTGATCGTGCTGCTGCACGTGCTCGGCTGGGGAGTTCTCCTCCTGGTTGTGATCCCTGCTGGCGTCCCGCTCGGCGGTGCTCACGGCGGTGTCGACAGCGGGGGCGGCGTCACGCTCGCGACGCTCGGCGTCGGGCTCACCGCTTACGCGCTGGGAGTGCGCCACGCGTTCGACGCCGACCACATCGCAGCGATCGACAACACGGCCCGACGCCTCACCGAGCGCGGCAGACCCGCCAGCACGGTCGGCTTCTGGTTCTCTCTCGGGCACTCGACGATCGTCGTCGTGCTCTGTATCCTGCTGACCTTCGGCATCACCGCGATCAGTTCGTCGCTCGCCGACGACTCTTCGGCCCTTCGCACCTGGACCGGGGTGATCGGCCCGACTGTCTCGGGCGTCTTCCTGCTCCTCATCGCGGCGATCAACATCGGGTCCCTGCGCCGCGGCCATGGGCATGCGGCAGGGCCCGTGCTCCGGCTGCTCGGGCCCCTGGAGAAGTCGGTGGACCGGCCGTCACGGATGTACCTCGTGGGGCTGCTGTTCGGGCTCGGGTTCGACACGGCCACCGAGATCGGGCTGCTCACACTCGCGGGTGCCGCGACCCTTGGGGCCGTGCCTTGGTGGGCGGCGCTCACCCTGCCCGTGCTGTTCGCCGCCGGGATGAGCGCTTTCGACACCACCCAAGGCGCAGTGATCCATCGCGCCTATGCCTGGCGGCCCGGTCGCCGCCGCCTCGGCGAGGTGTACGCGATCGCCATGACCGGGCTCTCCGTCGTCGCCGCAGTGCTGATCGCGATCGTGCAGCTCGCCGACGTGCTCGTCGATGGTCTCGGCCTCGGAGGCCCGCTGCCCTGGCTGGCATCGATCGGGATCGACGACCTCGGCTTCGTGCTCACCGGCCTGCTCCTGGTCACCTGGGCAGTGCTGCTGTTCGCGACCCGGATTCACTCGCCGGCGGCATCGTCGACGGCACCGCCGCCATCCGACGTTGCCGGTTCCGCCTCAGTGGGCCTGACGGATGCCGTCGAGGAGTACGCCCGCTAGCAGGGCGGTCGGCTCCGACGCGGGCGAGCGGAGAAAGACGGAGTAGAGGGTCGCCCCCATCAGGGCGTCCGCAACGACGTGCACGGGCGCATCGGGCCTCAGCTCACCCGAATCGACCGCTTGCTGCAATCGCTGCGCAAGTTCTTGCCGGTAGGGCCCGGCGACCTTTTGATTGAAGGCTTGAGCGACGAGCGCACTCTCGGCCGTTGCTGCGGTGAGCAGTCGGGCGCGCGCCGCGGCGTGCTCCTCATCAAGACCCTGAGCGAATTCGGTCAGCCACTGGGTCAGATCAGCCTCGATGTCCCCGGTGTCGGGGATCGGCAGCTCGGCGGGCAGCATCCGTCCATCGGTGATGCTCTCGGCGACGATCTCGTCCTTCGAGGCCCACCAGCGGTAGAGCGTCTGCCGTCCGACGCCGGCCCGGGAGGCGATGCCCTCGAGCGTCAGGCGGGAGTACCCACCCTCCAGGAGCAGCTCGATCGTCGCCTCGAGAATCGCGGTTCGTGACTTCTCACTGCGTGGACGCCCCGTTGTGGTGCCTGACATGAGTTGAGGCTAGCAAGAGGTCAGGGTACTTATGAGACACTTATGTCTCGTAATTCGCACTGTCTCTCCGAGACTCTCCACATCAGAAGGACCCAGCAATGAGGCTTGACAGCAAGATCGCCATCATCACCGGCGCGGCGGGCGGCATGGGCGCTGCCGGCGCTCTGCTCTTCGCCCGCGAGGGCGCCAAGGTGGCCGTCGTCGACATCACCGAAGAGCGCGCGCAGACAACCGTCGACGCGATCCGCGCCGCCGGTGGAGAGGCGATCGCGATCGGCGCGGACATCACCAAGACCGACGATGTGAAGCGCATCGTCGCTCGCACGGTCGCCGAACTCGGTGCGCCTAACGTGCTGTTCAACAACGCCGGCGTCGACCTCGAGAACAAGGCCAAGACCATCGACGTCGATGAGGAGATCTTCGACAAGGTCTTCGCGGTCAACACCAAGGGCCCCTGGCTGATGATGAAGCACGTGGTGCCGCACATGATCGAGGCCGGCGGAGGCTCGATCATCAACACCGCCTCGACGGGAGCATTCATCCCCGTCAGCTCGGCCGCCTACTCTGCTTCGAAGGCCGCCGTCGTGATGCTCACCAAGATCGCCGCGAACGAACTCGGTGTCCACGGCATCCGCGTCAACACCCTCAATCCCGGAGCCACGACCACGCCGATGGCCGACCACCAGCGCGAGGAGATGATCAAGCGCGGCATCCCCGCCGAGACCCTCGATGCCGCAATGGCCGGGATGTCGGTGCTCGGCCGATTCGGAAAGCCCGAGGAGGTGGCCCAGATGGCGCTCTTCCTCGCCAGCGACGACTCCAGCAACGCGACCGGCGCCGACTTCTTCTGCGATGGCGGCCTCCGCAACATCGGTGCGACCTACGGCATGAAGCAGTAGCTGCCGGCGGCCCGCGGTACGAGCTCGGTCACGCCCGAGGCGGCCCGGCGCTCTCTCGCACGACCAGCCGCGGGCGCTCGGAGGAGAAGCGCTTGCCGGCCTGACCGTTGATCTCGGCGAGCAGGAGTTCGACGCCGCGTCGCCCCATGCCGGCGAAGTCCTGGTCGACCGTGGTGATCGGCGGGGTCCACAGTTCGGCGAGGGGGTGGTCGTCGAATCCGACGACGGAGACGTCTTCGGGGACGCGCCGGCCGGCGCGGGTGAGCCCGCTGATGACGCCCATCGCGATCTCGTCGTTGCCGCAGAAGATCGCAGTCACGTCGAGGTCATCGGCGAGTGCCGTTCCGAGAGCCTGTCCGCTCTTGGGCTCCCAGGTGGCGTCGAGCGGCTCGGGGATCATCGCACCCGCTCGGCGCAGCGCGCGGCGCCAGCCCGCGGTGCGGCCGTCCTCCTTGCGGGACGGGGGGATGCGCACGTGGTGAACCGTCTTGTGCCCGAGCCCCAGCAGGTAGTCGGTGAGCTCCTCGGCGGCATGCGACTCGTCGAGCACCGCTTGGGGCAGGCTCGTGTCGCGGACGCCCGACAGGACGACCAGCGGAAGGTCGTCGGGAACGCGCTGCAGCGCGGCGACGCCGGGCGGGTCGAACTTCAGCACCACGACGCCGGCCAAAGGCTGAGAGAGGGTGGCGGCGATCGCACGGTCGATCTCGTCGTCGTCGGCGCTCTCCACCACGGTGATCATGACCGTGTATCCGTCGGCCCGAGCGGATTCCTCGATGCCGCGGATCGTCTCGGCGTAGCCGTAGCGGGAGGTGTCTCCGGCGATCACGGCGATGACCTGCGCCTTGCGGGAGGCGAGCACTCGGGCGGCCGCACTGGGGCGGAAGTTCAACTCCGCGATCGCCTGATCGACGCGCTCCCGCTTCTCGGGGGTCACCCGCGCCGCTCCGGTGAGCACGCGAGAGACCGTGGGAACCGATACACCGGCGCGCGCGGCGACGTCTGCGATGGTCGCTGGCTTCGGTGTCGGGTTCATTCTCGATCTCGGGGTGCGGTCGGAGGTCACGGTCACTTGACGGCCCCGCTGGTGATCCCCGAGATGATCTTCCGCTGGGCGACCATGAAGATGATCAGCAGCGGCAGGCTCATCAGGATGATGTAGGCGAAGATCAGGTGCCAATTCTGAAGGTAGAGCCCTGAGCTTGCCACCTGGAAGAGGTTCAAGGGCAGCGTGTCGAGTCTGCCGCCGACGACGAACAGCGCGTAGAAGACGTCATTCCAGATGTAGAGGCAGATCAGGATGGTCGCCGTGGCGAGCACGGGCATGAGCAGCGGCAGGATGATCGTGATGAACACCCGGACGGGAGACGCTCCATCGACCCGTGCGGCCTCTTCGAGTTCGATGGGGATCGTGCGGATGAACCCGGTGACGAAGAAGATCACCGTGGCCATGTACAAGCCCATGTACACGCCGATCATCCCGACCGCGGTGCCGGCCAGCCCGAGCTGCCGCAGCAGCAGCACGATCGTCACGACCGCGGGGGGCAGCACGATGCCGCTGATCGCGAGCGCATAGACGAACGCGAGCGGCTTCGAGGAGCGACGCCCGAGGATCCACGCGGCCATCGATCCGAAGACGAGCACGCCGATCACCGCGGGCACCATGACCAGCACACTGCCGCCGAATGCCGCGAGCATCTTTCCGTCGGTGAAGACTGTGGCGAAGTTCTCGAACAGGTGCCACTGGTCGGGCAGCTGCAGGTTCGGGTTGAGCGCTCCGGCCTGGTCCTTCGCCGCGGTGACGAGGATGACCCAGAACGGGATGCCGAGCAGCAGCAGAGCGGCGAGCACCGCCACGATCGGCTGCAGGATGCGGGTGGGGTGGACTCGATTTCTGGTGGCGGTGGCTGAAGGGCTCACAGCACGTCCTCCCTCTTGCGGAGCATGCGGATGACGGGGAAGGCGAGCAGCGCGACCCCGAGGAAGAGCACCAGACTCATCGTCGTGGCCTGGGCGAACAGGCCCTGTCCGAAGGTGCGGAAGATGAAGATGTTCACGAGTTCGGTGGTGCCGCCCGGACCGCCGGCCGTGGTCGCCTGGACGATGTCGAAGCCGTTCATCGACCCGAGCAGCGCGGTGGCGACGTTGAACGTCACGGCGGGCGCGAGCAGCGGGAAGCGGATCAGCCGGAACGTGGTCCACCAGTCGGCGCCGTCGAGACGTGCGGCCTCGAGAAGGTCCTGGTTGATCGTCTTCAGCCCAGCAAGGTAGATGAGCATCGACAGCCCCATCCACTTCCAGGCGTGGATGAGCGCCACCACGACGATCGTCCAGGTGGTGCTTCCGAGCCACGCGATGTCGACCGGGTGCCCGAGGAAGAAGCCGATGATGCCGTTGACTGCACCCTCCGGCTTGAGCAGCGCCTGGAAGACGTAGCCGACGGCGAGTGCGGACATGAGGACGGGGATGAAGAACGCCACCCGAAGCGCCCGGTTGAGGGTGGTGTCACGTTCCAGCAGGAGAGCCAGTGCCAGCCCGAAAACGTTCTGGAACACCGCGACCAGGGTGGCGTAGATGAGGGTGATCCAGAGCCGGTTGAGCAGGGTGCCGTTCGAGAAGAGCTCGATGAAGTTGTCGGCGCCGACGAAGTCGATCTGCGACTTGAAGCTCGACCAGTTCGTGAACGCGTAGATGAAGTTGAAGATCGTGGGGACGAAGAAGAACACCACGAGGACAGCGACGGCAGAGGTCTGCCGGCACCCCTGCTGGATCAGAAGCCGGCCGCTCCGATGGCCTTGGCGAGCTGGGCGAACTGGTCCTGCGTGGTCTGCGCGACCTCGACAGTCGTCTTCGTGCCCTGGATCAGGTCACCGAGGTTCAGGTAGAGGTCCGGGTTCGCGACCGCGAGGGCCTGCATCGAGCCGACCGAGTCGCCCAGCGACGCGCTGACGTCGAGGAGCGCCTGCGGCACGTCGCCGGGTGTCTCGACACCGTCCTGGAGGGAGGGCGTCGACAGTGCCGTGACGAAGTCCGCGTAGCCGTCGCCGAGCCAGTAGCTCAGCAGCTGCCGCGCCCCGGCCTCACGCGTGGCGTCGCCCGTCTTGAAGGCGACGAGGGCGTTGGACTGATCCGGGATGAACGTGCCGACGTTGCCGCTCGGTGAGATCGGGAAGAAGCCGATCTTCTCGTCCAGTTCGGCGGTGTCGGCAAGCGACTGCAGCTGGCCGAAGAACGAGTTGACCTGAACCGCCATCGCCGCGTCGCCGGCGAGAATGGCCGCGCCCTGGTCTTCGAACGTCGCCGTCTTCAGGTTCTCATTGAACAGACCCTCCTTGATGAGGCTGTCGTAGGTGTCGATCGCACCCTGGATCGTGGGGTCGGTGAACTTCTCCTCGTTCGCGTTGACCCGATCCCACAAGCCGTCCTTCGCGGCATCCGCGAGCTGGACCTGCACCCACCACTGGGTCGCCCAGGGCGTTCCGCCGCCGAAGTCGAAGAACGGGGTGACGCCTGCGGCCTTGAGGTCGCGTGCGACCTGGACGAACTCGTCCCAGTTCGCGGGCAGATCGGTGATCCCGGCCGCCTCGAAGACCTCCTTGTTGTAGTAGACGCCCTCCACCGCGGGGGTCGTGATGAGTGCGGCGTAGCGGGTGTCATCGAGAATGCCGGTGATGTCACGCAGACCGGACTGGTAGCTGTCGATGAACGGCGCGCCATCCAGCGACTGCAGGTTGGTCGACGCGTTCAGTGCCGTCAGCATCGAGGCGGTGGGCTGCCAGAACGCGAGGTCGGGCTTGTCGCCCGAGGCGACCTTCGTCTGCACGCTCTGCTCGTACGGGTCGGGGATGGTGACGACGTCGACGGTCGCCCCGGTCAGCTTCTCGAACCCGGCCACGACGCTGTCGGGGATCTTGTTCGAGTTCTGCGCGGCCCAGATCGTCAGAGTCGTGCCCTTCAGGCTCGCGTCCTGGGCGGGCCAGTCCGCGGGCGCTGCGCTGTCGCCGCCACTTCCCGCGCTGGGGTCGCTGCAGCCGCTGAGCGCGAGAGCGGTCACGCCGGCGATGGCGAGCCCCACAAGTGCTTTCTTCATTGAGTTGCTCCTTCTTGGTGTGTTCATTCTGATTGCTGGGTTGGGGCCGCCCACGCCGGGCCGATGGGGCTGGTGGCGAGGCGGAGGGTACGCGCGGCGATGGGTGCATCGTCCGCGTGCAYGGTCAGGGTTCCCTTCGCGGCATCCCATTCGGTCTGCCAGGCGGGAAGGTGTGCGGGGAACTCGGTCGTGACAGTGATCTCACGACCGATCAGGTGCGGGAAGGCCAGAGCGACGGCGCCCGAGGGACCGCGCCGCCACACCGACACGAGGTCGGCGGTTTCGTCGCGCAGGCCGAGGGCGACCCAGTCCGCTGTCCACTCCGGAAGACCGAGCGGCCAGTGCGGGTGAGAGGTGACGAGGAACGGTCGCAGCCGTTTGGCCGCGACGACGGCCTCGGCGACGAGAGCCCGACGCGAATCGTCCATGTTGCTGAGGTGGCCCGAGACGTAGAACCGGCCGAGGAGCCCCGTGACAAGGCAGAATGCGACCTCCTCCGCCGGCATCTCCGGCTGCGGGTATGCCCAGCTGGCCGCCTGCTCGGGCAACATCGACAGCGGTGCGGAGGCGGCGATCGGCGGGTACTTCGTGAAGTCCTGCTGGTCTGACGTCGACTGCATGGCCAGCCGCGACAGCATCGCGAAGTCCATCCGCATCGCACCCGAGGCGCAGTTCTCGATGATGAGATCCGGGTGCCGCTCCAGGACGCCGTCGAGCCACGCGAGGTGTGCGCGATTGTGGGCGAGCAGCCCCGCCCCGACACTGGGCGCATCGACGTCGGTGCCCGGCCCTGGGTTGATGTTGTAGTCCATTTTGAAGAACCCGATGCCGAACTCGGCGACCAGTCGATCGACGACGGCGTCGAGATGAGCGATGGCAGCGGGATGCCGCAGGTCGAGGTGGTAGCGGCGATGCTCGACGATGCGCACGCCATGCCGCTGAAAGAACGCCTCGGCCGGAAGCCGCGCGGCCATGGCGCTGCGCACCCCGATGACCTCAGGCTCGAGCCAGAGCCCGGGAACCATGCCGTGGGCGCGGATCGCGTCGATCACTTCCGCCAGGCCGCCCGGGAACCGGGTGGTGGAGGGAGTCCACTCGCCTACGCTGTCCCACCAGTGCCCGCTGTCGTCGTACCAGCCGGCGTCGATGCAGAACACCTCGGCACCGGCATCCGCGGCCGCCGCGATCAGGGGCAGCAGTCGCTCAGTGGTGGGGTCGCCGTTGAGCGTGTTCATGTAGTCGTTGAACACGACCGGCATCGCGGTGTTGTCGGCATGCGCGCGACGCGCACGGCGTCGATAGTCAGTCAAGGCGCTGACCGCGGCATCCCAGTTCGACGCATAGACAACCGTTGCGGGCACCGTCTCGAAGGTCTCCCCCGGCTCCAGCGGCTGAGTCCACGCGTGGTCGGCGTCGGTCGGCCCGGAGAGCGAGTAGTACGCACCCGCGGTGTCCTGTCCGATCTCCCACCGCCAGGCGCCGTTGTGCTCCACCTGCCAGGCGATCGCAAGCCCGAGCGTTTCGTTCACAAGTGCCGCTGTCGGAAGGTCCCGCCCGGTCGACCACGTGCCATCCGATGTCGCGGTGAGCGACCCGCGCGGATCATGTCCGGTGAGATGCTCAGCGAGCGCCGGGAAATCCGCGCCGCGAAGCGACGTCCGCTCCCACCGCCCCTCGCCCAGCCAGTCGCTGCGGCCGGTCATCCGGCTCCACCCGTCGAGCGGGTGCCCGTCCGCGTCGGGGAGGGTGAATCCCGCGGTCCACGACGGCACCGACCGCAGCACGATCCGGTGCGCACCTCGATTCGTCACCGTCACCCGAGAGCGCACCGCCGCAGCACCCTTCGGCATCTCGAGCCGCACGGCGACTTCCAGCGAGTCCGACGCCTGGACGATCTCGAGGCATGTCCAGCCGTCGGCGTCCCATACGCGGTGATCGAGGTAACGCAGCTCCTCGCCTGCGGACGTGTGGGCGAGCCGGTCGGAGGCGGGAAGGTGCCCGTCCGTGGCGGTCAGCAGTTCGACCAAGGGCAGCGCATAGACCGCGAGTTCGCGGAGCTCGACGACGACGGCCGAGATTCGAACGGGCGCGCCTGGGCCCCAGCCGAGCACGATCTGCAGCTGCGGACCGCCCCAACGGACGGACATCGCCTCGGCGGTCTCCGTCGATACGGGCTGCAGCGTCATTCGCGTCTCCATTGATAGCGGTTTCAGGAGGGACGATACACAATTCTGAAACCGCTATCAAACGCGTTATGAAACCGTTATCAGGCGGCCCGCCCTCGCCGCCGGTGAGAAGATCAGCTGGACCGGCGGCTTCGCCGTCGCACGCTGACCTTTACGTCACCGGACTGGAGCGGACCATGGACCCGATCAACCCCGATACCGCGATGGATGCCGTGACCCTGCGGGTCGGTGACCTCGAGGRCATGTCGTCCTACTACGCCGGGGCCCTCGCGCTCGCGCCGCTCGAAGAGCGGACGCGCGGGCGGGAGGTGCATCGGGTCCTCGGCCGGGGAACCACCCCGATGGTGCGCCTGATCCACACCCCCGGCCTGCCGGGGGTCGACCCCCGGCAGGCCGGGCTGTACCACACGGCCTTCCTCTTCGACGATCCGGGCAGCCTGGCCGCGACCGTCTACCGCGCCGCCCAGCATGACCGGAGTCAGTTCGTCGGCTCGAGCGACCACCTGGTCAGCGAGGCCTTCTACTTCACCGACCCGGAAGGCAACGGCATCGAGCTGTACACCGACCGCCCTCGCAGTCAATGGAGCTTCGTCGACGGCGAGATCCAGATGGCGACGAACTACCTCGACCCGAACGACTACCTCCGGCGTCACCTCACGCAGGAGATCCTCGATGCCGCGCCTGGTCTGGCCGGCAGGGTCGGGCACATCCACCTGCAGGTCGGAGACGTCCAGGTCGCCCGAGCCTTCTACGTCGACGCCTTGGGATTCGAGTCCACCGCGACCGGCTACCCGGGCGCACTGTTCGCCTCGGCCGGCGGCTACCACCACCACATCGCGATGAACGTCTGGCACTCCGCCGGCGCCGGGCCCCGTGCGGCCAGCCTCGGCCTCGGCGACGTGGCGGTGTCCGTGCCGGCTCGCGAAGACCTCGACGCTCTCATCTCACGACTCCAGCCGCTGAAGGTGGCATTCACCGACGATGGCCGCGCGATCCGCGTCAACGACCCGTGGGGCACGCAGGTCACCGTGGGTGTGGCCGGCACGACGACGGACGAGCTGCTCACGTGAACACGATGCTCGCCGGCAGCATCGCCCTCGCGGCTGACGACTAGGCGTTCACGAGCGGCAGCGCGTCGATGAGACCGGCCAGCTGATCGAGCGCGGGATGATCTAGGGGACCAGGGCGCCACCGGCTGGCCTCCTCGAACCCGATCTGCGCACGCCTCTCGAGCAGGTACTTCGCCGAGCTCGGATAGGTCGCCCCCATCCCGCGTTCGACGCTGTCGAGGACATCCTGAAAGGCAAGGGCTTCTTCGCGAGGGATGCCGGTGGCAGCTGCGCAGAGCCGTGCGACGTACTCGGGGTAGATGTTGACGACCCATCCCGAGAGGCCGGAGACACCTACCTCGAGTGATTCCACGAGGGTCTCGATGCCCGCGTTGTAGACCTTCATCGGCGTGCCACTTGCCGCTGCGACGCGCTCAGCCATGAGGGCGACGTCGTGGCTCGTCTCCTTGAAGAAGACGAACCTGCCGGTGTCGGCGAGCCACTGGACCGCGTCGAGCGACAGGATGCGGTGATACGGCAGCGGGCACTCGTAGATGCCGAACCGGATGCCGGGGTTCGACTCCAGCACCGTGCTCACGGTCGAACGGAGCGTGCTCTCGTCGGCGCCTTCGGGCAGCAGGAGGGCGGCGATGAGCACGACGGCGTCGACGCCGGTCGCTGCAAGCCGCGCAGCCGCGGCCGCGACCTCGGCATCCGTCCCCGCCTCGGCGATCGAGGCGAGCACCGGCACCCGGCCGGCGGCCCGGTCGACGACCCGACGTGCCACCTCCAGGCGCTCCGCCTCTGGCATTTCGTACATCTCCCCCGACAGCGCGACCGGGAACAGTCCGGCCGCCTCATGCGCGATGAGCCAGTCGGTGTAGCGGTCGAGCACGTCCCAGTCGACGCTCAGGTCGGCCGAGAACGGGGTGAGCATGACAGGCCAGGCTCCGTCGGGGAGGTCGGACATGGAGGATCCATTCATTGGTCAGCGCCCACGGGAAAGTGCAGCCTCGGGCAGATCGAGATCGCGCACGTAGTCCGCGAGATGTTGCAGGGGAAGTCCTTCGTGGTCGCCGATCGCCTCGGGCTTCCAGCGACTGATGGCGCGGAACTCGAGACGCGAGCTGCGGTCGAGCAGGTACTTGGCGGATGCCGGGTACCGGAGGTTCACCGAATGCTCCACCACGGTCAGCAGTCGCTGGACAGCGATCGCACGCGGATCGTCGAGGTTGACGCAGAGCCAGCTGACGAGGTCGGGGTAGAGGTTCGCGGCATATCCGGAGAGACCGGAGGCGCCCGCCCGGAGGGAGGGGGTGAGCGATCCGATCGCCGCGTTGTAGAGCCGGAGTCGCGTGCCGCGCATCGCGTCGAGGCGGGCGGTCATGACATCGAGCGAGTGGCTGGTGTCCTTGTAGAACGAGAACCTGCCGCTCTGCGCCAAGTGCCGGATCGCATCGATCGACGGAAGCCGCTTGTAGGGCAGCGGGCATTCGTAGATGCCGAAGTCGTCACCCGGATTCGCGCTCAGGATCGCGTCGATGTTGCCGAGCCACACGGACTCGGGCTGGTCGTTCCGCGCGACCAGCGAGGAGATGAGCACGACAGCCGAAACGCCGGTCTGCGCGACCTCGCCTGCTGCTTCCGCCTGCTGGTCGGCCGAACCGGAAGCAGCCGACGATGCGACCACCGGCACTCGCCCGGCCGCGCGTGCGACGACCCGCGCCGACAGTTCGAGCCGCTCGTCGTGGCTGAGGTCGTACATCTCGCTGGACAGCGCGACCGCGAACAGGCCGGCGGAACCCAGTTCGATGAGCCAGTCGGTGTACGCATCCAGCGCTTGCCAGTCGATGGAGCGGTTCTCGTTGAAGGGCGTCAGCATCACCGGCCAGGCGCCGGTGGGAAGTGTCGAGTCGCTCATCCCTTCAGCGCTCCGCTGACGAGGTCGAGCTTCCAGTAGCGCTGCAGGAAGAGGAACAGCAGGATCAAGGGGATGATCGCCAGGAGGCATCCCATGATCACGAGGTTGTAGACGTTGGGCTGGTCGGTCCCCTGGTTCATCATCGACTGGAATCCGACGGTCAGCGGGAACGTCTCCTGGCGGCTCAGCATGATGTACGGCAGCAGGAAGTTGTTCCAGATCGCGACGAACTGCAGCAGGAAGATCGTGATGAGCCCAGGCACCATCGGCGGCAGCCCCACCGAGCGGAAGATCCGCCACTCGCTCGCACCGTCGAGCCGCCCTGCCTCGATCATCTCCATCGGGATGACCGCCGAGGCATAGATGCGCGCGAGATAGATGGAGAACGGGCTGATGATGCTCGGCAGGAGCACCGACCAGTAGGTGCCGGCGATGCCGATCTGCGAGAGCAGCAGATATTGCGGGATCGCCAGGATGACGCCCGGGATGAGCACGCCGATGAGCAGCAGATTGAACACGATGTTCTTGCCGCGGAATGAGTACTTGGCCAGTCCGTAACCTGCGGCCGCCGAGACGATCGTGCAGAGCACGGCACCGCCTACGGAATAGATGATGCTGTTCCCGGTCCAGCGGAAGAACTCGCCGTCGTTGAACTGGAAGAGGTTGACGAGGTTCTCCTGGAAGCCGCCGTTGAAGCTGGGCCACAGGGTGAAGGTGCTGGCGAGTTCGCCTGCGGTCTTCGTGGACGCCGAGATCAGCCAGAAGACCGGGATGAGGCAGTAGATGGCCCCGACCAGCAGTGTCGCCGTCGGCAGGAACGCAGCCTTCGTGGGACGCCCGACCATTTCGCTCATGAGTCTTCTCCAAAGGCTCGCCCCTGCAGGATCTTGAGCAGCCCGAGGGAGGCGACGAGGGTCACCGCGGTGATGATGATCGCGGTCGCGGAAGCGCCGTACAGGTCGTTGGTGACGAACGCGTCGCGGTAGACGAGCATCATCGGCACCCAGTCGGATCCGATCGACGTCGTCAGCGTCATGAGGGTGTTTGGTTCGCTGAACACCTGCAGCGCCCCGATGACCGTGAACAGACCCGTGAGGACGAGCCCAGGCACGATCAGCGGAAGTTTGATCTTCATGGCGAGCTGCCACTCCGAGCAGCCGTCGATCCGGGCCGCGTCATACAGCTCCTGCGGAAGTCCCCGCAGCGATGTGTAGAGGATGACCATGTTGAAGCCGACCGAACCCCACACCGTGATGTTCGCGATGGCGAAGTAGATCGAGACCGGGCCCATGAGGTCGGGCTCAGGCAAGCCCAGCGCGGAGAACACCGCCAGGATGGGGCTCACGCCAGGCAGGTACATGAATCCCCACATGAGCGCCGCGATGACGCCGGGGACCGCGTACGGGACGAAGATGCTGATGCGGGAGGTTCGGCCGAACCTGGTGGAGAGATTGTCGAGCAGCAGAGCGAAGACGAGCGCGAGGATCATCGTCACCGGCACGGCGATGAGGGCGTAGATGATCATCCGGCCGAAGCTCTGGAAGAGGTCGCCGTTCGTGAGCGTCCGGACGTAGTTGTCGAAGCCGACGAAGACCTCGGTGGCGACGCCCAGGCCGGAGCCGCTGATCCGCCGGCCCTGGAAGCTCAGCCAGAGCGTGTACAGCAGGGGGGCGACCAGCAGACCGAGCGCGAGCAGCACGGCCGGCGCGACGAAGAGCCAGGGAGCGCGCCGCGGCTGGAGCGATCCAGTCCGCCGGGGAGCGACCGAACTCACAGCTGCCTCCGTGACGGGCCGGGACTCTTGGCGCCGTGGAGTGATGGAAGTCATGACTGCCTTCGGGAAGGGCTGGGACCCGACGCAGGCGCCGGGTCCCAGCGGGGCTATTCGACCTTGTAGCCGAGCTTCGTCATGTCGTCGACGACGGCCGCCTGCACCTTTGTCAGCGCATCGGTGAACGGCGTGCCCGTAGAGACGGCTTCGCTGAAGGCATCGTTGAACGCGCTGTAGGCCAAGGCGACGTCCGGTCCGAAGGTCACCTCGACGGTCTCGTCGTCGATCTCGGCGGCGAGCTCGTAGTATCCGGAGGGATCCTTCAGCGCGACCGGAGTCGCTGCGGCGAGTGCGGGAAGTTCCCGGCCCTTGAGGTTGGCGGGCCAGATGCTCGCATTCTCGATGTAGGCGTTCAGCGCATCGGGAGAGTTGTTCAGCCAGATCGCGAATTCACGTGCCTGCTCGGGGTACTTCGTTCCGGTGGTGACCACCGTTCCCGACCCGCCGACCACTCCGGACTGGGGGTCGTTCGGCTCCCACTGCGGGATGCGGACGGCTGCCCACAGGCCCGCGGTGTCGGGAGCGTTCTGGTTGATGAGCGGGGGCGCCCACACGGCACTGAGCCAGCTCGCGATCGTGCCGTCCGCGAGGGCGGCCGCCCACTCCGGCGTGAAGGTCTTGAAGGTGGCGACCACGCCTTCGTCGACGAGTCCGTTCCAGTAGTCAGCCACCTTCGAGCTCGCTTCACCGTCGATGTCGACGGTCCACGTGTCGTCGGACTGGCTCCACCACTCCGCACCGGCCTGCTGGCTGAGTGCCCCGAAGAGCTGCGCGTCGTTGGCCGGGAAGGTCGCGAGGTACTTGGTGGGGTCGGCGGCGTGGATCGCCCGCGCCGCGTCGGCGTATTCGTCCCACGTGGTCGGGGCCTCGACGCCGGCGGCCTCGAAGAGGTCCGTCCGATAGAAGAGGAACTGCGGCCCGGTGCCCTGCGGCACGGCGTAGTTCTTGCCGTCGAACGTGGTCAGGTTCCACGCGGCGGGTGCGATCTGGTCCTCGTAGTCGCCGAAAGCATCGGTGATGTCGTCGGCAATGCCGTTGACGACGAGGTTCGGAAGGTTCTCGTATGAGGTGTTCGAGAGGTCGGGGAGCGTCCCGGCTTCTTTCGCTGCCGAGAGCTTGGCCACGATGTCGTTGGACCCGGTCGACGTGTTGACCTCGACCTGGATGTCGGGGTTCTGCGCGTTCCAGACCTCGACGATCTTCGCGATGTTCGGCGCCCAAGACCAGTACCGAAGGATCACCGGGCCGGCGGCCTCCTCCTCCTCGGGGGCGGGGGCCGAGCACCCTGCGAGAGCGGAGCCGGCGAGGGCTCCCACCGCCAGGATCGCTGCGACCCGTGAGATTCGTCTGCTCATCTGCACTACTTCCTTGTCATGACAGGCCACCGGCCGCGTCGGCGCGATGGTGGGCGTGGAACGGGACTGCCAGCGACCCGCCGGCGAAGACCGCGAGCGATCCTCCGTAGCGCGGGCATCCGTGACAACCTCGTCAAATGCCCGTACGTTACCGGTAAAGCAACTGGGTTTAGCGGTAACGTAATGCATGCCCTGGGATTGCGCAAGCATGACCTCACGGCGGGTCCGCTAAGCGATGGGCGCGGTGGAGCTCCGGGCGATCAGGGTGCTCACGGGGTATTCCGGAAGCGGCGTGCCCGGATTCTCGATCAGGCGGATGAGACTGCGCGCCGCGACCCGACCGCCCTCGGCGAAGTCGATGTGCACCGAGGTGAGCGGCGGTCCGAAGTATGCGGCTTCTGGAATGTCGTCGATTCCTGCCACGCTGATGTTCTGCGGCACCCGGATTCCGCGCTCCGTCAGGGCGCGCAGCACACCGAGCGCCATCCGATCATTCGCAACGAAGATCGCGGTGATTCCGGTTCCGAACGGAAGCAGCTGCGCGGCCTCGTAGCCGGACTTCGCCGACCAGTCGCCACGCACTACCCACGCCTCGTCGATGTCGCCTCCGGCGAACGACGCCCGATAGACGGACTCCCGGTTCGAGGCGCTGTCCCATCCGGCGGGGCCGGCCACATGGGCGATGCGGCGGTGACCCAGTGCACGCAGATGATCCATCACGAGCTGAGCCGAGATGCTCGTGCCGAAGCGCGGCCCGGGCGTGTGGTCGACATCGCCGTTCACATCGAGGAAGACCGGCATGCGGAAGACGCTGTGCTCGAGCGCCTGCCGCACGTTCGCTGTCGGTGACGTCGCCAGCAGTCCTGCCGCGTCGCTGCCGTTGATGGCGTCCAGGCGCCGGGTGATCTCGTCGACGTCGCCGAGGGGGTCGACGGTCACGATGTCGAGCACGTAGCCCGCCGCGGTGGCGACGTCGTTGACGCCCTTGAGGACCTTGCTCGTGCTCGACTCGAACGTCTCATAGCCGACCACCCCGATTCGGCTGGGCCTCGACGAGGCGAGTTCGCGAGCGACGACGCTCGGACGGTAGTGGAGTTCCTCCGCGACTCGCTGAACCCGCTCCCGGGTTTCGGCGCTCATGCCCTGCAGACCCCGGAGGACTCGCGACACCGTCTGGTGCGACACACCGGCCACTCGCGCGACGTCGTATATCGTCGTCGGCTTGTTCACATCTGGAGCACGACCCATGTGAGCCCTCCCTAAGGGGTCGTATGCCGGTAGCGGTCTGTGATGGCGGACACCGTGCGCGCCGTGTCGAGGAGCATCTCGGTCCCGTCCTGCAGAGACCCGCGCCACGCCATCTTGACACCGGTGAAGTCGAGGGGGCCGGCAACGCGCAGCGCGTCATCCATCAGTTCCGCCGTCAGCAGCGAGTTCGGCTCATGTCGGCTGGCGGGCAGGTGCTGATCTGCCCACGCCTCACCATGATCCGTCGCCACGGCGCTCGCTCCCGAGAAGATCAGCCCTTTCAGCACGCCGGACTCACGCGCCAGCGCTACATGGTCGATGACCTGTGCGGCATCCCGGAGCTCGATGGCCGATCTGCCCCAGTTGATGAGGATGCCGATCGGCAGTGAATTCTCGGTGATGACCTCGAGCTCGTCTTGGAGCGTCAGGAATCCCTTGGCAGGAGCGAGACCAGCGACCTTCGCGTCCACGTGCTCGAGGAGCAGCTGCGCGCCATCCCAGTCCCAGTCGGCGATCGCCTCGAGGGATCGTGCGAGGGCGCTGCACCCTGAGGGCACATCCTGCGTCCTGGGTGCGCTGTGCACTTCGATCGCCGCGACGGCGGCTCTGCCCAGTGCGTCATTGAGCGCTGCGACCGCAGACCGCAGGTTCGCGGCATCCGTCATCGCCGCTCGCCTGCCGTCGGGGTCGGAGGAAGCCAGCCCGAATGCCGGCTGGCCGGCGACCTGCGCCATCGTGCCGGGGAGGGATGTGATGGCGATGCGCCAATCCGGCCTTGTCGCGGTCAGAACCTCGGGGAGATCGGCGGCCAGGGATCCCGTCCATGGCACCTCCAGACCGTCGATCCAGCCGTGCTCGGACGCAGCCCTGACGACCTCGGCGTGTTCCGCCTCCGATCGCCCCCACGCCAGGGCGTAAGTGCCGAGCATGAGGGCCATTTCCACTCCCAACCAGGAGCGTCTGCCGCTCTCGAACGCTTCGCGTGTTCCGCTAGTTTACCGCTAACCTAGCGCCGTCCGGGATCTGCCCTCCGGCACATCCCGTGAACGCCGTCATCGCGCAAGTGGGTGCAGGATGACGGAGATCCGCGGGCGAGTCAACCCGTTGAGACGCCCGGAATGCGGCCGTAGCGTCACACCCATGGAGAAGTCCGAGAACGAGGATGCCGCGATCCACCATGTGGTGGACCGGCTGACATCGCGATTCCCATCCGTGCCGCCGGAGGACATCGAAGCGCGAGTCACCGAGGTGCAGGAGTCGCTGGATGATGCGCCGGTGCGCGACTTCGTGCCCATCATCGTCGAGCACGACGTCAAGGCGCAGCTGCGGGAGGAGGGCAACGCCCCCGAGCCGACACCCACCGAATCGGACTGAGGTCGGCGGGCCGATCGCGCTTGCTCGCGGCGCAGCGGGTGCCTGCTACTCGTCTGCGGTCTCCTGCTTGCCGCGCATCACCAGCAGCGGATCGACATCCCCGATGACGTCGTCGTTTCGTCCCTCGTAGTCGAACTGGCCGAGGAAGAACCGCATCGCGTTGAGCCGGGCACGCTTCTTGTCGTTCGAGCGGATGATCGTCCACGGCGCGTGCTTCTTGTCGGTGCGGTGGAACATCTCCTCCTTCGCGGCCGTGTAGTCCTCCCACCGGTCAAGCGATGCGAGGTCGTTGGGCGACAGCTTCCACCGCCGCACCGGGTCGAGCTGCCGGATCGCGAACCGGGTGCGCTGCTCTGTTCTCGACACCGAGAACCAGAACTTGGTGACATGGATGCCGGAATCGACGAGCATCTTCTCGAAGCTCGGCGCCTGCACCATGAAGTCCTCATACTCCGCGTCGGTGCAATACCCCATCACCCGCTCGACTCCGGCCCGGTTGTACCAGGACCTGTCGAACATCACGATCTCCCCCGCAGTGGGAAGGTGCTGCACGTAGCGCTGGAAGTACCACTGCCCCCGCTCCCGCTCGGTCGGCATGGTCAGCGCGACCGTCCGGGCCGTCCGAGGATTCAGGTACTCGGTGAACCGTTTGATCGTGCCGCCCTTGCCCGCGGCATCCCTCCCCTCGAACAGGATGATCGCGCGCTGGCCGTTGTCTTCCAGCCAGTACTGGAACTTGAGCAGCTCGACCTGCAGCCGGTACTTCTCCAGCTCGTACGCGTCGCGCTCCATCAGCTCCGGATAGGGATACCCCTCCTGCCAGGTGTAGACGGCGTTGCCCTGCGGGTCGATCAGATCAGGGTCGGGAGTATGACCGTCGCGGACCGAATAACCCAGCTGACGCAGATGCTCGATGTAGTCGCGGAGTCCCTCGATGGGTCGATCGTTCATGTCCCGTGCTCCTGCCTCACGCCGGCCGCTCCCGACTCCGAGCGAATGTCCTCACCCAGGGTAGACGCGAGGATCCTCGCTAAAGCCAACGGCGCCGTTTGAACATGATGTAGATGGTGATGTCGACGGCGATGAGCACGGCGGCGATCGCGACCCAGCCATACTGCCATTGGACGAGCGGGATGTTCTTGAAGTTCATCCCGTACAGCCCGGCGATCAGCGTCGGCAGTGCGAGCAGAGCAGCGAACGCCGAGATGGTGCGCATGTCCTTGTTCTGACGAGCGGCGACATTGCTCTCGTGGCTGGAGAGGATCGCATCCAGGGCGCGGCTCTGATCGTTGATCAGGGCGGCTGTGCCGGCCGCGTCGTCCAGCAGGTCGTGCAGATACGGGACCACATGCTCGTGTCCGACCGTCATCGCGTCCAGGTGGTCGGTGCTCTCGCGGAGGGCGGCGGCGATGCTCGACACTGCGCGATCGATGCGACCGATGTCCTTCCGCACTCGGTAGATGCGCTTGTGGTCCTCGGTCGTGGACTCGCTGAAGACCTGCTCCTCGAGTTCTTCGAGAGCGGTCTCCACGTCTGCGGCCGCCTTCGCGTAGCCGTCGACGATCGCCGCCATGATCACGTACGCCGCCGCCATCGGGCTGTCGCGCAGCTCCGTGGGCGATTCCTCGACCAGCGCCGTCAAGTCGGTGGGCTGCTTCTCGTCGACGCGCTGAACGGTCAGCAGCCATCCGTCGCCCATGTACAGGAACGTCTGACCGAGGGCGATGTCGCCCGCGTCTCGATCGACGATGAGCTGCCACAGCAGTACGAAGAGATGATCGGCGAACTGCTGCACCTTCGGCTGCTGACGGCCCGAGACGACATCCGCCGCGGCGACCGGGTGGATGCCGAGCGTCTCCCGGGCCCGGGTGACGAGGGCCTCGTCAGGATTGACCAACTGAACCCACACGAAGCCCTTCTGCCTCGTGGCCTTCCTGATCGCGTCCGGAAGGTCGGCGAGGCCAATGTCCTCCAGCGCCTTCACCCCGTCGTGCACCAGGAGCACGGTCTGAGAGCCGGGCGATCCCTTCGACGGACGCGCAGCACCCTGTTCAGCGCTCGTCAGCCGCTTCGCCGAACGCTCACGTACCGGCGCGGATGTCGCGTTCTTCTCGATGGTCATGACAGCCATGCTCACTCTGCTGCGAGCGTTTCCTCTGGGGGTTGACAAGGTGCCGATACCCACGCCCGCTTCGGCCGCCCTCAGCGGAGGCTGCGGTTCACACGGGAGCGTCAACGGATGCCGCGGCGACGCTCATCGCGATGAGCTGGTCGAGCGCGGCATCCGGGATCTCCACACCGGGGAACCGGGCGAACTGCCCCATCGGCATCGACTCGACCATCTTGAGCATGTTCGCGTTCTCTTCGGCCGCGGCCAGCTGCTCGGCGGACGCGCCGGACATCATCGCCTGCATGAGCGCCGGACCCACGACCGGATGGCCGAACCAGTCGCCCACGGTGGCGTCGAGGCTGAGCGGCTGGGGTCGATCGACATCGCCCTCCAGCAGCACCTCGCGCGCGTCGATGATGGCGTCGGCGGACCGGCCGAGCTGCACCTCGTACACCCCCGGCTGCACCCACCATCTGTCACCGGTGACATCCCAGAATGCGAACACCCGCCGATCCAGGGCCACCTCCACCGTCGCCTGCTCGCCCGGCTCGAGGTGCACCTTGGCGAACCCGGCCAGTTCACGCACGGGCCGCCGCACGGCCGAAGGTGCCGGCGCCACGTAGAACTGGACGATCTCCGCCCCCGCCACTACCCCGACATTGCGCACCGTCACCCGGGCGAGTGCGGTGTCGGCACCGGTGGGCCGAACGTCGAGTCCGTCGTAGTCGAAGCTGGTGTAGCCGAGTCCGTGGCCGAAGTGGTACCGGACGGCTCGTCCGGTGGAGGAATAGTACCGGTAGCCGACGAAGACGCCCTCGCCGTAGCGGACGACCTCGTTCTCGCCGGGGAAGTTCAGGTACGCCGGGGTGTCCGACAGCGCGAGCGGGATCGACTCCGCGAGTCGACCGGATGGGCTGACAGCCCCGGTGAGGACGTCGGCGAACGCGCCGCCGACCGCCTGGCCGAGCGCCCAGCCCTCGACGATCGCATCGACACTGTCGTGCCACGGTTCGAGCGAGACGACTCCGCCATTGGAGAGGACGACCACGGTCCGCTTCGCGACGCCGGCCACTGCCTGGATCAGGGCGACATGGGCTGCGGGGAGCTCGAGGTGCTCTCGGTCGAATCCTTCGGACTGGTCCTGTTCATACAGCCCCACGAAGACGACCGCGATGTCGGCCGCTTCGGCCGCGGTGCGTGCGTCGCTGCGCAGCGATTCAGTGTCGCCGGCCTGCTTCTTCGAGTAGCCCGGCGCGTAGGTCACGTTCTCCTCGCCGAGCGCGACGCGCAGCTGGTCGAGCGGGATGTCGACCCGCGTCGCGTTGACGTGAGAGCTGCCGCCGCCCTGGTACTGCGGGTGTTCGGCGAGTTCTCCGAGCACAGCGATCTTCTGTCCAGCCCGAACCGGAAGGGTGTCGTGTTCGTTGCGGAGCAGGACGACGGATGCCGTAGCCGCACGCCGCGCGAGGGCGTGGTGTGCGTCAGCATCAAAGGTCCGCGAGGCCTCTGCGGGCTGAGCGGTCCGCTCTGCGAGCGTGGCCAGCCGCGCTGCGCTGCGCTCGACGAGGGCGGCATCGATTCGCCCCGAGCGGACGGCCTCGACGATCGCCGCGGTTCCCTCGTCACCGGTGCCGGGCATTTCGAGATCCAGCCCGGCTTTGAGAGCCTCGACGCGGTCCTTGATGGCTCCCCAGTCCGAGACGACGAGTCCCTCGAAGCCCCAGTCGTCGCGCAGCAGTTCGGTGAGCAGCCAGTGGTTCTCGGACGAGAAGGTGCCGTTGATGGCGTTGTAGGCGGACATCACTGACGTGGGCGCGGCATCCTTGACCACCTTCTCGAAGGCGGGCAGGTAGATCTCGCGGAGCGCGCGGGCGTCGACCTGAGCGTCGACGCGCATCCGGTCGGTCTCCTGGCTGTTCACGGCGAAGTGCTTGAGGGACGTACCGACGCCCGTGCTCTGCACGCCCTGCACGTAGGCGGCCGCGAGTTCACCCGTGAGCCGCGGGTCCTCGGAGAGGTACTCGAAGGTGCGGCCGCCGAGCGGCGATCGTTTGATGTTGATCGCCGGGCCGAGGAGGACGTCGACCTCGAGCGCGCGGGCCTCCTCGCCGAGCGCGACGCCGACCTCGCGGATCAGGTCCCGATCCCAGCTGGATCCCAGGGCGGCACCCGTCGGGAAGCAGGTGGCAGGCAGGCTGTCGTTGAGTCCCAGGTTGTCGGCGGAGCCGTCCTGTCGGCGTACGCCGTGCGGGCCGTCGGTCAGGACGAGAGAGCGGATGCCGTCACCCTCGCGAGTCGACCAGAAGTCGCGCCCGGTGAGCAGGGCAGCCCGCGCGGCGAGCTCCGCGTCGTCCTCGGCGGTCGGTTCCGGGGCTGTGATGACCTCGAGCGGGACCTCTTCGCCTGCCGACACTGCCGCGAATCCGCGCTCCAGATCCCTGAGCACCTGCTCGGCGTGCGGCAGCATCCCGGAGATCTGCCGGGGCGTGACCGCGTCCTGGCCGCGGAGCCCGGCCGACATCTGGTCAGCCGCCTCGGGCACGTACTTCGTGATGACGCCGATCAGCACGGCCATCGCCTCGGCGTCGTCGATCAGGTCGCCCAGGGGGGTGTCCACCGTGACCACGGCGCGCTCGATCGCGTCGACCTCGAACGGCTCCGCGAACGTGTGGGTGCCGTGCCCGATCTCATGGCCGGCCCCGGACGGGAGCACGACCTCGGCGGTCGCACCCACCGGGATCTCCACCGTGAGCCGCAGCTCGCCGCCCTCGAGCGTCCACGCGCTCGACGCGTCGCCGTACGGAGTCCGCAGCCGAGCGGATGCCTCGGCCAGACCGCGGCGCGGCGGCTGCGGGGCGATCCGCAGGCGCCGGTAGCCGGGCTCCGCAGGCGCGAGCCCGGCGACGACGCGATGCATCCAGTCGGCGACCGCGCCGAAGGCGTAGTGGTTGAACGAAGTCATCCCGCTCGGATTGACGGTGCCGTCGGGCAGGAGCGAGTCCCAGCGTTCCCAGATCGTGGTCGCGCCCATCTTCACCGAGTAGAGCCACGACGGGTTCTCGGTCTGCAGCAGCAGGCGGTACGCAGCATCGGCGTGGCCGTTCGCGCTGAGCGCGTCGCAGATCAGCGGCGTGCCGATGAACCCGGTGGAGATCTTGTAGCCGTTCCCACGGACGATCTCGGCGAGCCGGTCCGCCGCGCGGGTGCGCTCGGCGGGGTCGGCGATGAGGTCGAACTGCAGTGCGAGCGCATACGCGGTCGCCGAATCGGAAAGCACCCGGCCCGAGCGCGACACGTACTCGCGGTGGAACGCCGAGGAGACTTCGTCGGCGAGTCCGCCGTATCGCGCCGCCGCCTCATGCCGGCCGAGCACGGCGGCGGCGTCCGCAACGATCCGCGCCGAACGTGCGAAATACGCGGTCGCGACGATCTCGGAATACGTCTGCGCGGCCTCGGGTCGTCCTGCCGGCGCGGTCGGGTCGAGCCAGTCGCCGAACTGGAACCCGGCGCTCCACACGCGATCCTCCCCCGCAGCCGCGGCGACCTCGTCGACCCACGCGGCCATACTCCCGAACTGCGTGCGGAGCACTTCCAGGTCACCGTAGGCGCGGTAGAGCGTCCACGGCACGACGGTCGCGGCATCCGCCCACCCGGCCATCGGCCCCTGGTAGCCGGTGGTGATCGCAGGCACGACCATGGTGGTTCCGCCGTGGCGCTGCTGTTCGGCGGCGAGGTCCTTGAGCCACGAGGTCAAGAACCCGGCCGAGTCGAAGAGGTACTCGGCGGTGGGCGCGAAGACCTGGAGGTCGCCCGTCCAGCCAAGGCGCTCATCGCGCTGCGGGCAGTCGGTGGGCACGTCGACGAAGTTGCCGCGCATGCCCCAGACCACGTTCTGGTGCAGCCGGTCGACGAGCGGGTCGGATGTCGCGAACCAGCCGGTGCGCTCCATGTCGGAGTGCAGCACCTCCGCGGTCACGGCGGTGGGATCGAGGTCGCCGGGCCAGCCGGTGATCTCCGCGTACCGGAAGCCGTGGAACGTGAACCGCGGCGCCCACGTCTCTTCGCCGTCCCCCGCGAGCGTGTAGGTGTCGGTCGCCTTCGCTGCGCGCAGCGGGCCGGTCGCCAGTTCGCCGTGCTCGAGCACCTCCGCGTGCCGCAGGGTGATGACATCGCCGGCGCTGCCCGTGACGCAAATGCGCAGCCGTCCGACGAGGTTCTGTCCGAAATCGAGGATCGTCTTCCCGGATGGCGAGGTGATGACCTCGCGGACGGCGAGCGACTCGACGCACCGCACCGGCGGACCGTCCGGCGCGACGAGGGTCGTGACATCGAGCTCGCGCACCGCGACAGGCTCCCAACCCCCTAGGTCGGCCGCGGCCGTGGACCAGCTCGGGTCGAGCAGCCGAGCGTCGAAGTCCTCCCCGTTATAGAGGTCCGACGAGCGGACGGGACCATCGGCCGCAGCCCAGTCGGGACCGGACGCCACGACCTGACGCTCGCCGTCCGCGTACTCGATCTCGAGCTGCACCAGCACGCCGAGCCGGCTGCCGTACAGGTCCTTGCGTCCGTCCCAGCCGAGGTGGCCGCGCCACCAGCCGTCGCCGAGCCAGGCGCCGACACCGTTCGCGCCCGGCCCGACCAGGTCGGTGACGTCGTAGGTCTGGTAACGCAGTCGCGACTCGTACGCCGTCCATCCGGGCCCGAGCTCCTGGTCCCCGACCCGGACTCCGTTGAGTTCCAGCTCATAGACCCCGTGCGCCGTCGCATAGATCCGCGCACGACGGATCGCGGCATCCCGAATCTCGAAGGTGCCGCGCACGAGAGGCGACGCGATCGAGTCGTCGACCGGCCCGACCAGCAGAGCTTCCCAATCGGATGCCTCGAGCAGACCGGTCTCGACGGCCGCCCACTCGCTCCACTCCGACGAGGTCCCGTCGGTGCCGGTGACCCGCACCCGCACCTCAGCCCGCTCGCGCGAACCAAGGGCGGCGAACGGCCAAGCCACGAGCACCGAGTCCGCGCTGTCGACCGTGACGACATCGCCGCCGATCCGTTCGAGCTCGTAACTCGCCGCCCGCCAGCCCGCCGGGGCGGACTCGACGATCCAGCTCAGGCGGGGGGCGGACTCTCCGATGCCGACCGCATCGCGGTGGTGCTCGAAGCGGACGGGGCTGACGGAGACGGTCATGGAGATCCTCAGGGAGTGGGTCGGGTGGGTCAGCGCACGGAGCGGATGCGCAGGATGACGAGGCCGCCGACCAGCACGAGGGCTGCGGCCACGAGGAAGAGGAGCGTGTAGTTCTTGGCCGCCCCGGTGACGCCGATCAGCAGGATCCAGGAGGCGATGAACGGTGCGGCGGCCTGCGGAATGGAGGTCGCGAACCCGGTGATGCCCATGAACCGTCCGGCATCCGTCGTCTTCTCGGGCAGCACGTCGAGCAGGAGTGCCATGTCGACAGCCGAGAACAGCCCGATGCCGAGCGACACGATCAGCGACCCCGCGAACAGCACAGGCAGCGAGCCTGACAGCGCCATCACGACCATGCCGGCCGCCATGATCGCACCGCCCATCAGAACGAAGATCTTGCGACGGCGGAATCGATCTGAGAGGAATCCGCCACCGAGGGCGCCTGCCGTGACGGCGAGCACGCCGATGGCACCGAGGGTGCCGATGACACCGGAAACCTCGGTGATCGAGACGCCGAGTCGCTCGGCGAAGAAGTACGAGGTGAACGTGGTGTTGAGCGTGAGCCCGAAGTAGAAGAGGAATCGGCCGGCCCAGTTCCACGAGAAGTCGGGGTACGTCTTGGGGTTGTAGACGTATTTGCGCAGCACCCCGGAGAGTCCGATGTGCTCGCGCGGCAGCATCCGACTGTCGTCTTCGTGCACCAGGGTGACGAACAGGGTGACGAGCACCACGCCTACGAGCCCCGGGATGAGGAAGAGCAGGAGCGCGTTGCCAGTGACCCCGATCGTCGCGATGACACCGATGACCGGGGCGACCTGGGTGGCGAAGCCGGTGAGTCCGGCGACCTTGCCGCGCTGGGATTCCGGCAGGCGATCGGCGGTGGAGTTCTGCAGGTTGCCGAGCACGGTTCCCCAGCCCCACTGCGCGAGGATCCAGCCGAACCCGAGCAGCAGGATCGAGGGAGCCATCGCCATCACGGCGAGCGAGACGACCCCGACGATCATTCCGCCGATCATGAACGGGCGGCGGCGGCCCAGGCGGGTGCGGGTGCGGTCGCTCCAGATGCCCATGAACGGTGCGGTGAGCATCACGAACAGGGCACCGGAGCCGGTGATGTACCCGAGGTACTCCTGGTGCTCCGGCGCGATCTCGGCCACGCGAATCGCCAGCGAGATTGCGATCGGGGTGATGAAGGCCATGAAGACGCCGAACTGCGCCAGCACCATGAACCAGATGTAGCGGGCGCTGACCTTCGGCAGATCCTCGGGCGGCAGAGCGGCTGTCTCGGCCACCGCCGTCGCGTTGACCGTGGGCAGCGGCATCGAGCCGGGTACGGGGGTCACGATGTCTGCGTCGTCGATCGGGGTGCTCATGGGGACTCCATTGTCGAGAGGGAATGGTCCGGGGGGACTGGTCGCGATGGCTAGCGCGTGCTAGTGATCCGAGGATACGATACAGTCACTAGCGCGCGCAAGTTCAATCGCCAAGACAGTCAGGAGGCTCGGATGACGTCGACGGCACCATCCGCCAGGCGGGTCACGGCCGCGGATGTGGCTCGTTCGCTCGGCATCTCCCGCGCCACGGTCGGATTCGTGCTCAACGACACGCCTGGTCAGACCATCTCCCAGGCCACGCGCGCTCGGGTGCTCGACGAGGCGAAGCGCCTCGGCTACCGCGCCAACACGGCCGCGCGAGCGCTCGCCAGCGGACGGAGCCGGATCATCCTCCTCGTCCTCCCCGACTGGCCGCTCGACTACGCGATGCGCACGCACTTGGACGAGGCATCCCTCGCCCTCGACGAAGCCGGCTACGCGCTCGTCACGATGACGCCGCACCCCGGCGGTCAGGCGCAGCCGTTGTGGGAAACCCTCCGACCTGACGTCGTGATGGGGATGACCACCTTCACTGCGGAGCAGCTCGAGTCCATTCGGGCCAGCGGCGTCGAGCACATCATCCCTCCGCAGCCGGCGGACGAGCTCAGCGCACGCGACCGGCTCGGATTCGCGGAAGGACCCCGTCTGCAGGTGGAGCACCTGCTCTCCCGCGGGCACACGCGCCTCGCCTTCGCACGCTCCGCCGACCCTCGGGTGTCCGATCTCGTCACGCAGCGCAGAGCTCGAGCGGATGCCGCGCTGAAGGATGCCTCAGCAGAGGCATTCATCGCTGATGACGCCGTGACCGAGGAGACGGCGGGCGGCCGCGTCGAGCAGTGGGTGGCTGCCGAGGTGGAGGCAGTCGTCGCCTATAACGACGACATCGCGGCCATGGTCGTCGGCGCGGCCCTGCGAGCCGGCATCCGCGTCCCCGAAGATCTCGCCGTGATCGGCCACGACGACACCCCCCTCGCCCGGCTGTTCGTGCCCGCACTCTCCAGCGTCCGGATCGACACCGCCGGACTCGGTCGCTACCTCGCCGAGCTCGCGCTCAGTGCCGCCACCGGCGCGCCCGCGCCTCTCGCGGGACCGGAGACCGACGCGCATCTGGTCGTCCGCGAAACGACCTGACGCGGTGGGCGTCGTCAGGCGCCACCGTCGACGATCGAGGCGTGGAGACGACACCCCTCGGCACTGGGAGAATGGAACCGTGACAGTTGCGCCCGCTCGTCGTATCGTCTTCCTCGACGTCGACGGGACGATCCTCGATCACGGCACCTCCGTCGCTGCCTCCACCGTCGAGGCGATCACATCCGCACGGAGAGCGGGGCACCTGGTCTACCTCTGCACGGGACGCTCGGCTGGTGACATCCACCCCGAGGTGCGGGCCATCGGCTTCGACGGGGCGATCACGAACGGCGGCGCGTTTGCGACCAGCGGAGACGAGACCGTGCTGGCCCGCACGATGCCGGTGGAGGCTGTCACACTGCTCACCGACTACTTCAACGAGCACGGCATCCACTACTTCCTCCAATCGGATGCCCGCGTCTACGGCGGCCGGCGCGTCCGCGAAATGTTCGTAGAACTGGTGCACCGCCTGCGGAGCGGGACCGACCCGTTGATCGTTCCGAACGTCCACGACCTCTCCCAGGCGGATCGGACGCAGATCGCGAAGGCCGTCTTCATGAGCGAATCCCCCGGCATGGTGGCTCAGCTGCAGACCGACCTGGGCGAGCACTTCCACGTCGTCCCCGGCAGCATGCCGCTGCCCGGCGGATCCAACGGCGAGGTCGGGATGCGCGGCACGACCAAGGGATCGGCGATCCTCCACCTGCTCGATCATCTCGGTGCAGATCCCGCCACGGCGATCGGCATCGGCGACAGCTGGAACGACGTCGAGATGTTCGAGGTCTGCGGCATCGGGATCGCGATGGGCAACGCGGACCCGGAACTGCAGGCTCTCGCCGACGAGGTCACGACGAGCGTCACGGCCGACGGCGTCTACAACGCGTTCCTCCGCCACGGCCTCCTGTAGGCGCCTCGACCACGTCCTTTCTGGTCGAGCCGAAGTCGGCTACGCGCGCATCGCGCGTGGCGGGTTGCGCGCGTCGAGGAGCGCGTGCAGTCGCGCGGCTTCCTCGGGGCGCATGCCGTAGCCGTGTTCGGGCTGCGGGTACTCGCGGGTTCGCACGTCATGCGTATAGGCGGTGACAGCGGCGAGGATGTCGGCACGCACGTCGGCGTACTTCTTGACGAAGCGGGCCGCATGTCCGTCGTAGAGGCCGATGATGTCGTGGAAGACGAGCACCTGGCCGTCGGTGTGGGGGCCGGCGCCGATGCCGATGACGGGGATGTGCAGGCGCGGCATGACGGCGTCGGTGACGGCAGTGGGGATGGCTTCGAAGACGATGGCGAAGCATCCAGCCGCCTGCAGCGCGAGCGCGCTCTCGATGAGCGCGAGGGCCTCCTCTGCCGTGCGTCCTTGCGACCGGTAGCCGCCGATGGTCGCCGCGGTCTGCGGGGTGAGGCCGACGTGCCCCATCACCGGGATGCCGGCCGCGATGATCGCGCGGGCGCGGTCCACGGAGGTCCCACCGCGTTCGATCTTGACGGCGTCGCATCCGGCGGTCTTGACGAACCGCTGCGCGGTTTCGACGGCCTGTTCGTCGGATGCCTCGTAGGACCCGAACGGGAGGTCGCCGACGAGGAGCGGGGCGCTGAGACCACGACGGACGGCCGCGGTGAGCATGAGCATCTCGTCAACGGTGACGGGCACGGTGCTTTCGTGCCCCAGTACGGTCATCGCGGCGGAGTCGCCGACGAGCACGACGTCGACCCCGGCGGCGTCGGCGATCTGCGCACTGGGGTAGTCGTACGCCGTGATCATCGCGATGGGTTCGCCGTTCGCCTTCTTCGCGGCGAGCGTCGCGAACGTGATGCGCGGGTGCGGTGCGGCGGCGGGGCGAGTGCTCATGGCGTCGGCTCCAGGATTCGGTTGTCGATGAGTCGCGCCGCCCCGACCCTGGCGGCGACGGCGAGCAGCGCCGGCTGGTCGACCGCGGGCAGCTCGCGCAGGTCATCGGGAGATCGGAGCTCCAGGTACTCCGGATCGATCCCGGCCTCGGTGAGCACCTTCCGGGACGCGTCGAGCACCGCGCCCGCGTTCGTCTCCCCCACCGCAACCGCGGCCTCGGCGGCATCCAGCGCACGGTTCAGCGCGGTCGCGCGCCGCCGAGCGGCCGGGTCGAGGTAGGCATTGCGGGAGCTCATCGCCAGGCCATCGGCCTCCCGCACGATCGGACAGGCCACGATCCGCACCGGGATGTCGAGATCCCGGACGAGCCGACGGATGACAAGGATCTGCTGCGCGTCCTTCTGCCCGAAGTAGGCAGCGTCGGGGGCGACGATCTGGAACAGCTTCGCCACGACCGTCGCGACCCCGTCGAAGTGGTGCGGCCCGCGGCTCGCACCGCAGTGCACCTCCGTGATGCCCGAGATGTGGATCGTGGTGGCGAAGCCGTCCGGATAGATCTCGTCGACCGATGGGACGAACAGGATGTCGGCGCCCGCCGCGTCCGCGAGCGCGGCATCCCTCTCCTCATCCCTCGGATACGCGCTCAGGTCTTCGTTCGCGCCGAACTGCGTCGGGTTCACGAAGAGCGACACGACGACCAGATCGCTGTCGGCGCGGGCTTGCCGGATCAGTGAGAGATGACCTTCGTGGAAGGCGCCCATCGTCGGCACCAGCCCCACCCGGTCCCCCGCAGCACGTGCGTCGCGGACGGCGGCGCGCACCTCGGCGATGCTCCGGATGATCCTCATGCTACGGGCTCCCTCGTCGCGGCGAGCGCGTACGTTCTCGCACACAGCGCGTCGAACAGCGGGAGCAGCTGCGGCGCGGCCGATGCGACGGCGGCGCGCTGGGCGTCGACCGTCAACTCATCCCTGCGAGCGATCGGTCCGGTGAGCGCGGCACGTGGACCGTGCGCCGCCCAGTTCTCGACGGTGCCGCGCACCAGCGGCGCCAGATATCGGCGCATATCGGATGCCGTGAACCCCGATGCTTCAGCCATGGTCTCGGCGGCAGCCTCGAGGGTCACGAGGAAGTTGGACGCGATCGATGCGGTCGCGTGGTACCCCGCGCGCTGCGCGTCGGCCAGTGGAAACGACTCGCCGCCGACGGCCGCGACGAGCTCCTCGGCGACGGCGAGCGCCTCGGGCGACGTCCCGGCGACGGCGCACCCGATCCCGTGGAACGCATCCGCGCCCTCGGTGCCGACGAACGCGCGCAGCGGGTGCAGTCCGAAATCGACCCCGGCCGGGGCGACCGGTGTCGCTCCGGAGGTGTGCCCGACGAAATCCGCCTTGTTCCGCACCGCTCGAGCGGCCGCCGCGATCTCGCGATCCGGGACGCAGAGCAGCACCGCGGTCGCAGGTTCGATGGACTCACCGCGCCCGGTAGGCCCGGTCACGCGATACCCGGCCGATCGCAGTGCGAGTGCGGCGGCGCGGCCGACCCGTCCGGGGCCGACGATGCCGATGCTCGCGACGAGGCGATGCGGAAGAAGTGGAGAGGTGCTCATGGGATTCACGGCCGCAGACACTGCGGCGCCTCCGAGTATCCCTCATTTCCACACTCGGTCCGAAAAGCGAGACCACCTCGCCGCTCGTCGACCAGCCGTGCTCTGCCCGCGCCTCAGGACCGCAGCCACTGCCGGAGGAACCGCGCCAGCGACTCCGACGCCGGCCCCGACGCGCGTGAGAGCCGCGGGTAGGTGACCCAGCCGTGCGGGGCGGAGGGGAAGCGCTCGAGGGAGGTGGGTACGCGGTGATCGCGCAGCCGCTCGGCGTAGGCGATGCCCTGGTCGCGCAGCACGTCGTGATCGGCGATCTGCACCAGAGCCGGCGGCAGGCCGACGAGGGTGGTCGCTGACAGCGGAGCGGCGAGCGGATCGGCCGACCGTTCGGCGATGCCGGCGTCGCCACCGAGGTAGTGCCGGAGGAACGCGACCATGTCGGCGCGGGAGAGCACCGGCTTCTGCGCGTTCTCGATCATCGCGACGTCGTCGAGGGTTGTCGAGGTGACCGGGTACACCAGGCCCTGAGCGAGGAGCCGCGGTGTGCTGGGCTCGGTGCGTGCGGCGTCGCGCAGGGCCAGGGCGACGACGGCCGAGAGGTTGCCGCCGGCGCTGTCGCCGAAGACGGCCAGCCGTGCATCGGTGCCGAGGTCATCGGGATGCGCAGCGACCCATCGCACCGCGGCGAGCGCGTCCTCCACGGCGGCGGGGTACGGATGCTCCGGCGCCAGGCGGTAGTCGACGGCGACGACGACGACGCCGGCGAGAGCCGCGACACGGCTGGGCAGCCAGTCGCAGGCGTCGAGCCCGCCGAAGAGGGTCCAGCCGCCCCCGTGGAAGTAGACAGCGGCCGGCAGCGGCGCGGATGCACGGCGCGGCCGATACACCCGCAGCCGCAGGGCGCCGCCCGGCCCGTCGATGCTGAGGTCGCGCGTGTCGACCTCCGGATGCCGCGCACCGAAGACCCAGCTCTGCACGAACCGGGGCAGGTGCCTCATGGTCTGGTTGTGAGCGATGTCCTGCGCGGTCATCGTGCTGATGTGCATCGAGCGCGAGTGCCGCATCACCCAGCCGAGCAGTCGCGTGCGGAGCGCGATGCGGGTGGTGCGGGTGGGGCGGGCGGCAAGCTCGCGGCTCATCGCGCATCCGTGAGGCGCGGTGAGACCGGCACCTCACCCAGCGCCCGCCCGACGGTGAACACGGCGAGCGCCACCTCCGAGCGGCGCAGCCGGAGACGCCGCCGGAGCCGGCCGTGCGCGTGCGGCGAGTCGATGATCTCGGAGTGCGGCGAGACGACGCCACCGAGGGTGTGCACGTGCAGCCAGAGCCGCTGCAGCTGGCGGCCCGCTTCGAGCACGGTCGGCTCGGGGGCGCCGATCCGGCTGTCCATCGCCTCGGTCGCGCTCGGCAGGTCGCCGCCGAGCTTGCGGGCGTCGACGACGAGCACGATGTGACGCGGGGCGGACCCGGCCTCGACGGGTGGCAGGCGCACCGACCGCTCGATCCCCTCCAGCGCGCGCCCGAACGCCCCGGCGACCGCGATCGCCGGATCGCGCAGCCACGAGCGGCGGGTGAACGGTGTGGCGAGCGCCGCGAGCGGCTTCGGGATCATCAGCATCCGGTCGGTCATGCCGTCGCGATGGTAGTTCGGATGCTCAGGGCTGAGTCGCAGCCAGTGCAGCAGCTCCTTTGCGACGCTCGGCCGCGAGGCGGTGTACGCCACGCCGAGGCGCACCAGGCGCGTCATCGCTCCGTCGTCGAGTTCGCGCACGCCCAGCCACGGCGGCAGGGCGGGCGGCGTCCAGTCCAGGGCCCCGAGCGCTCCGCGGAAGACGCGACGCGCGAGCACGTCCTGCACTGTGTAGGGCGAGGCACTCGGCGTGTCCAGCACCCGGATGCGCAGCACCGGATCCTCGGGGTCGGCCGGTCCGTCCAGCGGCAGCTCGTCGAGCCGGCTCAGCGCATCGAGCGGCTGCACGTCGATCGAGCAGCCGACGGCCGCGGCCGCGACGGCCAGGCTCTCGCACCAGGCGCCGAGGGCGAGCACGAGGTCGCGGAACGACGGATCGCCGGCCGGCAGCGTGCGCGCCGGCACGACCGACACCTCGACAGTGTCGGGCCCGACGATCCTCGGCGCCCACGGCTGCGTGTTGTGCGCGGAGGGCGAGCGGCTCGCGATCAGCAGCAGGGCGGCGATGTCGGTGGCGCTCATCCGATCCTCCGGGAGTAGAAGGTGTAGCCGTGCAGCGGCGTGCCGCCGAAGCGTTCGAACTGCCGGGCCGAGCCGATGTTGTCGCGGCCCACATACGTGCTGCGCAGCAGACGGTAGCCGCCCGCGGCGAGATTCGCCTGCAGCTGCCGACTGAGCAGGCTGAGGATGCCGCGGCCCTGCCGCGCCGGGTCGGTGCCCTGGATGATCAGGATCGCCTCGCGCCGGTAGCGCGCGCGGGTCAGCAGCAGCTGCAGTCGGCGGTGCAGCCGCATCCGCCCGCCGATGCGCTGTAGGAAGAGGGTGATGTCGGGGACGACCAGCACGAACGCGACAGCCTCGCCCGAGCCGGCGTCGCGGGCCAGCAGCAGGAGGCGCTCGTCAAGCAGGTAGGCGAGCCCGTCGGTCGCCGCGGCCATCTCGTCGGGCGTGATCTCGGTGTAGTACGGCAGTGCGGCGAAGGAGCGATTCAGCAGCGCGAGCAGCTCGGGGATCAATTCATCGACGCGGCGCCGCGAGCCGTACTCGAGACGCAGCCCTGCGGCGGCCCACTCCGCAGCGCTCACGCCCGGCGTGCTCCGCGTCGGCACCACCCAGGTGTCCGACTCCCACAGCCGCTCGAACCCGGCCGCCTCGTAGATGCCCGGGTAGCTCGCGGGGTTCCACGCGGAATCGACGAAGCCGCGCTCCGCGAACCCGCTGGTGATCACTCCCCCGGCCTGGTTCGGCAGCAGCGAGACCGGGCCGACCAGTTGCTCCCGCCCCGCCGCGCGCTCCTCGATCGCGGCGAACAGGGTCGTCGCGGCCTCGGCGTCGGCGAATTCCGTGGCGCCGAAGAGCAGCGAAGGCGCCCCCAGTCGGGCATCGAGCCGCAGATCCGTGTGCACCGTGGAGCGGGCGACCGCCCGGCCCCGCGCATCCCGCACCAGCAGGAGCTCGATCGGCTGCGGATGCGGGGAGCGGCCGGTCCACCAGTCGCGCAGGCTCGACTCGAGCAGCGGCACGGCGAGGGCCTGTGGGTGCAGGCGCAGCGGCAGCTCGACGAAGTCGCGGAAGCCGCGGCGATCGGCGACCGCCTCGACGATCACGGGTGCTCCCAGCCGGTGTCCGCATCCGCACTGTCCTCGGCGACCAGCAGGCGGATGAACCCGGCCGTCGCCCAGCGCGTGCCCTCGACGATCCACTGCATCAGGTGGCGATGCTCGGGCATCCGTGCGAAGGCGAGCAGGGCGTCGCGGTCGTCGAAGAAGGCGATCGTGCCCAGTGCCCAGAGGCCCGAGCCGTACACCGCGTGCCAGACGTAGCCCTTCATCCGCCGCATCTTCGCGAGCATGGGATACCAGGTGCGCGCGAGCATGAGCAGGCTGCGCGGTCCGCGGTAACGCGTGGCGCCGAGGAAGAGCGAGCCGCCCTCGATGGGGCTGCGCGGTGGGTTGACGGGCCCGCGCGGCCGGTGACCGTGCCGGCCAGGGCCGAGGGCGCGCCCGCCTGCGACTTCTGGTGGGGTCACGCCGTGCTCACGCTCACGGGTGACGGGGGTGAAGGTCGGGATGTGCGTCATCGTCGGGCCCTCGGCCCGCCAGACGCCGTTCGAGTAGCCGCTCGACTCGGCGCGGTAGCCGCGCGTGCGCGCATCCGTGACCGTGGCGGCGAAGGCGAGCATGGAATCGCGGTTCGTGAAGCCGATCAGCATGCCCCGGTGGCCGGCGACGCGGTAGCGGTGGTCCCAGAGCCGAGCCGGGTCGCGACGAGCGGTGCGAAGCAGTGCGCGCGCCCAGCCCGCATCAGCCGTCTCGCTGTCGATGACGAGCATCGCCTGAGCCCGACCCTGCGGCGGCGCCTTCGAGAAGTCGGTGGAGCGCATCAGGCGCGCTCCACATCCGCCTGATCGAGAGCTTCCTTCTGATCGAACGTGTAGGCGTTCTTGATCTTGATGTTCCCCCCCACGAACGGCCCGGTGCCGTGGTCGTGCACCTCGATGCGCACGTCGCGGGTGGTCGGATCCTCGGCCAGCGACTGCGCGATGTCGCGCGAGACCCGAGCGAGGTGCGAGAGCACCCCTTCCGCCGCCCGCACGCGCAGATCGGCACGGGCCGCGTCGTCGAGCGCGCTGCCCTGGCGCAGCTGCAGGTGGATGATCGGTCGCTGCTCGTGCCCGCCGATCTCGAGCAGCCCCAGCTTGAACGACTCGATCGCGCTCGCGTACGGATTGTCGAGGTAGAGCCCGTTCTCGACGTCGAGCGGATAGATGTTGGCGCCCATGTACGAGATCGTCGAGTCCTTGCGCCCGAAGAGCAGGACGAACGGCAGCCGCGTCCGCTGGATCGCGAACGCGCGCTCATAGCCGAACGCGAGCCGCGGATGCCGGGCAACGAGCGCCTGCATGCTCGGGAAGTCGATGATCATGGCCTCGTCCCCGATGTTGTACCGGGTCTTCGGGCTCATGATGTCGGTCGAGTTGAGGGTGACCAGCAGCTCGCCGTGCTCGGTCGTCTCGAGGAACGTCTCGAGCGGGTTGTACTGGAAGATCATCGGGATGCGGTTCTCGGCCGCGCCCAGCACGTCCTCTCGCAGGGCCGGGGTGTTCGCCAGAGCCCGGCGCAGCCAGACGGTGAGATCGCTCTCGCCGGCCATGCCGATGGTGAGATCGGAGGCGCCGTAGCCCGCGTACACGCGGTTGAAGCGGTCCTCGAGGTAGTCGCGCAGCCCCTCCGTGAGCGCCTCGCCGCCGACGAAGCCGTTCAGTGTGTACTGCTCCCAGTCGAAACGGGGTTCGGCGTCGAGCCGGTCGCGCAGGTGCTTGAGGAACGGCGGATACGCGCTGATCAGGTAGACGTAGCCAGGCCCGAAGAAGAGCAGGGTGTCGACGATCTTCTCGATGTCCGGACCGGTGTTCTTCACCATCGCGACCTTCGACATCGCGATGCCCGTGTTCGTTCCCGTCGCCCAGGCACCCATCGAGAAGGCGTTGATCGCGAAGAGCTTGCGGGTGCCGAAGATCTGCGTCACGTAGCCGGCCACGTTCTTGTGCACGGTGTTCAGCTCGCGCTTGGACCTCAGCCAGTTGTAGGGCTTGCCGGAGGATCCGCTCGACTCGTCGACGACCGTGCCGATGGTCTCGATGCGGCCATGCCAGCAGCGCTCCGCCTCCGGATAGGCGTTCACGTAGTCGGTCTTCGAGGTGGGCCGGTAGTTGTCCAGCCGCCACCACCGGAACCGGAAGCCGTTCGCCTTCTGATAGTCGTGGTAAGCGGGCACGTCGAGGTACGCCTGCTGGCAGATCATCCACGCGTTCAGACGTGCGAAACTCCCCATCCATGGCTGGTAGTGGCGCGCCGTCCAGCGCCACACCATCGGATGCACGCGGTACAGCCGGTAGGCGACGGTGACGATCGCGGTCGCGATGCGCAGCACCGCCTGCTGGAGGGCACTGGTGCGCCGCCCGATGGCCGAGGCCCCTCGGGTGTGAACTGCTTCGAGATGCACTGGATCGGTCACGGCATCGCCCCCGCCGCTCACACTATCCCTCGGGGCGCCGGATCCGATC
>NZ_JBFUMV010000018.1:0-91820 GCF_054049175.1 Microbacterium sp. P5_E9 | reverse complement strand
CATCTGGGCAGCCAGCGGTGCCTCGGGCTCCTCCAGCGGCACCAACACCCAGGACTGGGCCACCGACTGGCGATGAACGGATCAGCGGTGCTCCTAGGGCGCATCGAGGGCTTCGAGCACCCTCGCCGAACTCATCGCCGTCTCCCACCGAACGATCCAGCTGGCCGCCTCCGCGGAGACCTCCCTGGTTGCCCGACGGTTGAGCATTGCTCGGTCCGCGCTGGAATCCTCCGCCATGCACGCACCGACTACCAGTCGTCGTCCATGAAGGGCTTCCCCTGACCGCCGTAGACCCGAAACCCTTCGGCACGGAGATGCTCAGCGGTGGCCCGCTCCCACTCGAGAGCCTCTTCCCGTGTCGCGAACGGACTACCTCCCGGCGCGAGATCTGGTCGCAGTCCAAGCACGCGGTGTCGGCGAATCACGCGGGCCGATCCGCGACCGCGTTCGAGGTGTTTCTTGAGCCGCTGATTCGGACTCAGCTCCGTCTCCCCGACATACACGACCCCCTCACCGACGAACACGAAGCGACTCGAGTCGATCTCGATCACGTAGACGTGGAAATGCTTATCCAGTTGCGACTTCGGATTCTTGCTCACTTCTTCAGCCGTTGTGATCAGGTGGTCAACACCATGACGCGAGACCCCGCAGTCGGCGCCTCTTCTCGGAGGATCGTGATCGTACCCGGCTGTGTCGGGAGTGAGCGGACATGATCCATGGATCCCGGCTCGAAGTCCGCCTCGAGGTATGCCAGGTGACGGCCGCGCTCGACCACCGCGCTTGCTGCACGAGATGCGACGTTCCGAGCTTCAGCAAGCAGGGACGCAAGGTCCGCAGGGCCTGGATTCTCGCCCACAGATAGCCCACTCTTCTGCGCCAAGGTGAACGCGATCTGGTGCGGGCAGACGTACACGACTCCGGCAGCCTGGAACGCCGCGGGATACGCCGTGAGCGCGCGTTGCGACCCTTCATCAAAGCTGTTGTCGACGATGTATCGCACCTGCTTCCCGCGCTCGCCGGCCACAGACAGGAAGTTGCCGAAGACAGCGTGGACGTATGCGGTTGTCTCTCTTGACCACATGTCGATCCACGAGGCGGTCTTGTAGAGATCGTCGACCATCGACACCGTGCACCCGACGAGCTGGTCGTCAGTTAAGTCTCTGGCGTATCCGGTCACGACGCGGGAGACGGTATCGAGCGCATCTCGAGCGTCTTCCGGCGTGGAGGAACGGAGCTGCTCAGCATGGCGGCCGACGGCATCCGTCCTCGCGTCGTAATAGTCGACGAACGATGAGAAGACCCATGATCCTGCGTCCACACGAGGCCTCCTGACCGTCTGCAAGCAAGAGACTAGGATCCCGATCAAGCGACCGAAAGGGGTGCCACGTGGCCCGCGACGGAAGATTCGAACGACCGCTCGCCTCGTATAGCTGCCCGACTTGCAATTGGTCGGGTATCGGCATGGATTTCGCGATCGGGGCGGTGAACGAATTCATGATCGAGTTCGCCTGCCCAGAGTGCGGCAATGTGCTCGGGGGGTTCGCCAACCCCCTCGTCGCAGAGATTCAGGACCCCGACCCGAGCTGGCGCGCGATCCCCCCTGGAGACCTCGGCGCGCAGGAAGAGAAGTGGCGCTCGCTGTTCTCAACCCGCACTGGCCCGTGGCCCGAATCCCTCGGATCTGGGAGCGAACCGGTGAGCGCCACACTCACAGTTAGGACCGACGCCAGGGCCGACTGGCTCGTTCTCAGCGCGAACAGCGCGGAGATCCACCGCGAACTCGCCGCCGAAGACGACATCGAACCCGCACCTCGGCTGCTCGCCTATCTGCGCGCGCGCTATGCCGAGCGACTCCGCGCGTTCAATCCCTGGCCCGCGTTCGAATATCTCGCGGGCGACAGCCTGAGCGCGACATCCCGATTGATGTCGCTTCTTCAGAATCTGCCCGAGCGAGATGGCGGTGCGACTGAGCGTCAAGCGCTGGGAAACCCGCCGCCGCCCAACGCGGGCCCGATGGCACGCCTCGAATGGCGGGCCAAACTGGGCGACGCGGATGCGATGTATTGGCTGGGGACCGAATTGAAGGACTCTGACCCTGACACCGCACGGCGATGGTTGGAAGATGCCGCGGAGCTGGGCAATCCCAGCGCGATGTTCGCGCTCGGCTCTTTCTTTCGGTTCACCGATCCCAAAATCGCGCGAACGTGGCTCGAGCAAGCGGCCGCGCACGGCGACGCGAATGCGATGTCGAACTTGGGACTTCTGCTTCAAGAGTCCGACCCCGCGGCTGCGGATGACTGGGCAGAGGCAGCGGCGGTGAAGGGCGACACGGATGCCGCGTTCAACCGCGGCGCGATGCTGACGAAGCTTCAGCAACCGCATGCCGCGAGGGCGTGGTTCGAGCGTGCGGCCGCCGCAGGCGATGGACGCGCCGCGTACAACATCGGACTCGACTACAAAGAATCCGACGTTCAGTTGGCGAAGGAGTGGTTCGAGCGCGCCGCACGTCTTGGCGAAGTCGAGGCGATGGCCTTCCTCGGCTATTACCTCATGGAGGACGATCCGGACCAGGCAATGAAATGGCTCGCGCGGGCGGCAGACGCCGGGGACAAGGACGCGATGGTGAACTGCGGAGTACTCGCTCAGCGCCAAGCGCGGAAGTGGTTCGAGAAGGCGGCGGCAGCCGGCGACAACGGCGCGCTCGCGAACCTGGCGTACCTGCTTCGGGGACTTGACACCGAAGCCTCGAAGGAGTGGGCGAACAGGGCTGTCGCCTCAGGCGACCCAGACCTTGCAGACACCAGCGAAATCCTGTTCCCGCCTTCGGCACCGGTGTCGGACGGCCCAGTCGTGCCGAAATACTCCAACCTGACTGATCGCGGTGCCGTCGACCGAGCGCTCGAAGAGTTCGACCGCATCGGTCGCGATGCCTTCCTCCTCAAGTACGGCTACGGCAAGGCACGCGACTACTTCCTCATGACGGATACGGGACGATACGACTCGAAGGCGATCTTCGGCGTTGCGTACGGGTACCAGCACGGAGTTCCGCTCGGTTCGGATCAGTTCAGTGGAGGCAGGGATGGTGCAGCGGGCCGGCTCGCGGAGCTCGGCTACTCGATCACTGGACTCAGTGACCTGGACTGACCCACGGCATCGATTGCCGCCTCGCCTCACTCACCGACGATCGAGCGTGCCGCCCGCGCCGCCATGAACGCGTCGGTTCGCCGTCGCGGAGTACCGCCGCCGTTGCCGTTGCTGCGGCGGCCACGTGCGCCCAGCCGAGTGCGGGCGGTCCGAGTCCGGGTTGGCCAGCGTGGCGTCGTCAGCCCGCGAGTAGAGCGCCAGCTTCGGCCCGGCATCTCCGTTGCAGAACGCCGTGGACGCCTGATGGTCCTGCTCGATGAGCCGTTCGAGATCCGGATCGTTTATGGCACACCCCGTCACTACAGCGATCACGACGGTTGTAACCCGGATGCACTGCCACCCAAGGCGGCAGCGCGAATCCGGTCAGCGCTGCACCTCACGGCATCACAACGACCGCGGCCGGGTCTTCCAGCCCATCGCGCAGTTCGACGCGTGACCACTCGATCGGGGCGGCAGCGAAGATCGGCTCGAGCACGGCCCACATCTGCTCACGATCGTTCCCGACGAAGTACAGGTCGTACTGGTGCTCGCCCATCTCGTTGCCGTCGATCCATCCGGCTCCGGCCGCTCGCAGTGCGTCGTCAGCATCCACTTCGGTCTCGAGGAGGCTGTCCATCGCGTCGAGGTCGAGCCGATCGCCTGCGTCGCTGAAGGTCACGACCACCCAGTGATCCGGTTCGGGGTCTGACGGATCGCCAGGGGAACGACCCGTTTCGTCTCGCTTCGCTCGCTCAACGACCATTGAGCACTCGCTCAGACGTTGAACCTGAACTCCACGACGTCGCCGTCGTGCATGACGTAGTCCTTGCCCTCGAGCCGCGCCTTGCCACGATGACGGGCCTCGAGCACCGAGCCGGCGTCGACGAGGTCCTCGAACGAGATCACCTCGGCCTTGATGAAGCCCTTCTCGAAGTCGGTGTGGATCACGCCGGCCGCCTGCGGAGCCTTCCAGCCCTTGCCGATCGTCCAGGCGCGCGCCTCCTTCGGACCCGCCGTCAGGTACGTCTGCAGCCCGAGCGTGTCAAAGCCGATCCGGGCGAGCTGGCTGATGCCCGACTCCTCCTGACCGGTCGACGCGAGCAGCTCCGCGGCGTCTTCGGGATCGAGGTCGATGAGCTCCGACTCGATCTTCGCGTCGAGGAACACCGCGTGGGCGGGCGCGACGAGGGCTTCGAGCGAAGCGAGAGCCGCGGCATCCGTCAGCACCGCCTCATCCACGTTGAAGACGTAGATGTACGGCTTCGCGGTCATCAGACCGAGTTCCTTGATGGGCGCGAGATCGAGCTTGGCGTGCGAGAGCAAGATGCCGCGTTCCAGGGCATCCTTCGCCGCCACGGCCGCTTCGAGGGTCGAGGCATCCGCTCGCTTCGTCTTGACGTCCTTTTCGAGGCGCGGGATCGCCTTTTCGAGCGTCTGCAGGTCGGCGAGCATGAGCTCGGCGTTGATGGTCTCGAGGTCGTTCTGCGGGTTGACCGCGCCCTCGACGTGCACCACGTCGTCGTCGGTGAATCCGCGCACGACCTGGGCGATCGCGTCGGCTTCGCGGATGTTCGCGAGGAACTGGTTGCCCAGTCCTTCACCTTCCGAGGCCCCGCGCACGATGCCGGCGATGTCGACGAACGACACCGTCGCGGGCAGGATGCGCTCGGAGTGGAACACCTCCGCGAGCTTCACGAGCCGCGGATCCGGCAGGCTCACGACCCCGACATTCGGCTCGATCGTCGCGAACGGATAGTTCGCTGCGAGCACGTCGTTCTTGGTCAACGCGTTGAACAGGGTGGACTTGCCGACGTTGGGCAGGCCGACGATGCCGATAGTTAGAGCCACGTCGCCCAAGTCTACGTGGCGCGGATGCCGCTTCCCTGAGCCGTGGATGCGGCTCGACCTCAGGGGTGGGTGTAGCGGAACGACGCCGTGACGTAAGGCAGCTCGAGCACCGCGCGCGATGAGGTCTCGGCGTGCTCTCGGAGTACGCCGCGCACCGCGGAGATGACGTGCTCGTGCTCGGGAGCGGGCAGCAGACCGAAGTAGCTCCGCGACCGCACATCGGCGAGGAGCTCATCAGGCGTGCACACGCGCACCCACTCGACGAACTGCCTCTCCGGCTCGCCGAACGGTGCACCGACGTCCGGGTCCTGCGTCTCGCCGCGGAAGTGATCCCCGTCTGCTCGCATGGCCTCGCCGAGCGCACGCACCCACGCCACGCGCTCATCGCGGAGATTCCAGACGAGACCGAGACGACCACCTGGTCGCAGCACCCGCGCGACTTCGGTCGACGCCGCGGGCACGTCGACCCAATGCCACGCCTGCGCGAAGGCCACGACATCCGCGGAGCGGTCGGGCAGCGGCATCCGTTCACCCGACCCCTGCAGCGCGACCACCTCCGGCAGTGCGGTGCGCAGCTCTCCCAGCATCCGTTCCGAAGGTTCCACTGCGGTGACGGTTCGGTCTCTGCCCACGAGCAGTCGCGTGAAGAGGCCGGTGCCGGCGCCCACATCGACGACATCGCGGCCTCCGCCATCCAACAACCACTCCACCGCGGCCCGCGGATACGACGGGCGCGCGACGGCGTACAGGCTCGCCACGTCGTCGAAGTCTGCGGCGTTGCTCACGTCGCCACGCCGACCGGATCGACGCGCCAGCGCATCAGCACGTTGCCGGACTCCTCCCACACGTGCGTGCCGAGAAGCTTCAGCGCGACGGGCGGTCGTTCATCGAACAGGGCGACTCCCCCGCCCGCGATCAGCGGGAAGGTCACCAGGTGCAGCTCATCGACGAGTCCCGCGTGGATCAGGTCGTTCCACAGCATCCTGCTGAGCAGGATCAGGATGCCGCGTCCCTCCGCCGCCTTCAGCTCGGCGACCTCGGCTCGGGCGTCGGCGATGCGCACGATGCGGGTGTTGGGGTGGGCTTGTGTGTCGGCCTCGGAGATGGTGTCGCTGACGACGATCTTCTCGATGGAGTGCATGAGCTCGGCGATCTCGCGGCGGATGGCCGTGGCATCCGGATTCCCGCGGACGCTCGCCCAGTACTCTACGTTTCCGAGGAACGACCGGCGGCCGGCGAGCACCAGGGTGTCGGATTCACGGAGGAGGCCGGCCGTGTAGTGGTCGTAGCTGTCGGCCCCGGCGTAGTCGAGGTGCTGATGCTCGAAGAAGGAGCCGATGTCATGGTCGTCGTCCTCGTAGCGGCCGTCGACGGTGACGAAGTTGCAGACGGTGAGCGTGCGCATGGGGTCACGGTACTCCGAAGTGCGTTACGGCCGAATCCCGCGATAGGCACGCGTGCGATACGGCAGGTCCACGACCTCGACGCCCGTCTCGTCCACGCGTCGCTGAGAATCGAACAGCTCACCGACCGCCGCCAGAATGCGCGCCCGCTCCGACTCCCCCGCGCTGATGACATAGCTGCGCGACGACACCATGTCGAGGAAGGCGCCACGTCCGAGGGTGCGCGACCACGACCACGACCGCTCCTCCAACCCGTCGAACGGATCGTCGACCCGCACGCCGTCGCCTGCCAGCATCTCCTCGGCGTGGCTGCCGTGCATCGCCGCGGTCAAGCGAGCGACCCAGGGCACTGAGTCGTCACGGATGTTCCAGACGAGCCCCAGCACACCGCCCGAGCGCAGCACCCGCCCCGCCTCCGCGGACGCCGACGGGACGTCGACCCAATGCCACGCCTGTCCGTAAAGCACCGCGTCGAGCGATGCGTCGGGCAGCGGCATCCGCTCCGCACTTCCGACGAAGGTCGGCACACCGGGCACGTGCGATCGCAGTTCGGCGAGCATCGCCGGATCGGGATCGATCGCGATGACCTCGGCGCCGAGCCCAGCGACGACACGGGTGAGCTTGCCGGTACCGGCACCCGCGTCAGCGGCTCGAAGCGCGCGTCCGTCGTGGTGCACCGGCTGCAGCATCCACTCGACCGCCTCGACCGGATAGTCCGGACGCCCGACCTCGTATCGACTCGCCTGGGACCCGAACGAGAGGGCCATCTCCTCGCGATCTGCCATGACCAGAGCCTACGACGAGGTCCATACTGAAGCCGTGGACGACTGCTGCGGACCACCGACACCGGACGGATACGAGCGGGAGTTCGACGCTCGATTCGCCGGAAGACTCGCGCGCGACTACCGCCAGGACGGTCTGACGCCCGCCGCGCGCCACATCGTCGACATCGCTCGATCGAATGACCTCGACGGCGCAACGGTGCTGGAGATCGGCGGCGGGGTCGGCGCGATCCAGGTGGAACTGCTGCTTCACGGCGCCTCACGGACGACCAACCTCGAGCTCTCGGGAGCGTACGAGGCCGAGGCCGCGCGCCTGCTCGATGAACACGGGCTGCGGGCACGCGCTGCGCGAGTGGTGGGAGTGGATCTCGCGGTGACGCCCGACGCTGTCGAGCCGGCCGACATCGTCGTCCTTCATCGGGTGGTGTGCTGCTACCCCGACTACGATGCCCTGCTCTCCGCCGCCGCCGATCGCGCCCGCCGCGCCCTGATCTTCAGCCACCCGCCACGCACCTGGTACACCCGCTCCGCGATCTGGGCGGAGAACTTGATGTACCGCGTGACGGGCAATCCGTTCCGCTCGTTCATCCATMCGCCCGAATCGATGATCGACGTCCTTGGTCGCAATGGGCTCGAGCCGCGCTACCGGTACCCCGATCGGGTCTGGTCCGTCGTCGGCGCGGTGCGGGCGTAGCGACACGCCGTTCCGCCCGGCGCGCCTCCGGGCCTTCGTGCCTGGCCCGGGTGACGCTGAAGCGTGCCCCTGGACTTCACCGCGATCGACTTCGAGACGGCGAACTCCAGCAGCGCATCGGCCTGCGCCGTCGGACTCGCCCGGGTCCGCGACGGCCGCGTGGTCGCCACGGCCGGATGGCTCATCCAGCCTCCCCCTGGACACGATGACTTCGTCGAGTTCAACACCGGGATCCACGGCATCCGTGCTTCCGATGTCAGGGGCGCGAAGGGGTGGAGCGCGCAGCTCGACGATCTCGCCGCGTTCGCGGGCGCTGACGTCCTCGTCGCGCACAACGCCGGCTTCGACATGAGCGTGATCCGGCGCGCCTGCGAGGCGACCGGCGACGACTCCCCGCCGTACCGCTACATGTGCAGCCTGCTGGTCGCGCGCAAGCTCTACGACCTGGAGTCCTACCGCCTCCCCTCGGTCKCCGCGGTCGCCGGCTTCATGGACTTCGCGCACCACGACGCCGCCGCCGACGCGCTCGCCTGCGCGCACATCATGATCGACGCCGCCGGCCGGGCAGGAGCATCCGACCTGTTCGAACTCGCCGCCACGACGGGCGTACGGATGCCGCGCATCCCGGTCGCGGCGAAGGTCGTGGCTTCGGCGGCCGAGCCGGCAGCCGAGCCGGCACTCCTCGACTTCTCCGCCCTCGCCGCCGCCGTCGCCTGACCCGCACGGCGCGCCGACCCCCGATGTCGGAGGCCTCACGCATCCTGATCCCATGGACGCACTCGTCATCTCCCTCCTCGCGATCGGATGCCTCGCCGCCGGCGCACTCGCKGGCTGGTTCACCGCGCTCGCCCGCGCCGCCGCGCGCACGAGCGAGGAGCACAGCCAGCTGATCGCGCGACTGGCCGCCGCCGAAGCGACCCGCCAGGGGGTGCAGGCCCAGCTCGACCACCAGCAGCTGCTCTACCGCGAGCTCGCGTCGCAGACCCGCACCGATCACGCCGAGCGCGAGGATCGCGACCGCCGCGAGCAGGCCGTGCTGCGCGCTCTCGCACCGGTGAGCTCGACGCTGGAGACGATGCAGCAGAAAGTCGAGCTGCTCGAACGAGAGCGACAGCTGCAGTTCGGCAGCGTCGCCGAGCAGCTGCGCCGCGCCCAGGAGTCCGACGAAGCCCTCCGCGCGACGACCGAGTCCCTGGCCGGCGCCCTGCGCTCCGGCGCGACGCGTGGCGTGTGGGGCGAGACCCAGCTGCGCCGCGTCGTCGAAGCGGCCGGGCTCACCCGCTACGTCGACTTCGACACGCAGACATCGATCACGACGGATGCCGGAGCCGGCCGCCCCGACATGGTCATCCGTCTTCCCGGCGACAAGGCGCTCGCGGTCGATGCGAAGGTCCCGCTGGATGCCTACCTCGAGGCGAGCGCGATCCCGTTCACCGCGCAGGGCGCCGAGGGCGCGCGTCGCAAGAGCCTGCTCGAGAAGCACGTGCGGGCCGTCCGGGCGCACGTCGACGCGCTCGCGAAGAAGACCTACTGGGCGGGCCTCAGCTCGAGTCCCGAATTCGTCGTGTGCTTCGTGCCCAGCGAATCCCTGCTCGCCGCCGCGCTCGAAGAGGACCCGTCGCTGCTCGACTACGCCTTCAGCAAGCGGGTCGCGCTGGCCTCCCCCGTGAATCTCTGGGCGGTGCTGAAGACGGTCGCCTACACGTGGACGCAGCAGGACGTCTCGCAGGAGGCCCGGCAGCTCTTCGACCTCGGCAACCAGCTGTACGAGCGCCTCGGCAGCCTCGCCGGGCATGCCGATGACCTCCGCCGGGCGATCGAGCGCACGGTCGACAGCTACAACAAGTTCACCGGCTCGCTCGAGACGCGCGTGCTCGTGAGCGCCCGCAAGTTCCCGGGGATCGACGCCACCAAGCTCGACGCCCTCGAAGCCCCCGCGGTGATCGACCGGGCACCGCGACGACTCACCGCCCCCGAGCTGATCGACACGGACGACGACGATGACCAGTTGCCGATCCAGGACGCGAAAGTTCTCACCGCGGATCTCGGCGACCTCAGAGAGCGGATCTCATTCCCGGAGAGCGATGCGCTCCCCGCCTGGCACGGCTCAGGCGCCGCCGGGGATGAGGCTCATGAGCAGGATGACGCCGACTGACACGACCACGAAGGCGCCGATCATCCACCATGCCGACACCTGGTGACCTTCGTCGCGACGGACGCGGAAGAAGACGTCCGGGCGACGAGCCGGGTCGGTGGCGTCGGCGACGACCGCGTGTGCGCCGGTCTGCGGATTCGAGCTCTGAGCATCCAAGAGCGTCCCCTTCACGATCGGCGCGCCGGTGCCGGCGACTCTCTGATTGTGCCAGACCCAGCACGAACTGTGCCGGAACCGGTGCGGGGATGCGCCAGACGACGCCGAGTGGTAATAGGGGTCAGATCAGAGCCACTTCGACGTCAGGTGCTCCGAGGCGATGCGGCGCAGCGTGCCCGAAGCCCCGCGGATGACGACGCTCTCGGTGTAGATGTACCCGCCCTCGCGCCGCACACCCGCCACGAGTTCGCCGTTGGTGACTCCGGTGGCGACGAACAGCGTGTTCTTGGCGGTCACCAGTTCATCTGCTTCATAGACGTATCCGTCGAGGCGCAGACCGGCATCCTTGCCCTTCTGCTTCTCGTCGTCATCGCGCGGCCACAGGCGTCCCTGGATGTGTCCACCGAGGGCCTTGATCGCGCACGTCGTGACGATGCCCTCCGGGCTTCCGCCGACGCCGACACACATGTCGGTGCGCGCATTGTGGCGCGCGGCGTTGATGCCGCCGGCCACGTCGCCGTCCGACATCAGACGCGTGCCGGCACCCGAAGCCCGGATGTCCGCGATCAGCTGCGCGTGGCGCGGCCGGTTGAGCACCGAGACCACGATCTCGTCCACCGGCTTGCCCAGCGCCTTGGCCAGCAGCCGGATGTTCTCGCCGACCGGCAGCCGGATGTCGACGACCCCTACGCCGGCGGGGCCGGTGACGAGCTTGTCCATATAGAAGACCGATGAGGCGTCCAGCATCGTGCCGCGGTCGGACACGGCGATGACCGACAGCGCGTTGTTGCGACCTTCTGCGGTCAGCGTCGTTCCATCGATCGGATCGACCGCGATGTCGCACTGCGGACCCCGGCCGTTGCCGACGTTCTCGCCGTTGAAGAGCATCGGGGCGTCATCCTTCTCGCCCTCGCCGATCACGATCACACCGTCGAAGTTGACGGTCGTCAGGAAGGCGCGCATCGCATCGACGGCGGCACCGTCGGCGAGCTCCTTCTGCCCCCGGCCGATGAACGGCACGGCGCGAATCGAAGCCGCCTCCGTGGCGCGAACCAGTTCCATCGCAAGATTTCGGTCGGGATGCAGCGGGCTCATGTCCGCGGTAAGACTTACCATGGCCCCACCCTAGCGACGAAGGTTGCCACGGCGCTCTAGAATCCGGTGTCGCGCGCGCGAAGGAATTGCAAATCTTTCCCGAGGAGAAGGACGCCCACATCTCCAGGCGCCTCTTCGGGACATCCCGCCGCGGCACCCCGCTTCGCTAGAGTTGCTGTGAACGCCGAGACCAAGGAGTTGTCATGCCCGTCGCCACCCCCGAGCAGTACGCCGAAATGCTGGATCGTGCGAAGGCGGGCGGCTTCGCCTACCCCGCGTTCAACGCCGCCAGCTCGCAGAGCGTGAACGCCATCCTCCAGGGCCTCACCGAGGCCGGGTCGGACGGAATCATCCAGGTCACCACCGGTGGTGCCGACTACTTCGCCGGTCACACCGTCAAGGCCCGCGCGACCGGCGCGCTCGCCTTCGCGAAGTTCGCCCACGAGGTCGCCAAGAGCTACCCGATCACGGTCGCGCTGCACACCGACCACTGCCCCAAGCCCGCACTCGAGGACTTCGTGCTGCCGCTGGTCGCCGCGTCCGAGCAGGCCGTCGCCGACGGCGGACACCCCATCTTCCAGTCCCACATGTGGGACGGCTCGGCCGTGCCGCTCAGCGAGAACATCGACATCGCCAAGGAGCTCCTCCCCCGACTGAAGGCGATCAACGCCATCCTCGAGGTCGAGATCGGCGTCGTCGGCGGCGAAGAGGACGGCGTCCAGCACGAGGGCTCGAACGATGCCCTCTACACGACCACCGCCGATGTGTCGCAGGTCGTCCAGGCCCTCGGCCTCGGCGATCAGGGCCGCTGGATCGCCGCGCTCACGTTCGGCAACGTGCACGGCGTCTACAAGCCCGGCAACGTCAAGCTGCGCCCCGAGCTGCTCGGCGAGATCCAGGCGGGCATCGCGTCGGCGTTCAACACCGGCGCGAAGCCGCTCGACCTCGTCTTCCACGGCGGCAGCGGATCGACCGCCGAGGAGATCGCACTCGCGGTCGCGAACGGCGTCGTCAAGATGAACATCGACACCGACACCCAGTACGCCTTCACGCGTGCGGTCGCGGGCTACATGTTCAAGAACTACGACGGCGTGCTCAAGGTCGACGGCGAAGTGGGCAACAAGAAGGCCTACGACCCCCGCGCCTGGGGCAAGGTCGCCGAGACCGGCATGGCAGCGCGCGTAGTCGAGGCCACCCAGCAGCTCGGCTCGCACGGCAAGTCGCAGAGCTGACCGTCGACACCCACTGAACAGACGAGGGACCTGGGCTGGATCAGCCCGGGTCCCTCGTCAGTTTCACGCGGGGAGCAGGGCCTTCTCGAGCGCCGGCCACACCGCGGGATCGGTCATCAGCGGCACGATCATCAGGCACGCCGCTGCGAAGGTGAACACGATGCCGCCGATCAGCGGCACCCACCATCCCCGGTGGCCAGACCGCATCCGCAGCCAGGAGAGCACGGCGGTCAGCAGCCAGCCGACCCCGAGCACCACGGCCGCGGCGGTCCCCCACACCTGCGCGCCCGCCGGATCGGTGAGCGTGACGTTCACCCCCAGGATCGAGAAGAACGACGATGCGAAGCCGGCGTAGTCGAGGTACGACGGGATCTGCGTCACCACGGTGAACAGGCCGTACCCGAGCAGCATCCACGTCACGACGCGGTCGAGGTTGCGCCGGCGCACCGCCTGGTCGGAGGTGTCGGTGTGAGCGAGCGAGACCGTGCCGGTCGCCGTCGCCGGCCGACGCGACGCCGGCTGCTTCGCCACCGGCGCGACAACCGCCGGCGGAGCAGGCGTCAACGCGTGACCCTCCTCGAGCGCGCGCGACGCGTCGGGCTGCTTGATCCGGGCGCGCTGCTCCTCCGGCGTCGCATACTCGCCGTACTGCGGACGCGCGGGACGATCCGGGTCGGTGGGGATGCTCATGAGCGGATCCTCCCACCGATGGCACGGTCGTCACGCCGGCCATCGGCATCCTGACGCAGCTCCTTCGGGAGTGAGAACAGCAGGTCCTCCTCCGCGGTCCGCACCTCTTCGATGTCGCGGTAGCCGGCGCCGGCGAGCTGCTCGAGCACTTCCTCGACGAGCACCTCGGGCACCGATGCGCCGCTGGTGACGCCGACCGTCTCGACGCCGTCGAGCCACTCCTGCTTCACCTCGTCGGCGTAGTCCACCCGATACGCCGCCTTCGCCCCGTGCTCGAGGGCGACCTCGACGAGGCGCACACTGTTCGACGAGTTCGACGAGCCGACGACGATGACGAGATCAGCATCCTTCGCGACCTTCTTGATCGCGACCTGACGGTTCTGCGTCGCGTAGCAGATGTCGTCCGACGGCGGATCCTGCAGCAGCGGGAACCGCAGCCGCAGCCGCCGCACGGTCTCCATCGTCTCGTCGACCGAGAGCGTCGTCTGCGACAGCCACACGACCTTCGACGGATCGCGCACCACAACGGTGTCGGCATCGGCCGGCGAGTTGACGATCGTCACGTGTTCGGGCGCCTCGCCCGCGGTGCCTTCGACCTCTTCGTGCCCCTCATGGCCGATCAGCAGGATCTCGAAGTCGTCGCGGGCGAACCGCACCGCTTCGCGGTGCACCTTTGTGACGAGCGGGCAGGTCGCGTCGATGGCGCGCAGACCGCGATCGGATGCCGCGGCCACGACGGCCGGCGACACCCCGTGCGCGCTGAACACCACGTGCGCACCTTCGGGCACTTCGTCGACTTCCTCGACGAACACCGCACCTTTGCTCTCGAGTTCGGTCACGACGTGGATGTTGTGGACGATCTGCTTGCGCACGTACACCGGCGCGCCGTAGCGCTCCAGTGCCTTCTCGACGGCGATGACGGCACGGTCCACGCCCGCGCAGTATCCGCGGGGGGAAGCGAGGAGCACCCGCTTGTGTCCGGGCACCGGGATATCCTGGAGACTCTCCCGCCGCCTGGGCACTCGCGGAACGGGCAGGCTGACTGCCGGGCGTGCCGATACGACGGCAGAGGGGGTGCTCACCTGTTGATTRTACGGGCGTGGCTCCGACCTGGTCCTGGACGTCCGCCGAGCGAAGGGCCACGATGACGATCTTCCAGCCCGATTCCACGACCGGCCAGGCACCCGCGCCGGGGTCGATCCACCCCCGGGAATCGACCGTCGACACCCCTACGTCGGTGGCCCGGCTCAACGACACGATCCGCGGCTTCATCGAGAAGTGGGGCTTCGTCTGGGTCGAGGGCGAGATCACCGGCTGGAATCTGCGCAGCGGCAACGTGTTCGGCCGGTTGAAAGACCTCGACTCCGACGCGACGATCTCCTTCCGCCTCTGGTCCAAGACGCTGCAGCGCACTCCGGGCGACCTGAAGGTCGGCGATCACGTCATCGCGTGCGTCAAAGCCGACTACTTCGTCAAGACCGGCGACTTCACCTTCACCGTGTCGTCGGTGCGCCACGTCGGTCTCGGCGACCAGCTCGAGCGCCTCGAACGGCTGCGCACGCAGCTCCGCGGCGAGGGGCTGTTCGATCCGGCGCGCAAGAAGCCGCTCCCGTTCCTCCCTCAGGTCATCGGGCTCATCACCGGTGAGAAGTCGGACGCCGAGAAAGACGTTCTTCGCAATGCCGAGCTCCGCTGGCCGCAGGTGCGGTTCCGCACGATCCACGCGGCGGTGCAGGGCGACCGGTGTGTGCCTGAGACGATCGCGGCGCTCAAGATCCTCGACGCCGACCCCGAGGTCGAGGTGATCGTCATCGCGCGCGGCGGCGGCGACCCGCAGACCCTGCTCGGCTTCAGCGACGAGAAGATGCTGCGGGCGGTGGCCGCGGCATCCACCCCCATCGTCAGCGCGATCGGCCACGAGAACGACCGCCCCCTGCTCGACGACGTCGCCGACCTCCGGGCCTCCACCCCGACCGACGCGGCGAAGCGCATCGTGCCGGACGTGTCCGAGCAGCGTGCTCTCGTCGCGCAGCTGCGGTCGCGGCTGACGACGCGCCTCACCCATCGGCTCAGCCACGACATCGCGCAGCTCGAGCAGCTCCGCTCAAGGCCGGCGCTGCGCAGCCCCGAAGCGATGCTCGACTCGCGCGCCCAGCTCGTGTGGCAGCAGGTGTCGCGCGGCCGTGAACTCGTCGACCGGGCGATGCAGTCCCAATCGCGCCGCGCCGCGGAACTCCGCGCCGCGCTGCGCGCCCTCTCCCCCGCCTCGACCCTCGCGCGCGGCTACGCGATCGCCCACCTCTCCGACGGCCGGATCGTCCGCGACGCCGCGCAGGCGCCGGCGGGTGCCGGCATCGCGATCACCGTCGGACGAGGCTCGTTCGCGGCGCGTTCCGAGGGCGAGATTCCGGAGAGCGCAGCGGATGCCGCGTCCGCCCCCGCGCCCGGGTCCGAGGCGGCGCCGAACTAGGATGGAAGACATGGCTGTGTCGAGCGAGCAGACCCCAGAGGTCGCAGATCTGTCGTTCGAGCAGGCTCGCGATGAGCTCGTTCGCGTGGTTGCCGAACTCGAGCAGGGTGCGCCCACGCTGGAGCAGTCGCTCGCGCTGTGGGAGCGCGGCGAAGCCCTCGCAGCGCGCTGTGAGGAGTGGCTGCTCGGCGCGAAGCGCCGGCTCGACGCCGCCCGCGCCGGCGCAGAAGGCACTCCCTCGTGATGGCGAAAGCACCGCGCATCGTCGCCGAGCTCGGTCGCCCTGAGACCCCGGAAGAGACCGCCGCGCGCAAAGCGGAGTTCTCGGCGAACTACCGATCGAGCCAGACGTTCCGCAACCTCATCGCCGCGCTGCTGGCCACGCTCGCCATCGTCGCCGTGATCATCTTCGCGGTACCGCGGGGTGAGATGCCCGCAGCGAAGCCGATCGACGTCGCCACGGTCGCCGAGCAGGTGGAGTCCAGCCTCGGTCGCACCGTCCTCGTGCCCGACGTCCCCCAGGAGTGGATCGTGAACGGGGCGGCCGTCGAGGGCGACTCGGTGCGCGCGTGGACGATCGTCTACGTCCCCGATGACGCCGACGGCTACCTCCGGGTGGCGCAGGGGTTCGATGCCGATCCGGCGTGGCCGACCCGCGTGCTCCAGGGAGCGGATGCCGACGGCACCGTGACGATCGACGGCGTCGAGTGGACCACCTACGACATCCCCGACCCTGAGCGTGCCGGCAACGTCTCGGTCGCGCTCAGCACCCAGGCGGGCGACGACACCGTCGTCATCTACGGCAGCTCCGGGCAGAAGACCGCGGAGCTGGCCGCCTCGGCGGTCGCCGACCAGCTGCGCGAACTCAACGAGGAGGGTCGATGACCGACAGGCCGACACCGCAGAAGGTGTGGAACGAGATGCGGCGTGGCAATGCCCGCTTCGTCGCAGGTGAGCCCGAGCACCCCCGTCAGGACGTCGAGCACCGCAGCGAACTCGCCGCCGGTCAGACGCCGCGCGCCGCGCTGTTCGGCTGCTCGGACTCGCGCCTCGCGGCGGAGATCATCTTCGACAAGGGCCTCGGCGACCTCTTCGTGGTGCGCAACGCCGGACAGGTCATCTCCGACTCGGTCATCGGCAGCCTCGAGTACGCCGTCGCAATACTCGATGTGCCCCTGATCGTCGTGCTCGGACACGACGAGTGCGGCGCAGTGAAAGCGGCCATCGACAGCATGCGCCTCGACACCCCCGCCCTGCCCGCGCACATCTGGCGCCAGATATCCGCGATCGTGCCGGCCGCACGCCGGGTGCTGCGCGGCGACTTCGACATGACGCCCGAGACCGTCGACGCCGAGCAGGTCGGCCGCGAGCACCTGCGCGACACCGTCGCCGAACTGCTCAACTCGTCAGACCTCATCTCGGGGGCCGTCGCCGCGAAGCGACTCGCGATCGTCGGAGCCAACTACCGGCTCGGCGAGGGCACGGTGGTGCCCGACATCATCGTGGGACCCGCGACAGACGCCGACACCCGCTACGCCTAGACCCGCAGGGGCGACCCGCGCGCCGCATCCGCACCGAACGAACAGGAACAATGAAGTGACCGACACCGAGTACCGCATCGAGCACGACACCATGGGAGAAGTGCGCGTTCCGTTGCACGCCCTGTATGCCGCGCAGACACAGCGCGCCGTCGAGAACTTCCCCATCTCCGGCAAGGGCCTGGAGTCGTCGCAGATCGCGGCCCTCGCCCGCATCAAGAAGGCCGCGGCCCTCGCGAACAAGGAGCTCGGCACGCTGGACGCCGGCATCGCCGACGCGATCGCCGCAGCGGCCGACGACGTCATCTCCGGCGCGTTCGACGCCGAGTTCCCGGTCGACACCTACCAGACCGGCAGCGGCACGTCCTCGAACATGAACATGAACGAGGTGCTCGCGACGCTCGCCACGCGCAAGCTCGGCGCCCCCGTTCACGCGAACGACCACGTCAACGCATCCCAGTCCTCGAACGACGTGTTCCCCACCTCGGTGCACATCGCGGTGACCCAGGCCCTCATCGACGACCTGATCCCGGCCCTCGACCACCTGGCCGTCGCCCTCGAGCACAAGGCCGAGGAGTGGAAGTCCGTCGTCAAGTCGGGCCGCACCCACCTCATGGATGCGACCCCCGTCACCCTCGGTCAGGAGTTCGGCGGCTACGCGCGCCAGATCCGCCTCGGCGTCGACCGGGTGCAGTCGGTGCTCCCCCGCGTGGGCGAGGTGCCGCTCGGCGGCACCGCGGTCGGCACCGGCATCAACACGCCGCTCGGGTTCCCCCAGAAGGTCATCGCGATCCTCGCCGAAGAGACCGAGCTGCCGATCACCGAGGCCAAGGACCACTTCGAGGCCCAGGCAAACCGGGACGGCCTGGTCGAGGCATCCGGCGCCCTGCGCACCATCGCCGTCTCGCTGACCAAGATCAACAACGACCTGCGGTGGATGGGCTCCGGCCCCAACACCGGGCTGGGCGAGCTCCGCATCCCCGATCTCCAGCCGGGCTCGTCGATCATGCCCGGCAAGGTCAACCCCGTCGTGCCCGAAGCCGTGCTGATGGTGTGCGCGCGGGTGATCGGCAATGACGCCACGGTGGCCTGGGCCGGCGCCTCCGGCTCGTTCGAATTGAACGTCGCGATCCCGGTGATGGGCACGGCGCTGCTCGAATCGATCCGGCTGCTCTCCAATTCAATGCGTCTGCTCGCCGACCGCACGATCGACGGCCTCGAAGCCGACGTCGAGCGCGCGGCCGCGTATGCCGGGATGTCGCCCTCGATCGTCACGCCGCTCAACAAGCTGATCGGCTACGAGGCGGCCGCCAAGATCGCGAAGCACTCGGTCGCGAAGGGCATCACCGTGCGGGAAGCGGTGATCGACCTCGGCTATGTCGAGCGCGGCGACCTCACGATCGAGCAGCTCGACGAGAAGCTCGACCTCCTCTCGATGACCCACCCTGGCTGATGATCGCGAGCGTCTGCACCAGCCGGAACCTCCGCGGGGCGATAATCGGGGTGTGACCCGCACGCCCAGACCCATCTCGGCGCGCGCGCGCATCCTCGGGGCCATCCTCGCGGTCGCGTGCGTGGGCCTCGCCGTGGTCGGCAGCGTCACCTTCCTCGCGCAGCGTGAGCGGGTGCTCGACGACGTCAACATGCGACTCCGCGCGCAGGTGCAGGCACTGCAGACCCTCGCCCGTCCGACGGATACGACGGATACGACGGAAACGCCGGACACAGCGGACGACGGCACCGCGACAACTGTCGAGCCCCTCGACATCGACGCGTACGAGACGGTCGAAGATTACCTGCGCGCGGCGGTCGCCCGGCTGGTGACCGGCCCCAATGAGGGCTCGGTGGGGGTCATCGACGGTCACCCGCGCTTCGTCCCGCAGACGCTGTCCGGGTTCAAGCTGTCCGACGACACCGCGCTGATCGAGCGCGCCGTGCGCGAGGCGACGGCGGAGGGCGGCACCGTGATCGGCACCGCGTCCACGGCCGAAGGCCCACTGCGCTATATCGCGGTCCCGATCGAGATGCCCGGCGATCCGCAGAAGGGCGTGTATCTCCGGGCGGTGAAGCTCGAAGCCGAGCTCGGGTCGGTGACCTCCACGATCACCACGTATTGGATCGCCGCGGTCGCGGTCCTCATTGCCATCGCCATCGTCGGCTGGTTCGTCGCCGGCCGGCTGCTGTCTCCCATTCGGAGCCTCCGCGACGCCGCCGACTCGATCACGATCAGCGATCTCTCCCCCCGGCTCCAGGCCGAGGGGAACGACGACATCTCCGATCTGACCCGCACCGTCAACTCGATGCTGGATCGCCTCGAGGGCTCGGTGGATGTGCAGCGGCAGCTGCTCGACGACGTTCGGCACGAGCTGAAGACGCCGATCACGATCGTGCGAGGGCACCTGGAGATGATGGACTCGCACGATGTCGCCGATGTGGAGAGCGCGCGCGAGATCGGCATCGCCGAACTCGATCGCATGACCCGACTCGTCGACGACATCGATCTGCTGGCTGCCGTCGAGGGCGACCAGTTCGCGATGGACGAGCTCGACCTGGCCGCGCTCACCGCCCGTACCGGGGAGCTGGTGGCGGTGATCGCCGGGCATGACTGGCGGGTCGAGGCGATCGGCACCGGCAGCATCCGAGGCGACCATGATCGACTCCTCCAAGCCTGGCTCCAGCTGGCGGACAACGCCGCGAAGTACACCCCCGAGGGATCCATGATCGAGATCGGCAGCGCCATGGACAACGACGGCGCACGCCTCTGGGTGCGCGATCACGGACCGGGGATCGCCCCCGCCGTCCGGCACCGCATCTTCCGCCGGTTCGACCGGGCGCACGGCAAGCGGACCGTGGGCGGGTCGGGCCTCGGACTTGCCATCGTCGACGCCATCACGAAGGCGCACGGCGGGCGATGCGTGGTCACCGACACCGACGGCGGCGGCGCGACCTTCACCATCCACCTCCCGCTCCCGAACACGGAGCTGCCCCGCCCCGTGCGAGCAGGCGACGTCGTGCTCCAGCGGGAGGCAGCCGGATGACCACCATCCTCATCGTCGAGGACGAGCAGCGGATCGCCGCCTTCGTCAGCCGGGGGCTGCAGGCCGCCGGATACCAGACCGAGATCGTCGACGACGGGCTCGAGGCGCTGGAGCGCGCCCAGCATCCGGACATCGACCTGGTGCTCCTCGACATCGGACTGCCCTCGATGGACGGGCTCGAGGTGCTGCGCGAGCTGCGCGGCCGCGGCAGCGCGGTGCCGGTGATCATGCTGACCGCGCGATCCAGCACCCGTGACACCGTCGAGGGACTGGATGCCGGCGCCAGCGACTACGTCCCGAAGCCGTTCACGTTCGACGAGCTCCTCGCGCGCGTGCGGTCGCGCCTGCGCGACACCGTGGGAACTGCACCGACCGCACTGTCGCATGGTGACATCGTGATGGACATCCTGGCCAGGCGCGTAACCGTCGGGTCCAGGGAAGTGGAGCTGTCCGCCCGGGAGTTCGCGCTGGCCGAGCAGTTCCTGCGCAGTCCCGGCCAGGTGCTCAGCCGCGAGGTGCTGCTCAGCCGCGTGTGGGGCATGGACTTCGATCCCGGCTCCAACGTCGTGGACGTCTACGTCCGCTACCTCCGCACGAAGGTCGGCGCCCACCACATCGCGACAGTCCGCGGCGCCGGCTACCGCTGGGAGTGATCCGGTACGCCGGCGCCTGACCCCGGTCCTGACCCGTGAGCCCACGAAGAAGCCCCCGGTGCTGGGGGACACCGGGGGCTGGGGAGGGCGCGGAGCTGGGGGACTCCGGCCTGGTCAATCGCCGTCTGGGGGAACGTGCGATCGACTTCTCTTCAATCCGGATTGCTCGTTGAGCTGATGTCCGGATGGGTTACCCGCCTTTGCGGGCGTCTGTGCGGCCGACTTATCGGCCGAAGTCTTGTTCACCTTGTCGTGCTTGGTGATGTCTGCCGGGTGGGCGGCAGGCCCCGCGGCGGCGCCCGCGGAAGTGACCGCGCTCAGCACGGCGGGCTCGGGAGCCGGCACCGTCTCGGTCGTGGGGACCGGAACCGGAAGGACGATCGAGGCCGGCGGGTTCGCCGCAACGGTGGCCAGGGGGGAGGCAACTGACGGGACGGACGCGGCGACTCGAATGGCGGGCAGGCCGGTCGAGGCGCCAGGCACCTCCGCGATCGCGGCGGCGTTGGCCATCGCAACGGCGCTGAGGACGGCGACGACCGCAGCGCCGGCGAAAAAGCCGCCGGCTGCGAACCTCGCCCTTGCGTCCACGTGCCATTCCCCAATCAGATCCCAGCCCGAATCACCCCGGACTCAGCGATCCCTTTCGCTTCCTCAATGGTCGCAGACCGTCGCCCGATCATGGGCCGGAACCGATGAGACTTTCCTCATATTCGAAGCCGGCGCATAGCCCGCGCAAAGGGGCCGGGATGCGGCATCCCGGCCCCCACGCTGCGACTGCTCAGGCGATCTCGCCGGCCTCCAGCAGGTCGGTGACCAGCGCCGCGATCGCGGACCGCTCCGACCGCACCAGCGTGACGTGGCCGAACAGGTCATGTCCCTTGAGTGTCTCGATCACCGAGGCGACACCGTCGTGTCGACCGACCCGCAGGTTGTCGCGCTGACCGACGTCGTGAGTGAGCACCACCCGCGAGTTCTGTCCCATGCGGCTCAGCACCGTGAGCAGCACGTTGCGCTCCAGCGACTGCGCCTCATCGACGATCACGAAGGCGTCGTGCAGCGATCGCCCGCGAATGTGCGTCAAGGGAAGCACCTCGAGCAGGCCCCGCTCGATGACCTCCTCGACCACGTTGGACGAGACGACCGAGCCGAGGGTGTCGAACACCGCCTGCCCCCAGGGGTTCATCTTCTCCTGGGCGTCGCCCGGAAGGTAGCCGAGCTCCTGCCCGCCGACCGCGAACAGCGGCCGGAAGACGATGATCTTCCGCTGCTGCTGGCGCTCCAGCACGGCCTCGAGGCCCGCGCAGAGGGCGAGCGCGGACTTCCCCGTTCCCGCACGCCCTCCGAGAGACACGATGCCGACCTCGGGGTCGAGGAGGAGATCGATGGCGATGCGCTGCTCGGCGGAGCGACCGTGCAGACCGAACACGTCACGGTCGCCCCGGACGAGCCGGTAGCCGCCGTCCCCGGTCACCCGTCCGAGTGCGGATCCGCGCTCGGAGTGGATGATGAGCCCCGTGTTCACGGGGAGGCCCTTGACGTTGTCGCCGGTTGCCACCTCGCTCTCGTAGAGGTCGCTGATGTCGTCGCCCGAGACGTCGATGGTGGCGATGCCGGTCCAGCCGGAGTCGACCGCCTGCTCGGCGAGGTACTCCTCGGCGGAGATGCCCAGCGAGGCGGCCTTGACGCGCATCGGGAGGTCTTTGGAGACGACCGTGACCTCCTGCCCGTCCTGGGCGAGATTCATCGCGACCGCGAGGATGCGGGTGTCGTTGTCGCCGAGGCGCATGCCGCTCGGGAGCACCGAGGCGTCCGTGTTGGTCAGCTCGACGCGGAGGGTTCCGCCTTCGCCCACGGGAACCGGGAAGTCGAGCCGGCCGTGCTCGACCCGGAGTTCATCGAGATGTCTCAGCGCCTGCCGGGCGAAGTACCCGATCTCGGGATCGTGCCGCTTGCCCTCCAACTCGGTGATCACCACGATCGGGATCACGACGTTGTGCTCGGCGAAGCGGAAGAACGCCCGCGGATCGCTCAGCAGCACGGAGGTGTCCAGCACGTAGGTGCGCAGATCCGCGCTTTGCTCGAAAGCCTCGTCGGCCGTCTCGCGGTGCTGCTTCTGTGGTGCTCGTGTGGTCACAACCCACTCCCGCCCCGGGCGGATCACCCGGCGGTCACGAGTCGACCATGGGGTCACGAGTCGCAATCCATAAGGCCGACTCGATCAGGCACCTTGCCCGATGCCATGAACGTACGTCCGGCCGACGACAGACACGCCCAAGACACGCTGTGCTCCGGTTACGAATATGTGAACTCCGGATGCCGCGGCGCCGGTCGCCGGCTGGATCGCGGGTCGCGTCACCAGACCCGGGCCGCGGTGAACGCGGCCAGGGCGTCTCCGAACAGACGCAGCGTGTCGGCGCCGGTGCCCACGTGCGGCGAAACGCGCACCATGCCACCGCGGACCGTGACGGTGAGCCCGTGGTTGGACAGCGACGCGGCCAGCGGCCCGACGTCCTGGGGCTCGGGCGCCAGCGCGACGATCCCGGCCCGGTACTGCGGCTCGCGCGRCGTCAGCACGGGGATCTCGTAGCGGTCGGCGAAGAACATGACATCTCCGGACCGTGCGGTCAGCTCGCTCTCGATCGCCGGCACACCCACGTCGAGGATGTCGCGCAGTCCGCTGGTCAGCCGGGCGAACGCGAGATGGTCCGGGCCCGCCACGGTGAAGGCCTGCGCGGACGGGGCCGGCGCGGGGACGCTGTCCAGCGGCAGGTCTCCTTCGGTGCCGGCGAACCCCGAGAGGACGGGCGTGATCCGCTCGAGCGCGCGCTCCGAGAAGGCGACGAAACCGGTCCCCCGGCCGGAGCGGAGCCACTTGTACCCGTTGCCGGCGATGACGTCCGCGGCATCCCAGTCCGCGTCGACGACACCCGCACCTTGGATCGCGTCGACGATCAGCAGCCGGTCGCCGATGACGTCGCGGAGCGCCGACAGGTCGGCGCGATAGCCGGTGCGGAAATCGACGAGGCTCACCGCGACCGCTTGCGTGTCGTCGGTGAGGGCGTCGCGCACCGCCTCGGGTGTGACGAACCCGCGGTCCGGCTCGAACCACTGGACCTGGATCGACCCGAGCGCCTCCGCGGCGCGAGACGCGGCGACGGTCAGGCTCGGGAACTCGGCGCGGGACACCAGCAGACCACCGGCGAGCCCGTAGATGGCCTGCATGAGCCCGTAAGTCGTGGAAGGCTGCAGGGCGATCTGCGCGGCATCCGTCCGCAGCAGGGTGGCGAGCAGCTCGCGCGCTTCGCGGGCATGGTCGCCCACGAGATCGATGCCCGATGGTCGCCCCGACCCGAGCAGCTCGGCGTCGGCATGCACCTCGGCGCGCACCGACGGCGAGAGCGGGCCGAATGCCGCCCAATCCAGATATCCCGGCTCGCCGTCGAAGGACCCCAGAAACGACTCCCAATCGGTCACGTTCACATTCTGGCATGCGACCCCGCAATGGCAGGGCTCAGCCGCCGAATCGTCGATCTCGCGACGTGTAGTCGCGGATCGCGCGGAGGAAGTCGACCTCGCGCAGATCGGGTCCGAGCGCCTCGACGAAGTAGAACTCGCTGTGCGCGCTCTGCCAGAGCAGGAAGTCACTCAGCCGCTGCTCCCCCGACGTGCGGATCACCAGATCCGGATCCGGCTGACCCCCCGTGTAGAGGTGCTCCCCGATCTGCTCCGGCGTGAGGCTCTCGGCGAGCTCCTCGAGCGATCCGCCTTCGCCGCCGTGCTGGGCGATGATGCTGCGGACCGCGTCGACGATCTCGGAGCGCCCGCCGTAGCCGACCGCGAGATTGACGTGGAGGCCGGTCTTGTCCCGGGTGCGCTCCTCGGCATCGGCAAGCGCACGCGCCAGCGGCGCCGGCAGCAGATCCGCCCGTCCGACGTGCTTGACCCGCCAGTCGCGCTCATGGGAGAGCGCGCCTGCGAGCTCGGCGATGATCTCGATGAGATCGGACAGCTCTTGGGTGTCGCGCTTGCGGAGATTGTCGGTGGACAGCAGATAGAGCGAGACCACCCGCACGCCGATCTCGTCGCACCAGCCGAGGAAATCGCGCATCTTCGCCGCACCGGCGCGGTGACCGTGTGCCGCGGAGTCGTAGCCGAGCTGGCGAGCCCACCGGCGGTTGCCGTCGATCATCATCGCGATGTGCTGCGGGACCGCCTCCCGCGGGAGCCTGCGGCGAAGGCGGTTGATGTAGAGCCGGTAGAGGGGGCCTCGGCCCTCGTTCGACACGGTCACACGCCTACGGTACCGCGACCGGGGACGGCGCACCGATCTCGCGTGCCCCTGCCGGAATACTCCGAGACGTATGCTCATGCCGTGGCCCGCAGCGCGAAATCCCAGACCCCGCCCGACGAGGGCGCGGAGATGCCCCAGCTTCCGCTGCTCGAGGACGCCGAGGCCGTTGCGACCGTCGACCTCAAGCCCTCGTGGCGCGGCTGGATCCACGCCGCCACCTTCCCGGTCGCGATCGTCGCAGGCATCGTCCTCGTCACCCTCGCCCAGGGTCCGGCCGCCAAATGGTCGTGCGCCGTCTTCGCGCTGACCTCGCTCCTCCTCTTCGGCAACTCCGCGCTGTATCACCGCTTCAATTGGGGTCCCACGACCAAGGCGGTGCTCAAGCGCATCGACCACGCCAACATCGTGCTGCTGATCGCGGGCACCTACACGCCGATCGCGGTGCTCGCCCTGCCGACGAGCCAGGCCGTGCTGCTGCTCTCACTGGTGTGGGGCGGCGCGGTGATCAGCATCCTGTTCCGCGTCTTCTGGATCAATGCGCCGCGCTGGCTGTACGTCGCGCTCTATCTGCTGCTCGGCTGGGCGGCCGTGATGTACCTGCCGCAGCTCTGGAGCGCGAGCAAGGCGATGGTGATCCTGGTGGCGATCGGCGGGCTGCTGTACACCGGCGGCGCCATCGTCTACGCGATGAAGCGGCCGAACCCCTGGCCGCGCCACTTCGGCTTCCACGAGATCTTCCACGTGTGCACCGTGCTCGCGTTCCTGTGCCACTGGACGGCGTGCCTGATCATCGCGGTCGACCCGCTCTACCCGTAGGCCGGCGCTCAGCGCTCGGGGGCGGCGCCGTCGTCGTCGGCCGGCGCGATCGGGGATTCGCCGTGCCGAGCGGCTTCTTCTTCGGCATCGAGCATCTCGTCGACCTCCGAGCGGATCCGTGCGCGACGGATGCGGCGCATCATGTCCCACACCAGCAGCATCGCGGCGACCGCGACGAACGCGATCGCGACGAACCCGGACGGTCCTGGGGTGACGAGGGCGGGGTCCACGACCGGGGTCGGCGTACCGGTCACGTCCAAAACCGCAATCGTGAGTGCGGCGAACGTCTGGTGCATCGTGTCCTCTGTTCCGCGGAAGCGCATAGCCTGGAACCTCCACCCTAATTCGCCGAACGGGACCCGATGTCAACGACGCAGGAGATGCTCGACGAGCGGTACGGCCGCCGTCGCTCGCCGGTCGCGCGCTGGATCGGCGGCATCGCCATCGCCCTGGTCGTCGTGGCCGCGGTCGCGTTCCTGTGGCAGACCGTCGCCACCTCCGCGCAGAGCGTCTCGGCCGATACGACGCGCTTCGACGTCGTGGATGAGCACACGGTCCAGGTCCACGTGCAGATCTCCGCACCGGCCGGCGCAGCCGTCGCCTGCGCTCTGGAAGCGCAGGATGTCGAGCACGGCGTCGTGGGCTGGCGGGTCGTCGAGTTCGCGGCATCCGACGCTCACACGCAGGCGTTTCAGGAGCGGATTCCGACCGTGGCCGAGGCGACGACAGGTTTTGTCAACTCCTGCTGGGTGACGTAGTCTGACCGGACCGTAATCGTTGGTGACGCCCTGGCCAGAGCCGGGGCGTCTGAAGTTTGACGAGATGCGTTTCTACCGAAGGAGACCGACGTGTCCAGCGAAGCACCCGTGACATTCCTCACTCAGGATGCCTACGATCGTCTCGCCGACGAGCTCGAGCGCCTCTCTACGACCGGCCGCGAGGAGATCACCGCGCGCATCGCCGCGGCTCGCGAAGAGGGCGATCTCAAGGAGAACGGCGGCTACCACGCCGCCAAGGATGAGCAGGGCAAGCAGGAGGCCCGCATCCGCACCCTCCAGCACCTGCTCAAGACGGCCACCGTCAGCGAGGCGCCCGCGAGCCACGGCGTTGTCGAGTCCGGCACCGTCGTCACGGCCATCGTGGCCGGCGGCGAAGAGGTCTTCCTGCTCGGCAACCGCGAGATCGCCGCCAATTCCGAGCTCGACGTCTACAGCGAGGCGTCCCCGCTCGGCGCCGCCATCCTCGGCCTCGCCGAGGGCGAGAAGACCTCGTACACCGCGCCGAACGGCCGCGAGATCACGGTCGAGGTCGTGAAGGTCGAGACCTACGCGGGTCAGTGACCGGGCGCATCGCTCAGTCTGCGACGACGGTCGGGGTGTAGCCGGCCCGCTCGAGCGTGTCGATGACGTGCGCGCGGTGCTCCTGGCCGCGCGTCTCGACGCTGAGCTGCAGGATCACCTCGCTGATCTGCAGGCCCTGACCGTGGCGCGTGTGCAGCACTTCGATGACGTTCGCGCCGGCCTGCGCGAGGAGCTCTGAGACGCGGGCGAGCTGACCCGGTCGATCCGGCAGAGGCACCAGCAGGGTCATGTAGCGACCGGATGCCGCGAGCCCGTGTGCGACGACGCGCTGGAGCAGCAGCGGATCGATGTTTCCGCCGGACAGCACCGAGATCGTCGGCCCGGTCGCGTGCACCTTACCGGCCAGGATCGCGGCGACGCCGACGGCGCCGGCCGGCTCGACGACCTGCTTGGCGCGCTCGAGAAGGGCCAGGAGCGCGCGTGCGATGTCGTCGTCCGACACCGTCACGACGTCGTCGACCAGGTCCTTGATGATCGCGAACGGGATGTCGCCCGGCCGCGCGACCGCGATGCCATCGGCGATCGTCGGCCGGGTGGCCACCTGGAGCGGCTCCCCCGCCGCGAGCGACGAGGGATAGGCGGCGGAGTTCTCGGCCTGCACCCCGATCACCCGCACGACGCGTCCATCGACCGCGGCCCTGGCCTTCACTGCTGCCGCGACCCCGGCGATCAGGCCACCGCCGCCGATGCCGAGCAGGATGGTCTCCACCTCGGGCAGGTCGTCATAGAGCTCGAGCCCGAGGGTGCCCTGACCGATGATGATGTCCCGGTTGTCGAAGGGCGGGATCAGCACCGCACCGGTGCGCGCGGCGAACTCCGCGGCGAGTCGGAGCGGGGTCTCGACCGTCGCCCCGTCGAGGATCACCTCCGCGCCGTAGCCGCGGGTGGCCAGAAGCTTGGGCACCGGCACGCCCAGCGGCATGAAGATCGTCGCGTGGATGCCGAGGGCCTGCGCCGCGAGGGCGACCCCCTGCGCGTGGTTGCCGGCCGATGCCGCGACCACCCCGCGGGCGCGCTCCTCCTGGCTCAGTCGGGAGAGCCGGTACGCGGCGCCACGGATCTTGAACGAGCCGGTGCGCTGCAGGTTCTCGAGCTTGAGGTGCACCGGCACGCCGAGCACCTCGGAGAGGGCCTGCGACTCCTCGAGCGGCGTGTGCGAGACCACGCCTGACAATTCGACCGCCGCCCGCTCGAATTCTTCCAAGGTGGGGACGGTCGGGGTGAGACTCACGGGCGGGTCCTCCTGGTACGCGGGACGGTGTCCCAGATCAGATCGCCATGTGGCGCGACGCCGGTCTCCCAGGCGCGCGAACTCAGATAGACGGCGACCACGTTGACGAATGCCGCGATCGGAACCGCGAACAGGGCACCCGGGATGCCCGCGATCATGGCGCCACCGGCGACCACGAGCACGACGGCGAGCGGGTGCACCTTGACGGCGGATCCCATCAGCAGCGGCTGCAGGATATGCCCCTCGATCTGCTGGACGGCCAGGATGACGACCAGCATCCACACGGCGCTCCAGACGCCGTTGTAGACCAGGGCGAGGATGACCGCGAGGGTGCCGGTCACGACCGCGCCGACGATGGGGACGAAGGCGCCGAAGAAGACCAGCACCGCGATCGGCAGCGCCATGGGCACCTGGAGGAAGTAGGCGCCGAGCCCGATGCCCACCGCGTCGATCGTGGCCACCAGAAGCTGCGTCCGCGCGTACGTGACCACCGTCACCCAGCCGGCGCGCGCTGCGCCGTCGACCGCGGGCCTCGCCTGCTTCGGGAAGAGCCTGGTGGTCCAGCGCCAGATCCCGCCGCCGTCGGCGAGGAGGCAAAGCAGGATGAAGACCGACAGCACCGCGCCGGTCGCGACGTGGCCGACGGTCGTCCCGAGGGCGAGCGCGCCGGACCACAGCAGCTCGGCCTGGGCCTGGACGAACTCCCACCCCTGCGCGAGCAGGTCGTCGATCTGGCTCGGGGTCAGCCCCAGAGGGCCGTCGATGAGGTACTGGCGGAACTGGTCCATCGCGGCGACCGAGCGGGACTGCACGCTCGACCACTCCCGCGACACCTGCCATGCCACAAGAGCGAACAGGCTGCCGATCACCACGATCGCACCGACCGCGCTCACGACGATCGCGAGCCACTTCGGGAACCGGTGGCTGACCATCCAGGAGAAGATCGGCCAGAGCAGGGCGGTGACGAGGATCGACACCAGCAGCGGCACCACGAGCAGCTTGAGCTGGATGACGAGCCAGACCCCGAGTCCGATCACCGCCGCGATGACGAGGATGCGCCAGCCGTACGCGGCGGCGACGCTCAGCCGGCGAGGCACTGTCGCTCCGGCCTCGGTCGTGATCACCCGCGAACGGTCGCGCAGAGCATCGAAGAACGACCCGCGGGGCTTGTCGTCGGAGCCGCTCATCCCGCCAGTCTAGGCCGCACCCGCGCGGGGCCGTGTCGGGCGCCCTGGCTAGGCTGAGCGGGTGAAGGAGACCCTCAGCATCGGCGAAGCGCGGCGCATCGCGCTCACGGCACAGGGTTTCGGGCGGCCTCGTCCAACGGCCCCCGGCACTCGGCAGCTCAATCTCGCCATCGCGCGCATGAGCACCTTGCAGATCGACTCGGTGAACGTTTTCGCCCGCTCCCACTACATGCCGCTGTTCTCCCGGCTCGGCGCGTACGACACGACCGCCCTCGATCGCCTGCTGTTCACGCGGCACGCACCGTATGTGGAGTACCTGGCGCATGTCGCCGCGTTCATCCCGGCATCCGACTGGAGTCTCTTCCGCTTCCGCATGGACGACATGCGGAAGCGGTACGGCACGAAGCCGGGCGGCTGGTACGAGTCCCACCGGCACATCGTGGACTGGGTGCGCGCAGAGCTCGCCGCGCGCGGGCCGCTGCGACCGGCGCAGATCGAGCACGACGCCAAGCAGACCCACCGCGGGCCCTGGTGGGATTGGGATGTCGTCAAGCACGCCCTCGAGCACCTGTGGTGGTTCGGCGAGGTGGCGATCGCGGGCCGGCGGGGATTCGAGCGGCGCTACGCCCTCGCGGAGGATGTGATCCCCGCCGAGGTGCTCGAGGCTCCGGTGGCGCGCCCGGACGCCATCCGCGAGCTCGTCCGGCGGGCAGCGGTCTCGTACGGCGTGGCCACGGCGTCCGACCTTGCGGACTACTGGCGGGTGAAGGACCGGCCCGCCCTGACGACCGCGATCCGCGAACTCGTGGACGCCGGAGAGCTGCGGCCGGTCACGGTGCAGGGCTGGCAGTCGGCCGGGCGACCTGCGAAGGCGTGGGTGCACCGCGACGCGGCACTCCCCCGCCGTGTCGACGCGACCGCGATCCTGACCCCGTTCGACCCGGTGGTCTGGTTCCGGGATCGCGCGGAGCGGCTCTTCGACTTCGAGTACCGCATCGAGATCTACACCCCCGCGCCGAAGAGGCAGTTCGGGTACTACTCGCTGCCGGTCCTGGTCGGCGACGGTCTGGTCGGGCGGGTGGACCTGAAGGCAGACCGCGCCTCGTCGACGCTGCTCGTGCAATCCGCCTGGTGGGAGCACGGCAGGCCGGCGAATGCCGCGGCACGTCTTGCCGCGGAGCTGAAGACCGCGGCGGCGTGGCAGGGGCTCGAAGGGATCTCGATCTCGCGTCGCGGCGACGCGACGGCCGACCTCGCCGACGTCCTGCCGGAGGCCCACCGCCACGACGCGCTCGCCGGTGAACCCGTTCTTGGCGCCGAACCCGCTCTCGCCGACGAGGAGCTCGCCAGCCGATGAGACGTGCCGGGGTGATCGGCATCGCGGTAGGCGCCGCCGCGCTGATCATCGGCGGCGCGGTCGTGTGGTGGCTCGTCGCCCGGCCGCTCACCGCCGAGGAGAGCGCGACGCGGTATCTCGACGCGCTCGCCGCCGGGGACTTCGCGGCGATCGACGACCTGCGCTCGGAGCCGCTCGACCCCGCCKCCGAGACGGTGCTCGAGCAGGCGTTCGCGGGGGCATCGGAGCACGTGCGCTCCCCGCGGATCGATCGGCTCGTCGCGGAGGACGCGACCACCACGGTGCACGCGACCATCCAGCTCGCCGGCGAAGAGCACGCGCTCACCTTCGAACTCGCCGCGGAGGGCGGGCGGTGGCTGCTCGCCGCGGACTACCTCGGCGACCTGACCGTGAGCACGCCGCTCGGCGACTCCGTGTGGGTGGGCGACGCGCTGGCCCCCGTCACCGCGCCGATCCTGCTCCTCCCCGCGGTCTATCCCGTCGTCGCCGCACCTCGCGGTCTGCTCGTCGGCGAGGAGTCCGCGATCATCGCCGACGGCCGCAGCGAGGTCGCGATGGACGTCACCCTCACGGCCGAGGCGACCGACCGCGCGCAGGAGCAGCTCGATGCCTACGCCGATGCGTGTGCCGCGCCCGCCACCGCGGTGCCCGACCATTGCGGTCTGAAGGTTCCGTGGGCCGCCGACCTCGCGTCCCTTGCGGGCCTGACGTTCCGGATCGAGACGCGGCCGACGGTGCGCCTCTCCCCCGATGGGACGACCTTCGCCGCCACCGACGGGGTGATCGTGGCCACCGCGCAGGGAAGCACCCGCACCGGCGCGCCAGGCTCGTTCACCTACCGGGCGGCCGACTGGGCGCTGCGCGGCACGATCGCGTTCACGGGCGACGAGATGGTGCTCGCGGTCGACTGACGATCAGTCCTCGGCAAGACCCAGCACGGTGAGGCCCAGCCATTCGGCGAGGGACTCGATCTCGTCCGCGACGGCGGCCGCGGCATCCGATTCCCAGGCGAAGTCCTCGTGCACCGCGTTCACGCGCAGCACCCCGCTCTTGCGATCGGCCTTCGCGTCGAGCTTGCCGATCAGCCGATCGCCATGCAGGATCGGCAGCGCGAAGTAGCCCCAGCGACGCTGGGCGGCGGGCTTGTACATCTCCAGCACATACTCGTAGCCGAACAGCTCGCGGAGGCGATCGCGGTCGAAGACGAGCCGGTCCAGCGGCGACAGGAGCGCGGTGCGCGGCTGGAAGTCTTCGACGAGCGCGACGGATGCCGGGTCCACCTGCCACTCGCCGTCCACGCCGTCCACGACCGCCGTGCGGCCGACCGTGCCGACGTCGATCGGCTCGCCGGGCTGCGCGACCCCCTTGGCCCTGGCGATGCCGAGCGAAGCCAGGCGTCGTTCCGCGCGGAGTGCCGCGGCCTCCTCGGCCCCGAGCAGCGGAGGGTCAGGCGGGTAGATCCGCTCGGCGAGATCGAACAGCCGGCCCTTCGCATCCCGCGCGGCGACGGCGACCTCGCCGGTCTTGAGCAGCATCTCGAGCATCTGCGACGAATTGCGGCTGTGCGTCCAGCCGCTCGAACGCCAGGACACCTGCGCCGTGTCGGGGATCTCGGCCGGATGCAGCGGTCCGCGCTCGGCCAGCTGCGCGAGCACATCGCGGCGGAAGCGGTCGTTGGCGACGAGCCAGTCCCGGGCATCCCGGTAGGGCAGGCCCGCGCGCATGAGCGGCACGAAGAGGGCGAGGTCGGACATCGGCCGGCAGAAGCCGCCCCACTCGAAGACGACCCGGTCCTCCTCCATCGCGCGGACGAGATCCGCGGGCTGGTACGGCCAGCCGATCCTGCTCCACAGGATCAGGTCGGCGCTCCGTGCGATGGTTGCGGTCGGGTCGAGGGCCACCGCGACGAGGTCTTCGACGGTCTCCACCACCCCCGCCGGCCTCCGCGCGTCGAGCAGCTGCGCGCGGATCGCGATCCGCCGCGCCTGCGCCGGCGAGAGCCGGAGCACCTAGAACGCGCCGCCCATCGTGCGGAGACGCTCGATCCGCTCCGGGAGCGGCGGGTGCGTCGCGAACATGCGGGCGATCGCGTTCGGCTTGAGCGGATCGGCGATCCACAGGTGTGCCATCGAGGTGTTCCCGCGGCGCAATGGCTGCCCGCTCTCCTGCAGCTTCGTCAGGGCGGAGGCGAGGCCCTCCGGGTCTCGCGTCGTCATGGCACTCGTCGCATCGGCGAGGTACTCCCGCTGCCGGGAGATCGCGGCCTGCACGGCGCCGGCGAGCAGGGGCGCCACGATCGCGGCGACGACCCCGAAGATGAGGAAGAACACCTGGGATTGCGAATTGCCGCCGCGACGCCCGTAGAAGGCGACCCGCAGGAACATGTCCGCGAGGATGCCGACGGCCACGACGAGCCCGAACACCAGGAGTGAGACCCGGATGTCGTAGTTGCGGATGTGGCCGAGCTCGTGCCCGAGCACCCCATCCAGCTCCCGATCGGTCATGAGCTCGAAGAGGCCGGTCGTGACCGTGATCGAGGCCTCCTCAGGTTTGCGACCGGTCGCGAAGGCGTTCGGGGCGGGGTCATCGACGACGTAGAGCTTCGGCATCGGCGTGCCGGTGGCGATGCACAGGTTCTCGACGAGCCGGAAGTAGCGCGGGGCATCCTCCCGGCCGACTTCGACCGCGCCGCTCATCGCGAGCGCTTCTTTATCGGCGAAGAAGTACTGGAAGGCCGCGTAGCCCGTCGCGAAGATCAGGATGAACGCGGTCACCCACCAGTTGTTGCCCATGAGCCAGCCGGCGAGCAGTCCGATGGCGCCCAGGAAGGCGACGAACGCGAGGAGGATGAACCAGGTGTTCCGCTTGTTGCGTGCGATCGCGGTGTACACGGATCAGTGCACGCTCAGAACTGCACGCGCGGCGGCTCCGAGATCGCGGCGCCGTCGACGACCTCGAAGAACTCCCGCTCGTCGAAGCCGAGGTTGCGTACGAACAGGTTGTTCGGGAACACCTTGATCTTCGTGTTGAGCTCGCGCACGCCGCCGTTGTAGAACCGGCGCGATGCCTGGATCTTGTCTTCGGTATCGACGATCGACTGCTGCAGCTGCAGGAAGTTCTGGCTCGCCTGGAGCTGCGGGTAGGCCTCCGCGACCGCGAACAGCGACTTGAGCGCCTGCTGCAGGTGGCCCTCGGCTACGCCCGCATCGGCGGGGCTCTTCGCGGTGAGTGTCTCCGCTCGCGCTCGTGTGACGTTCTCGAACACGGCCTTCTCATGCGCCGCGTAGCCCTTCACCGCCTCGATGAGGTTCGGGAGCAGATCGGCTCGGCGCTTGAGCTGGACGGTGATGTCGCTCCACGCCTCGTCGACGCGCACGTTCAATTGCACGAGCGAGTTGTAGGTCGCCCACAGGTAGATCCCGATGACCACGACGAGCGCGACGATGATCAGTACGGGGACAAGCCACTCCAGCATGTCCACATCCTAACCAGCGCAGGCGCGCGGATCACAGCGTGCGGCGGACTCTCAGCCCTTACGCACCCAGAACGCGCTCGAGATACCGATTCTGGAACATCCGGTCGGGGTCGAGGCGATCGCGGAGCGCGGTGAAGTCGTCGAACCGGGGGTAGCGCTCCCGGAGGATCGCGGCATCCAGCGTGTGCATCTTGCCCCAGTGCGGGCGTCCGCCGAATGAGAGCATGATCTGCTCGACGGCCTCGAAGTACTCCGTGGGATCTTCGCGCCAGTAGCGGTGCACCGCGATGTAGCCGGAGGCGCGTCCGTGCGCGGTCGACATCCACAGGTCGTCCGGCGCCGCGAACCGCACCTCGACCGGGAAGGAGATCTTCCAGCCGCGCTCTTCGATCAGGGCGTGCATCGCCTCGAAGGCGGGGCGCACGTTCTCGGCCGGAAGGGCGTACTCCATCTCGCGGAAGCGGACGTCGCGGTTCTGGGTGAGCACGCGGGTCGAGGCGTCCGTGTACTCCCGATTGCCGGTGAGCTTGACCGCGAGCCGGCTGACGCCGGGCACGATGCCGGGGAAGGCGGTGCCGGTCGCGCAGACYGCGCGGTACAGGCCGTTCGAGAGCAGCTCCTCGTCGATCCACTTGCCGACGCGCGGGAGCGGATGCCGCGGCGCATCGGCGGGCAGCCGGGTGTTCACCTTGGTGAGGGCGACCTCGGTGTGCGGGAACCAGTAGAACTCGAAGTGGTCAGGCGTGCTCGCGCGCTCGTCGAGCGTCGCCAGCACGTCGGTCAGCGGCTCGGGGTGATCGACGGCGTGCAGCACGAACGCGGGGACGCACTGGATCGTTACCTCGACCAAGATGCCGAGCGCGCCGAGACCGACGACCACCGCGGGAAGCAGCTCGGTGTTCTGGTGCTCGTCGACGACGAGGAGGTCACCGGCTGCCGTGACCAGCGTGACGCCGACGACCTGGGTCGCGATGCCGCCGAACCGGGCACCGGTGCCGTGCGTGCCGGTCGAGATGGCGCCGGAGATCGACTGCCGGTCGATGTCGCCGAGGTTCTGCATGGCCAGGCCGAACGGCGCAAGGAGCGCGGGGATCTGGTGCAGGCGGGTCCCGGCGAGGAGCGTGACCCGGGACCTCTCGCGGTCGACATTCACGACACCGCTCAGGTCGTCGAGCTCGAGCAGCACGCCGGGCGCCACCGCGATCCCGGTGAAGCTGTGGCCGGCGCCGACCGCTTTGACCTGCAGCCCCTTCGCGCGCGCGGACAGGACCGACCGACGCACCGCCTCGATGGAGTCGGGGCGCTCCACGCGCTGCGGCCGCACGCTTTCGGATCGGCCCCAGTTCTGCCACATACCACCAGGACGGGTCACAGGAAGGCCTTCCCTTCACCGCGGTAGGTGAGCGTCGCGCCGACGCGCCGATCGCCGTCGATGAGGTGGAAGCGGTCCACGCGCTCGGAGAGCTCACCGCTCTTGGCATGCCGGAACCACACGCGGTCGCCGACCTTGAGGTCGCGGGCGGCCTCGCCGCGCAGCGGGGTCTGCACTTCGCCGGCGCCTTCGCGCGGCATCATGGCCAGGCCCTGCGGCCACACCGGTGCAGGCTGACGGGAGGCGAGCGCGGGCCCGGAGGCGATCCAGCCGCCGCCGAGGACTGTCGCGATGTCACGGGCCGGCTTGCGCACGACCTCGAGCGCGAACGCGGCCGCGGGCGCCGGGTCGAAGGCGCGGTAGCCGTCGAACAGGTGGCCGACGAGCAGGCCACTGCCGGCGGTCACCTCGGTGACGGCGCGATCGGATGCCGTGTACTCGAGCGAACCGGTGCCGCCGCCGTTGACGAACTCGAGGGGCGCGATCGCGTTCACCGCGCGCACGATCGCCGCACGGCGGTCGAGCAGCTCGCTTCCCGACCGACCCTTCATCCAGCGCATGATCGAATCGCCTGAGCCGGTGGCGTCGGGCTGTCCGGCGATCTGGGCCTCGTACATCATCAGGCCGACGAGGGAGAAGCCGGGGCGGTCGGCGATGAGCCTGGCGAGGTTCGAGACCTCGGCCGGCGAGTGCACCGGCGACCGGTACACGCCGATGTGGCCGAGCGGCGCAGGGGCGTTCCAGGACGCGTCGGCGTCGATCGCGAGGCGCAGCACGGCGCGCCGCGTCGGCGGGACGATCGCATCGATGAGGTCGAGCTGGGCGATGTCGTCGACCATGAGGGTGACGCGGGAGGCGGCGTGCTCGTCGGCCGCCAGCTGGGCGATGGCGGCGCGATCGGCGGTCGGGTACCCCAGCACGACGTCGTCGTGGGTCTCGGCGAGCCAGAGCGCCTCGGGCAGGGTGAACGCGAGGATGCCCGCGTAGCCCGGCAGCGCCAGCGTCGCATCGATGATCTCGCGCACGCGGATCGACTTGCTCGCGACGCGGATGGGCACGCCGCCGGAGCGCACCACCATGTCGAGCGCGTTGTAGCGCATCGCGGGAATGCTCAGCGTCGCGATCGGACCGGACAGATCGGCGGTGGCTGCGGTGAGCGCACCCCAGTAGGTCGCGGGGTGCGACCAGGGCGAATTCTGGGCGGATTCGGGTGCCGCCAGCAGATCGAGGGTCATCGGGATATTCCTTCTGGCGCGCCGTCGTCGGCGCGCACCACGACAAGCCTACGGGCCGCGCCTGGGTGTTCCCGACGCGTGCCCCCGCTGGGATTCGAACCCAGACTGCGGCGATTTTAAGTCGCTTGCCTCTGCCGGTTGGGCTACGGGGGCGTCCCACGGTGTCGTCGGAGCACCTTCACACTATCCGGCTGGCGCAGCGCCGGTTTCGGCATCCGCGACGTCATCGCCAAGCGGTTCGCGCGCGGTCTTCGTCCAGCTCGTGCGGCCCGCGAGCTGGCGCACCAGCGAGACGAACAGCACGGGGAAGACCATCCAGGAGTAGATCGTGTAGGGGATCACGAGCACGAGCGCGGTGAACACCGAGAACCATCGTCCGCCGCGGAGGATGAGCGCCACGAGGCCTGGCCCGAACGCGATCGAGGCGAAGAAGATCGCGGTGAGGAGATAGGGCGGCTGGTAGCCCACGTCATCGACCAGATCGAGGATGATCGACACCGCGAACCCGACGCCGACCGTGAGCTGAAGCGGCGGGGTCAGCAGGTACCAGACGGCATCGATGTGACCGAGGATCGAGGTGCGCGCCCGGCCTGTGCCGCGCAGGAGGGTCAGCGCCTGCCAGTTGCCCTGCGCCCAGCGCACCCGCTGGCGGTACAGGCGGCGGAGCGAGTTCAGGCCCTGCTGATCGATCGTCGCGTCGTTGTCCTGCTCGCCGGCCCAGCCCGCCTGAATCATGCGGACGCCCAGATCCTGGTCTTCGGTGAGTCGGTCCCGCCACGGACCGCCCGCCTGGTCGTCGGCCACGGCATCCAGAGCGCTCAATCGGGTGAACTGGCCGTTGCCGCCCATGTTGGCCGTTCCCCACCAGGCGCGCCCGGCCTGGAAGATCAGGCCGAACGTCGTGAATTCGACATCCTGGGCCCAGGTGAGGAATCCGCGGCGGTTGTAGATCCGCACCAGGACCTGCACTCCCCCGACGTTCGGTCGGACGAAGTGCCGGACGACCTGCGCGGGACTGTCCGGATCGAGCCGCCCATCCGCGTCGATCACACCCACCACGACATGGTCGCGCGGGACGCCGGCGAGCTCCGGCGAGGCAAGCAGGGTCTCGAGCTCGCGATACGCCGCGTTGAGCGCAGCCGCCTTGCCCTGCCGGGAATCCGGCGCTCTGCGGGTGAGGACCTGCAGGCGCGGATCATCGATCGAGGCGAGAATCTCGGGGGTCGCGTCCTCCGAGCCGTCGTCGATGACGAGGATGATCGAGCGCGCGGCGCGGGTGGCCTGGAGGCGCGCGACGGCGTCGGCGATCGTCACCTCCTCATTGAGCGCGGGCACCAGGAACACCCACACGAATTCGCTCTCGTCGATCGGATCGGCGGCCTCGGCGCCTTCCGCGCGACGCAGCAGCCTGCGGAATCGTGCGGACAGCACCACCAGCGTGATGACCGAGATGAACGAGCCCAGCGCGACGACGAGGGCCACGGTGAACAGCACCTGCGCCCAGGTGGGGACCCCGGGGTAGAGCTGGCCGACGAAATCCATCACCCCTCCCGCGCTCCGTCGGACGCGCGGTGGATCGGGATCGGAAGGGTGAGCGAGGCAGTGTCGTCCTCCCGGACGAGCTCGATCCGCTCGATCGGGTCTTCTGCGCCGCCCGCGGCGAGCACGTCGGCACGATCGAACCCCGGCCCGAACGGGGACGGGGGCGGTGTGTTGTCCAGCACGTGCAAGGTCGCCGCCACGATCCGCTCGGATGCTCGCCCGTCGCCATAGGGATTGGTCCGGCGCTGTCGACGCTCATACTCCCGGTGGTCCTCCAGCAGCCGCTGCGCGGCGCTTACGATGACCTCCACCTCCGTGCCGACGAGCTCGAGGGTTCCGGCCGTGACGCCCTCCTGGCGTTCGGTCGTGTCCCGCAGCACGAGCACCGGCGTCCCGAGGGAGGGTGCCTCCTCCTGGATGCCGCCCGAGTCGGTCAGCACCACCGCGGCACGGCGCAGCAGCCGGGCGAACGCGGTGTAGCCCATCGGGCCGACGAGGGACACGTTGGCGACACCGTCGAGGCGCTCATGGAGCACCGCGGCCACGGCGGGATTCGGATGCAGCACCACGACGAATCGCACAGCGGGATACAGGCCGCCAAGGCGGTGCACCGCCTTGGCGATGCGAGCGAGCGGCTTGCCCCAGTTCTCACGGCGATGGGCGGTGACCACGATCAGCGGCGTGGACGAATCGGTCTCCAGGTCGTCCAGCTGCGGGTCGCCGAACGGGGCCTCGAGCGTGGCGGCGAACTGCAGGGCGTCGATCCCGGTGTTGCCCGTGACGTAGATGCGGCCGAACGGGATGCCCTCGCGGACGAGGTTCTCCTTGTTCTGGGTGGTGGGCGCCAGGTGCCAGGCGGCGATACGGCTGATCAGCTGCCGGTTCAGCTCCTCCGGGAACGGCGAGAGCGTGTTGGAGGTGCGCAGTCCCGCCTCGACATGGATCACCGGGAGCCGGAGGTGGAACGCCGCGAGGGCGGATGCCGCGGCGCTCGTGGTGTCGCCGTGCACGAAGCAGGCCCCGGGGTACCCGTCGCCGGAGACCGTCTCAGAGGGCGGCCGAGGCTCGCCGAAGCGCTCGCGGACGAACCCTTCCAGGCCGAGCATCACCTCGGCGAACAGGTCGTTGAGCGATCGTCGGGTCGGCGACAGGGTCAGCGTGATGTCCGGCCGTGTGCCGGCCAGGGCGAGCACATCCTCCACCAGCTCCGCGTGCTGACCGGTCGACACCACGACAGGGCGTACCCGCGGACTGTCCTGGAACGCCCGGATCAGCGGCATCATCTTGATGGCCTCAGGGCGAGTGCCGATCACGAAGAGGGCGTTCGCCCGAACGGGTTCCATGCCGCCACGATAGCGGTGCGGAACCCACCGGCGACGGCGCGCCGCCCGGGCTACTTCGAGGCGACCGCCGCGGGCTCGGGCTTCGCTGCGGGCTTCGCTGCGGCCTTGGACTCGGGCTTCGCCTCAACCGGCGCCGCCACGGGCTGCTGAGGACGCGGACGCGCCGCGAACTCCTCGAAGACGTAGCGCGGGCTCTGCACCGTCTGAAGGTTCACGAGGTCGCGACCGAGCCAGAGGTTGTGCCACCAGCCCCACAGCACGCGCCACTTGCGCTCCCACGAGGGCATCGCCATGCCGTGATAGCCGCGGTGGGCGACCCACGCGGGAAGACCCTTGAGCGCGAACTTGCCGGACTGGAAGACGCCGATGCCGAGGCCCAGACCAGCGACCGCGCCGAGGTTCTTGTGGTGGTACTCGCGAGGCAGCTCGCCCCGCAGGACGGCCACGAGGTTGCGCGCGAGCAGCTTGGCCTGGCGCACCGCGTGCTGCGCGTTGGGCACGCAGTAGCCGCCGACGCCGCCGCCGGACAGGTCGGGGACGGCGGAGACGTCTCCGGCAGCCCACGCACCCTCGACGATCTCCTCGTCGGTGCCGACGCGCAGGTCGGGGCGGGTGCGGATGCGACCGCGCTCCTCGACCGGAAGGTCGCCGCCGCGCACCACCGTGGGGTTGGCCATGACGCCGGCCGTCCAGATGATGAGATCGCTCGGGAGCACCTCACCGGTCGACAGCTCGATGTTGCCGTCCACGGCGCCGGTGACCTGCGTCTCGAGGTGCACGTACGCGCCGCGCTTGGCGAGGTTGGCGAGCACCCACTCGCTGGTCTTCAGCGACACCTCGGGCATGATGCGGCTCATCGCCTCGATGAGGTGGAAGTGCGTGTCGTCGAACGTGAGCTGCGGGTAGTCCTTCACCAGCGACGAGGCCAGCGAGCGGAGCTCGGCGAACACCTCGATACCGGCGAACCCGCCACCGACCACGACGACCGTCAGCAGGCGGTCGCGCTCCGGACCAGCCGGAAGGGTCGACGCGAGGTCGAAGTTCGACATGAGGCGGTCGCGGATCGCGACGGCCTCTTCGATGGTCTTGAGCCCGATCGCGTTGTCGGCGATGCCCGGGATCGGGAACGTGCGCGACACGGCACCGGCGGTGACGACGATCTGGTCGTAGGACTGCTCCCACGGCTCGCCCCGCTCGGGGGTGATGGTCGCCACGCGGTTCGCGTGGTTGATGCCGGTGACCTTCGCGGCGATGACCGTCGTCCGCTTGAGGTGGCGGCGCAGCGCAACCACCGAGTGGCGGGCCTCGATCGATCCGGCAGCCACCTCGGGGAGGAACGGCTGGTAGGTCATGTACGGCAGGGGGTCGACGACCATGACCTCTGCCTCGCCCTTGCGGAGGTGCTTCTCGAGCTTCCAGGCGGTGTAGAAGCCGGCGTAGCCTCCACCGACGATGAGGATCTTGGGCACAGTGCTGTTCGCGGTGCGGGACACGGTGAGAGGAACTCCTCGGAGATCAGCGGCTCGGCGTGCGGGAAGAGCGCGCCATTCGGATGCGTCGGACAGCAGCGGTGATACCGAGCGCTACCAGTATAGCGGTGACGGTCGCCCCGGACGCTGGAAGCGTGCCGTACAGGAGCGTGTTCACCGTCGGCAGGAGCGGGGAAGCCGCACGCGTCACCGTCTCCACCGTAGGGAGCTGATCGATCTTCACCGGACCCGCCTGAGGCTGCGGCACCGGGGCCGCGTCGGCCCGTCGATAGGTGCGGATCCAGTCCTCGAGACTGCCCATCGGGTTGGCCGTGACCAGCGGAACGCTCGCACCGACGGCGGCACCGGCATCCACCAGTCCGTAGCCGTACAGCGGATCGGGCACCGCAGTCTCGTCGGCCGCGGGATGCGCCGTGCGGATGATGCGGTTGATGACATTCGCCGCATCCAGGTCCGGATGCGCGGACCGCACGAGGGCCGCGATGCCGGCCACGATCGGCGCGGCGCCGCTGGTGCCGTCCCAGAGCACGAGACTCCCGTCCGCCGAGACGCCGACGAGGTTCTCGCTCGGCGCGGAGACGCCGATGGTAATCCCCTGCGTGGAGGCCTCGAGACTCGCCTTGCCCTGCGGGTCGACCCCGGCGACGGTCAGCACGCCGGGGATGGTGGCGGGGGCGCCGACGCGCGTGGTGCCGCTCCCCCGGTTGCCCGCGGCGACGACCACGACGACGTCGTGGTCGAAGGCGTAGAGGAACGCGTCGTCCCAGCTCTCATCCCAGGCCGGCGTGTTCGTGGTGAGCGACAGGTTGATGACGTCGGCGCCGTGATCGACGGCCCAGTGCATCGCCTGCGCGATCTGCTCAGCGAACGGGACGGATGCCGAGGAGCCGAAGGCGACCGAGATCGAGAGCAGCTCGGCCTCCGGCGCGACGCCGATCATCCCGGTGTCCGGGCTGGTGCCCCGCGCCGCCGCGAGCGAGGCCACCCAGCTGCCGTGGTTGCCGTCCACCGCGCCGACCGCCGTCCGGCCATCGGAGGACCCCTGACCCGAGACATCCGTGCCTCCCACCACCGCGGAGTCGAGCTCGGGCACGCGCCCGATGCCGGTGTCGATCACGGCGATGCGCACTCCCGCGCCCTTCGTCGTCGTCCAGGCGGTGCGGATGCCGTATTCGTCGAGCCAGTACTCGGCGGCTCGCACCGGGTCGCCCTCCGGGTCGACCTCAGCAGCCACAGCCGCTGCCGGCGCACCGACGAGCGCACCCAGCAGCGCCGCGATCGCGACGATCCGTCCGGCCGCGGCCAGACGTGAGCTGCGCGTCACCCCGCGTTCCCCGGCTGTGCGCAGGCGCAGCGCGCCGGTGACCAGGTCGACAGCGCGAGCGCGCGATCGCCGATCGGGTTGACGCCCGGTCCGGCGGCGAGGGCGTGCGCGGCGAGCGCGTGCAGGCACTTCACGCGGGTCGGCATGCCGCCGGCGGAGATCCCCTCGATCTCCTCGACGTCGCCGAACTGATCCCGATCGGCGATGTAGGCCAGATGCGCGCGGCCGTAGGCGGCGGCGACGTCTTCATCCGCGAGCTCATCGGAGAGCGTGCGCATCACCTGACCGGCTTCGAGAGTCGACATCGCCGCCGTCGCGGCCGGATGGGTCAGGTAGTAGAAGGTGGGGAACGGGGTGCCGTCCGGAAGGCGCGGGAGGGTCGCCGCAACTGTCGGGTTGCCGCAGACGCAGCGCGCGGCGATCCCGACGACACCGCGGGCGGGGCGCCCGAGCTGGGCGCGCAGAACCTCGAGGTCGGCCTCGGCGACGGGCGGGAAGGGCGGCGTGGTCACGCCTCCACGGTAGCGCCGTCGGCTGGGACGCCGCTGGATCAGCCGTCGCCCGTGGACGTGGCGGAAGGCGTGGGGTCTGGCACTCCGATGACCGGCGTGGTGGTCGCGGTCTGGGACAGGCCCGCCTCTGTGACCGAGCGGACCAGCTGCGACATCCAATCCGTGCGCGTCTGCCCGACCGCGTCGCTCACGGCGTCGGTCTCCTGCGGCACCTCCGCCGCAGTGAGGTCGTTGTCGACGAGATAGACGACCTCACCGGGCTTGACGTAGTACAGCCGCTCGCGCGCCTGCGTCGTGATGTAGGCCGGGTCGCGCCATCGTTCGCGCTGGGCCTTCAGATCGGCGACCTCGTCCTCGCTGACCGAGACCGCGATCGCGAGCGCGGCGATCCGCTGCCGCTGGTCGACATAGGTGCCGATGGTCGGGACCAGGACGAAGGCCGCGAGGACGACGAGCCCCATCATGATCACCATGAACCCGGAGAGGCGGATGCCGCCGAGCCACGCGCGGACATCGACCGGCCGGCGCTCGCGCGGCGCCTGGCGGGCACGAGAAGGGGGAGCCGCCTTCGCACTCACGGCTCCCCCTCTCATTCACGTCTGGTGGGCGTCAGCCCTTGAACCGCGGGAAGGCCGCGCGGCCGATGAACTCCGCCGCATCGCCCAGCTCTTCCTCGATACGCAGAAGCTGATTGTATTTCGCCACGCGCTCGCTTCGAGCGGGCGCGCCGCTCTTGATCTGACCCGCGTTCGTGGCGACCACGAGGTCGGCGATCGTGGTGTCCTCGGTCTCGCCTGAACGGTGCGAGAACATCGACGTGTAGCCGGCACGGTGCGCCATCTCGACGGCGTCGAGGGTCTCCGACAGCGTGCCGATCTGGTTGACCTTGACCAGCAGCGAGTTGGCGATGCCGAGGTCGATGCCCTTCTTCAGCCGGATCGGGTTCGTCACGAACAGGTCGTCGCCGACCAGCTGGGTCTTCGTGCCGAGCTTCTCGGTGAGCGCCTTCCACGCGTCCCAGTCGTCTTCGGCGAGCGCATCCTCGATCGTGACGATCGGGTAGGCGTCGACGAGCTCGACGTAGTAGTCGGTGAGCGCCTCGGCGCTCCAGTCCTTGCCCTCGAAGTGGTAGGCGCCGTTGCGGAAGAACTCCGTCGCGGCGACATCCATGCCGAGCGCGATGTCGGTGCCGACGGTGAAGCCGGCCTTCTCGATCGCCTTGACGAGGAAGTCGAGGCCCTCGCGGTTGCTCTTCAGATCGGGCGCGAAACCACCCTCGTCGCCGAGGCCGGTGGCGTATCCCGCGGCCTTCAGCTCGCTGTGCAGCACGTGGTACGTCTCCGCACCCCAGCGCAGCGCCTCGGCGAAGCTCGACGCGCCGAGGGGCGCGAGGAAGAACTCCTGGCAGTCGATGCCGTTGTCGGCGTGCGACCCGCCGTTGATGACGTTGAACAGCGGAATGGGCAGGACGTGCGCGTTCGGGCCACCGAGGTAGCGGAACAGCGGCAGGTCGGCGCTGTCGGCTGCGGCCTTGGCGACGGCAAGGCTGACGCCCAGGATCGCGTTGGCACCGCTGCGGGACTTGTTCTCGGTGCCGTCGGTCTCGATGAGGATCTCGTCGACGATGCGCTGCTCGCTCGCCTCGACCCCCTCGAGTGCGGGGCCGAGCTCGTCGACGACGGCGGCGACGGCCTTGAGGACGCCCTTTCCGCCGTAGCGCGACTTGTCGCCGTCGCGAAGCTCATAGGCCTCGAATGCGCCGGTGGACGCGCCGGAAGGGACGGCTGCGCGCTGGACGATCCCGTCGTCGAGCAGCACCTCCACTTCGACGGTCGGGTTGCCGCGCGAGTCGAGAATCTCTCGCGCGTTGACTGCCTCGATAAGTGCCACGGAAGAACTCCTAGGTTCGTGGAGGGCTGGATCGCGGAGCGTCGTCGGTCCGCATTCCACTCTAGTGATGGGGATGCCTGGACCGCATGGCCTCCTCGCCGCGGAGAGTGCTAGACGATGAGCGCGATGGCGACGCCGTCCCAGCCCTTCGCGTCGAGCGTCTGCAGCGCGGTCGCATCGAAGCGCGGATCGCGGCCGAGCAGCTCGAGCGCGCGCTGGGTGCCGATCACCTGCGGATCCATCGTCGCGGGATCGGCGACCCGGCCGCCCCTGCCGACGTTGTCGACGACCACGACGGTGCCCGATCGGCCGAGGCGGGCCGCCCAGTCGAGGTAGATCGTGCCCGACTCCTTGTCGGCGTCGATGAAGACGAGATCGAAGGGCTCCTCGCCCTCCAGCGTGGGCAGGATGTCGGCGGCGCGCCCGAGCAGGATCTCGACTTTGTGGCCGACCCCCGCCCGGTCGAGATTCGCGCGGGCGATCGCGGCGTTGTGCGGCTCCACCTCGATCGTGACGACCCGGCCGTCCTCGGGGAGCCCCCGGGCGAGCCAGATCGTGGAGTACGCGCCGAGGGTGCCGATCTCGAGCACCCGCCGGGCGCCGCTCATGCGCGTCAGCAGGTGGAGCAGCTTGCCATTGACCGGCGCGACCTCGATCGGCGGGAGCCCCGCCGCGTTCTGGTCGGCGACGGCGGCGTCGAGGTCGGCGTCGTGGCCGACGAGGGTCGCGGTCAGATAGGCGTCGACGAGACGCCAGGTGTCGGGGGTGGGGTCGGCCATGGCCTCAGCCAACCCCGGCCGGCAGGCTCCGTCAAGAGCGGGCGGCGGCCGCTCGCGCCGTCAGGGCCTCGAGCAGCCCGGCTCCGGTGCCGGCGTCATCGACGGTCACGACGAGGCGCCTGCCGTTCGACCGGGCGACCTCGATGGCCTCGCCGGCGCGCAGGATGATGCCGAACCGCCGGTCGGCGCCGAGGCGCATCCCCCAGCCGCCGAACTCCCCCACCGGGTTGACGTCGACCCGCGCGGCCGTGGCGACCTCCGCCAGCGGCACACGGAAGCGCGGGATGCCGAGCACCGAGCGCACAGTGAAACCCGTGTCGTCGACGCGGACATGGAACGCGACGGTCGCTGCGACGACGATCACCAGGACGATCGCGATGCCCGCAAGCAGCAGCACGACCTCGTCCGAGGCCCCGGCGAGCCAGGCCGCGAACGCCGACACGGCGACCGCGACGACAGCGAGGACGAGCGAGATCGCGGCGGCCGGGGCCATGCTCGCGGTCCGCAGCCACACGACCCGCTCACCGGGCGCGAGCGCCAGGGGCTTCGCCGCCGCGGGGGTGCGCGGCATCCGCTCCTCGGCGGGCTGGAGGAACCACGCGATCACACCGACGGCGACGGATGCCAGGAACGCCGCGAGCAGCGCCGGCCACACCGAAAGCGCACTCGCAGCACCGGCTTCACCCGCCTGCATCACGAAGGTCCAGGTGAACGCCAACGTCACGAACGCCGCCGTCGCGGCCGAGATCGCACCCATGAGGCGGTAGGTCGCGCCGCGATCGCCACGGCGGAGCCCCGGCAGCGTCGCGAAGCCGATGAGCAGCGAGACGCCGACGCCGAACACGATCGTCCAGAGCGGCTGCGTCCAGGCCGCGGCGTACCGATTCGGCTGACCGGTCGCATCCCAGTGCACCGCGATCGTCGACGGAACCTGCGGCAGGGTGAGCAGCTGCACCACGACGCCGATGGCGACGATCCCGATCGGAATCGCGATCGCGACCAGGATGAAGCGCCGGATGGCGAGGGCGTGGAGCTGATCAGCGGTCACGAGCGGTCTCTTTCACGAGGGCGGCGAGCATGTCGGGCGACAAGCCGAGGGCACGGGCGCGCTCGGTGAGCGCGATGACGTCGTCGCGCAGGTGCGCGAGCGGCGCCGCGGCATCCGTCACGACCGCGCCTCGCCCCCGTCGCATGTCGACGAGACCTTCGTCGCGCAGCTCCTGGTACGCGCGCAGGACAGTGTGCAGGTTGACGCCGAGCGCGCCGGCGACGTCGCGGGCCGAAGGCAGCCGGTCACCCGGCTTCAGCCGCCCGGCTGCGGCATCCGCCCGCACCGACGTCGCCACCTGGGCGAACAGCGGGACGTCGCTCGCAGGGTCGAGTCGCAGCAGCATGCGACTATTCTATAACAACTAGAACACTTCGGTGCGCGGCCCCGCCGCCCTGGACTCCTCGGCTACGTGAGCGGCTTGATCTCGAGCGAGTCCCGGGTCGCCCCTGAGGAGACCGTCGCGAAGGCGGTGTAGCCGTCGGATGCCGCGCGCTCCAGCAGCGCCTTGAGGTTCTTGGTGCGTTGCTCGAGCCGCACCCGCGAGCCTTCGGCGATCAGCGCCGCCTTAAGCGCGAGGAGCTCGCCATACGCGACGTCGCGATCGTGGACCAGCACCACCGTGGGGGCCGCGGCATCCGTCGTCTCGTCGACGAGATCGACGATCCGCTCGAACCCGATCGAGAAGCCGACCGCGGGTGCGTCCTGACCCAGGAAGCGCCCGATCATGCCGTCGTAGCGTCCGCCGCCGCCGAGCGAGTAGTCGACCGAGGGGTGCGCGAGTTCGAAGATCGTGCCGGTGTAGTAGCCCATGCCGCGCACGAGGAAGGGGTCGAAGACGAGCGGGATGTCGACGAACGAGGTTGCTGAGCCTGTCGAAGCACGGGCTGCTGCGACCGCCTCGCCGATGCCGGTCAGGGCCGCGACGACCTCGTCGGGAGCGCCATCGGGCAGCAGCTTGCGGATCTGCCGCTCGCCGAACGGGTTGTACTCCAGAGTCATCGGACGCACCAGGAAGGCCCCGAACGCCTCGACCGCGGCCGGTGTCGCGCCGCGCTCGGCGAGCTCGGCGGTCACCCCGGACGGGCCGATCTTGTCGAGCTTGTCGATCGTGATGAGCACGCCAGGCAGCTCGTCTGCGGTGAAGCCGAAGCTCGCCAGCATCCACTCGAGCAGGCGACGGTCGTTGATGCGCACTGTCGCGCCGGTGAGGCCGAGCGCATCGACCGCGTCGAGCGTCGCCACGATGAGCTCCGCCTCGGCGCGGGATGAGGCATCCCCGATGATGTCGATGTCGCACTGCATGAACTGGCGATACCGACCCTTCTGCGGGCGCTCGGCGCGCCACACCGGGGCGATCTGGATCGCGCGGAACACGGTCGGCAGCTCGCCGCGGTGGCTCGCGTAGAAGCGCGCGAGCGGCACCGTCAGGTCGTAGCGCAGCCCCAGATCGGCGAGTTCGGCGGGGTCGTCGGCCGCGGCGCGGATCGCATCGGCGTCGAGCCCACGCTTGAGCACGTTGTAGGCGAGCTTCTCGTTGTCGCCGCCGATGCCGGCGTGCAGGCGGCCGAACTCCTCCATGACCGGCGTCTCGATCTCATCGAACCCGTGCGCGCGATAGCGCTCGCGGATGACGGCGAGCACGCGCTCGCGCCTGGTCTTGTCAGCGGGAAGGAAGTCGCGCATGCCGCGCGGCGGATTGACGGATGCCACAGACCTATTCTTTCAGGTCGGCCTCGGCATCCCTGATCTCAGCCCCCAGGGACCGGAGCCGCGCGCGCAGCGCGCGCTCCGCATCCCATCCGTTCGCGCGGGCAGTGGCGACCAGGGCGAGGAGGGCGTCGCCCAGCTCCGCCTCGGTGGCGGGCGCAGTGGCCGGGGGTGCCGCGACCCCCACCTGGGCCGCCTTGGCCAGCAGCTTCTGGGCCAGCGCGAGCGACGGCATCCGCTCCGATACGCCGTCGAGCACGCTCGTGCGGGCGCGCTTCTCGGCGGCCTTCGCCGCGTTCCAGTGCACGAGCACCTCTTCGGGTGTCGTCGCGACCGCGTCGCCGAAGACGTGCGGATGCCTCCGCACCATCTTCTCGGTCAGCCCGCGGGCGACGTCGTCGATGCCGAACGGCGCCTCGCCGTCGCGGGAGGCGATCTCGGCGTGGAACAGCACCTGCCAGAGCAGATCGCCGAGCTCTTCGCGGAGATCTTCGCGCGTGCCCTCCTCGACCGCGTCGATGAGCTCGGCGCTCTCTTCGATGAGATACGGCACGAGAGAGCGATGGTCGATCTGCTGCGTCCACACGCAGCGGTCGCGCACGGCGCGCATCGTGTCCGCCGCCTCGCGGAGCGGATCGGTCATGCGTGCACCTCCTCGGTCTCCGCCACGAGGGTGCCGGCGATGCGATGGTGGCGGCGGCGCCAGGTGACGATGAGCGCGGCCAGCACGGCGGCGATGAGGGAGCCGCTGACCACGCCGAGGATCGCCTCGTCCCGGATCTCGGGCGTGCCCTCGAACGCAAGGTCGGAGAGGAGCAGCGAGACGGTGAAGCCGATGCCGCCGAGAGCGCCGACGGCGAGCAGATCGCCGAGCGGCAGTTTCGGATGATCGCCGCCGCCGAACAGCTTCTGGCCGAGCCAGCCCGCACCGGCGATGCCGACGAGCTTGCCGGCCGGCAGGGCGAACACGATGCCCCAGAAGACCGGCGAGAGGCCGCTCCCTGCCGACGGGATCGGCACCAGGGCGGCGGTGAACGCGAAGATCGGCAGGATGATCGCGTTGATCCAGGGCTCCAGCGCGTGACGGGTGACCAGCGCGGGGGTCTGCGCCATGGCCAGGCCGAGGAGCACACCGGCGATCGTCGCGTGCACCCCGGAGAGCAGCACGAGCACCCACGTGGCGATCGCGAGCACGATCAGGGCGATCACGACCACGGCCTGGGCGCGGGTGTGCAGCATCCGGCTCAGCACAGCGAAGGCGATGACGCACAGGAATGCCAGCGCGAGCGCGAGGTAGTTGAGGTCGGTCGCGAAGAGCACCGCGATCAGCACGATGCCGACGATGTCGTCCAGGATCGCGAGGGCGAGGAGGAACACCCGGATCGCGGGCGGGAGGCCACGCCCGAACACGGCCAGCACTCCCAGGGCGAACGCGATGTCGGTCGCCGTCGGGATCGGCCAGCCGTGCTCGTAGCCGGTGCCCGCGGTGAATGCGAGGTAGATCAGGACCGGCACGATCACCCCGCCCGCCGCGCCGATCGCCGGCTGCAGCGCCCGCCGCGCGCTGCGCAGCTCTCCCCGGGTGAGCTCGTACTGCAGCTCCACCGAGACGGAGAAGAAGAAGAATGCCAGCAGCCCGTCCGAGACCCAGTGCGAGAGCGAGAGGTCGATCTCGGTCCCCGGGATGGCCAGGTGGTGGTGGAAGAACTCGAGCACGGCGGGGCCTGCCGGGGAATTGGCCACGATGAGCCCCGCCGCGGCGGCAAGCAGCAGCAGCAGCGCGGGGAATCGGGCAGAACGCAGCAGTTTCACAGCACCTCCGGCCGCCCCATGCTAGCGGGGGCCGGTCGCTGCTGTGATTTCGACGAAACAACGCGGCGATAGCGTTGAGGCATGCGTGAGCTCACCAAGACCGAAGCGATCGACCTGGTCGGACGTTATGAAGCAGGCCAGGAGATCCCCGAGCGGATGCGCGCGGATGTGCGGATGCTGGGTGCGCTGCTCGGTCGTGTGCTCCGCGAGAGCGGCTCCCCCGGTCTGTTCGACGACGTGGAGCGCCTGCGCGCCGCGACCATCCAGGCGTACACCGACGAGACCGCGGAGGCGTTCGAGCGCGCCGCGGTGATCGCCGACTCGTTCAGCATCCAGCGCGCCGACGAGGTCGCCCGGGCGTTCACCGTCTACTTCCACCTCATGAACCTCATCGAGGAGCACCAGCGGGTGCGGATCCTCCGGGAGCGCGACGGGCGCCCCGATCGGGAGGATGCGACCGACTCGGTCGCCGCCGCGTTCGTGCACCTCGCCGCCGAGGTCGGCGACGACACGGCGCTCGCACGCCTGCAGGCGCTGCGGTTCCACCCCGTGTTCACCGCGCACCCCACCGAGGCGCGCCGCAGTGCGATCTCCCGCAGCATCCGCCGGCTGACCGCGCTGCTCGACGAGCACGACATCATGCTGCGCAACGGCGCCGACGAGCGACGGGCCGAGCGTCGCATGATCGAGGAGATCGACACGCTGTGGCGCACCGCGCCGCTGCGCGCGGAGAAGCCCTCGCCCACCGACGAGGTGCGATCCATCATGGAGGTCTTCGACGAGACCCTCTTCACCGCGGTCCCGCATGTCTACCGCCGCGTCGACGACGCCCTGCAGGGGCCCGCCGCGGGCTCGCGGGCGCCGATCGTCAAGCCCTTCGTCCGTGTCGGCTCGTGGGTCGGCGGCGACCGCGACGGAAACCCGTTCGTGACGGCATCCGTCACCCGCAAGGCCGCGAAGATCGCGAGTCAGCACGTCCTGCTGGGACTGGAGCGCGCCGCGAACCGCATCGGCCGAACCCTGACGCTGGATGAGGTCACCACGCCGCCGAGCGCGGCGCTGCAGGCGCTGCTCCAGCGGCTCGCGACGAACGATGAGGAAGCCGCCGTCGACATCGCGAAGCGGTCGCCGGGCGAGCCGCACCGGCGCACGCTGCTGCTCATCGCCCGGCGCATCGCCGCGTCCGGTGGCGGCGACGCGGACCTGTCCTACCGTGACCCGGAGCAGCTCCTCGCGGACCTGCGGATCATCCAGGAGTCGCTGCACCTGGCCGGAGCCCCGCGGCAGGCCTACGGCCACCTGCAGCAGCTCATCTGGCAGGTCGAGACCTTCGGGTTCCACCTCGCCGAACTCGAGGTGCGCCAGCACTCGGCAGTGCACGCGAAATCGCTCGAGGAGCTGTCCGCGGGCGTTGCGCTCAGCGCGCAGACCGAAGAGGTGCTCGAGGTCTTCCGCACGATCTCGTCCATCCAGAGCAGGCTCGGCCCGAACGCCGCCGGCCGCTACATCGTGTCGTTCACCCGGTCCGCCGAAGACCTCGCCAACGTCTACCGCCTCGCCGAGTACGCGAAGGACTCGAGCGGGACGCCGGTGCTCGACGTCATTCCGCTGTTCGAGACGTTCGCCGACCTGCAGGCCGCGCCGCAGATCCTCGCCGAGATCGTCGAGCATCCCGACTTCAAGGCGCGCCTGGCCGTCACCGGCCGCCGTCTCGAGGTCATGCTCGGGTACTCCGACTCGTCGAAGGACGTGGGGCCGGTCGCCGCGACCCTGGCCCTCTACGAAGCCCAGGCCGCGATCTCGGCGTGGGCGCAGGCGAGCGGCATCGAGCTCACCCTGTTCCACGGGCGCGGCGGAGCGCTCGGCCGTGGCGGGGGGCCTGCCAACACCGCGATCCTCGGTCAGCCACCGCACTCGGTGGACGGCCGGTTCAAGCTCACCGAGCAGGGCGAGGTCATCTTCGCTCGCTACGGCGACCCGGCCATCGCGATGCGGCACATCGACCAGGTGGCCGCCGCTGTGCTGCTCGCCTCGTCGCCGTCGATCGAGCGGCGCAACCGCGCCGCGGCGGAGCGCTACGCCGAGGCTGCGGCGAAGATGGATGCCGCGTCCCGCGACCGCTTCTTCGCCCTCGTGAAGGCACCGGGCTTCGCGCCATGGTTCGCGCAGGTCACGCCGATGGAGGAGGTCGGGCTGCTCGCCCTCGGCTCCCGCCCGGCACGACGAGGACTGTCCGTCGAATCGCTCGAGGATCTTCGCGCCATCCCGTGGGTCTTCGCCTGGAGCCAGGCGCGCATCAACCTCGCGGGCTGGTTCGGGCTCGGCTCGGGCCTGGACGCTGTCGGCGACGAGGCGCTCCTGCGTCGGGCGTATGACGAGTGGCCGCTGTTCCGCACGCTCATCGACAACGTCGCGATGAGCCTCGCAAAATCCGACAGCCGCATCGCGCGAGGCTATCTCGGGCTGGGCGATCGCGATGATCTCGCCGCGCTCGTGATGGAGGAGCTCGACCTCACGAGGTCTTGGGTCATCCGCATCGCCGGGGGCGGGCAGCTCCTGCAGAACAAGCCTGTGCTGCAGCGTGCGGTGAAGCTGCGCAGCCCCTACGTCGACGCGCTGTCCCTGCTCCAGCTGCGGGCGCTCCGGGCACTTCGCGACAATGCGGCGGCTGGTGCCCCCGTCGACCCGGAGCTGCAGCGCCTGCTGCTGCTCTCGGTGAGCGGTGTGGCGGCCGGCCTGCAGAACACCGGGTGACGAGGGTGCCGCGGACGCGGCATCCGCTCACTCCACCTGGCGGTCGTCGGCGTGCCGGGCGAGCCCGCGGCCGTAGCGCTCGGTGAGCTGCACCATGAGGTCGGGCGTCTCGCGGTCGAGACCGAACACGTAGCCGGGGAAGTCCAGTTCGCGCTGCGCCGCCCAGATCTCTTCGTGGCGCTCTGGGGGGAGGATCTGCACCGGCGTGCCGACCGCGACCCACCCGATCGGCACCACCGTCTCGGGCGGCAGCACGGTGCGCAGGTGCACGACGGCGTTGATGCGGACCTCGCATCGGTCGCCGATCCGGGCGCCGTTGAAGATCCGCGTGCCGGTGGCCAGAAACACCTCGTCGCCGATCGTCGCGCCCGAGATGCTCGCCATCGGTCCGACCAGCACATGGTCGCCGATGTGCACGGGATTGGCCGAGGTCGCCCGAATCAGCGCGTTCTCCATGACGATGACGTTCTCGCCGAGGGTGACCGCGCCGCCTTCGGCCGTGATCACGGCGCCATGAAGCACCTGGCAGTCTGCGCCGATGGTCACATCGCCGCTGATGACGGCGGTGGCGGCCACTACCGCGTCGGGATGGATGCGGGGGCTGGCCCCGAGATGCTCGAACTGCACGCAACCTCCTCGGTCAGCGCCAGCGTAGCGCTCGGCACCGCCGCAGGAAGGCTGTCACGTGGTCGGGACACAGCCGCCGCGTGATTAGGCTTGACGATGCCCTTTCCCGCGGGCAGCTCCCCTCACCTGTTCGAAGGCTCCACCATGTCGCTCCCCCTCCTTGACACCCCTCCCATCGTGCGCGACGTGTTCGACACCGTTGTGACGCGCAATCCCGACGAGCCGGAATTCCTGCAGGCCGTCCACGAGGTGCTCGAGTCGATCGCACCCGTGCTCGAGGCGCACCCGCAGTTCGTCGAGAACGGCATCCTGGAGCGGCTCGTCGAGCCGGAGCGTCAGATCATCTTCCGCGTGCCGTGGGTCGACGACGCCGGGCGGCTGCAGGTCAACCGCGGCTTCCGCGTGCAGTTCTCCTCGGTGCTCGGCCCCTACAAGGGCGGGCTGCGCTTCCACCCGTCGGTCAACCTCTCCATCATCAAGTTCCTCGGCTTCGAGCAGATCTTCAAGAACGCGCTGACCGGCCAGGGCATCGGCGGCGCCAAGGGCGGCAGCGACTTCGATCCGCACGGTCGATCGGATGCCGAGATCATGCGGTTCTGCCAGTCGTTCATGAACGAGCTCTACCGGCACCTGGGTGAGCACACCGACGTGCCCGCGGGCGATATCGGCGTGGGCGCGCGCGAGATCGGCTACCTGTTCGGCCAGTACCGCAAGATCACCAACCGGCACGAGTCGGGCATGTTCACCGGCAAGGGCGTGCAGTGGGGCGGCGCCGAGGTGCGCACCGAGGCGACCGGCTATGGTGCGGTGTACTTCGCGCAGGAGATGCTCGCCGTGCATGGCGAATCCCTCGAAGGCAAGCGCGTCGGGGTCTCCGGTTCGGGCAACGTCGCGATCTATGCGATCGACAAGGCCTACCAGCTCGGCGCGACGCCGGTCACGGCATCCGACTCCTCCGGCTACGTCGTCGACGACGCCGGCATCGACCTCGCCCTGCTGCGCCAGGTGAAGGAGGTCGACCGCACTCGGATCTCGGCGTACGCCGCCCAGCGCTCCAGCGCGCGCTTCGTCGAGGGCGCACGTCCCTGGGAGGTGCCGGTCGACATCGCGATCCCCTCAGCGACGCAGAACGAGCTCGACGGGAGCGATGCCCGCGCGCTCATCGCCAACGGCGTGCGCGCCGTCGCCGAGGGCGCCAACATGCCCTCGACTCCGGACGCGGTCGCCGCGTTCCAGGGTGCCGGTGTGCTGTTCGGACCGGGCAAGGCGGCGAATGCGGGCGGTGTCGCCACCTCAGCCCTCGAGATGAGCCAGAACGCGGCGCGCCAGCGCTGGAGCTTCGCCGACAGCGAGGCGAAGCTGCGGTCGATCATGCAGGGCGTGCACGACTCCGCTTTCGAGGCCGCCGAGCGCTACGGCCGCCCCGGCGACTACGTCGTGGGTGCGAACTCAGCCGGGTTCGAGCGCGTCGCGCACGCGATGCTCGCCCAGGGCGTCATCTGACCGACGCTCCAACTGCGMGGGCTCAGGCGTCGGCCTGAGCCTGCGCGGGAACCTCGGCCGGCCACAGCTGACCGACCAGCTGCGCGACCCACGCGACGAGCTCCGCGTCGGCCAGGGCTTCGCCCCCGGGCCGGGGCATCGGCACAACCAGCGCGTCCCCGCCGGCGAGCAGCTTCGCCGTCGGGTACAGCCGCTGCAGGCGCACTCGGCGCGAGTCGGGCAGGTGCGCGGGCGCGATCCGCAGGTTCGGGCCCATCGCCACGACATCGGACAGCCCCGCCTGCGCGGCGCGCCGGCGCAGCCGCGCCACGGCGAGGAGGCCATCGACCTCTGCGGGCGGCTCGCCGTAGCGATCGTGCAGCTCCTCGATGACCAGGTCGAGCGCGTCGTCCTTGGCGGTGAGGGCTGCCGCGGCGGAGAGCTTCTGGTATGCCTCGAGGCGCAGCCGCTCGCTGTCGATGTAGTCCTCGGGGATGCGCGCCTGCACCGGCAGCTCGAGGCGCAGTTCGGTCTGCTCCTCGGTCTCGTCGCCGCGGAACGCCGACACCGCCTCGCCGATCATGCGCAGGTACAGGTCGAAGCCGACCCCGGCGATGTGCCCGGCCTGCTCCGCGCCGAGCAGATTGCCCGCGCCACGCAGCTCGAGGTCCTTCAACGCCACCTGCATGCCGCTGCCCAGGTCGTTGTTCACGGCGATCGTCTCGAGGCGGTCGGCGGCGAGCTCGGAGATCGGCTTGAACTCGTCGTAGAGGAAGTACGCATAGGCGCGCTCGCGGGCGCGACCCACGCGGCCGCGCAGCTGGTGCAGCTGCGAGAGCCCGTACTTGTCGGCGCGGTCGATGATGATCGTGTTCGCGTTGGAGATATCGAGACCGGTCTCGACGATCGTCGTGCAGACGAGCACATCGGCGCGGCGCTCCCAGAAGTCGTCGACGACATGCTCCAGCGCGTTCTCGCCCATCTGGCCGTGCGCGACGGCGATCCTGGCTTCCGGCACCAGCTCCGCGAGATGGGCGGCCACGCCCTGGATCGACGACACCCGGTTGTGGACGTAGAAGATCTGACCCTCGCGCAGCAGCTCGCGCCGGATCGCCGCGGCGATCTGCTTGTCGTTGCGCGGACCGACGAACGAGAGGATCGGATGCCGATCCTCGGGCGGGGTCTGCAGCGTGGACATCTCGCGGATGCCGGTCACCGCCATCTCGAGTGTGCGCGGGATCGGCGTGGCACTCATGGCCAGGATGTCGACGTTGGTCTTCAGCTTCTTCAGGGCGTCCTTGTGCTCGACGCCGAAGCGCTGCTCCTCGTCGATGATGAGCAGTCCGAGGTCTTTGAAGAGCACCTTCTCGGTGAGGATCCGGTGCGTGCCGATGACCATGTCGACGGTGCCGTCGGTGATCCCGGCGAGCGTGTCGCGCGCCTGCTTGTCGGTCTGGAAGCGCGACAGCGGCTGCACCTTCACCGGGAAGCCGGCGAAGCGCTCCGTGAACGTCTCGATGTGCTGCTTGACCAGCAGTGTCGTGGGGACGAGCATGGCGACCTGCTTGCCGTCCTGGATCGCCTTGAACGCGGCGCGAACGGCCACCTCGGTCTTGCCGAATCCGACGTCGCCGGACAGCAGCCGGTCCATCGGGATCGGCTTCTCCATGTCGGCCTTGATCTCGTCGATCGTCTGCAGCTGATCGAGGGTCTCGGCGAACGGGAAGGCCTCTTCGAGCTCCCGCTGCCAGGGCGTATCCGGGCCGAAGGCGTGCCCCTTGGCGGCCATGCGCGCGGAATAGAGCTTCACGAGTTCGACCGCGATGTCGCGCACCGCGCGGCGGGCTTTGCCCTTCGCCTGGGCCCAGTCGCTGCCGCCCATCTTGGACAGCACCGGGGCTTCTCCCCCGACGTACTTCGAAAGGAGATCGAGCTGGTCGGTGGGGACGTACAGCTTGTCACCGGGATAGCCGCGCTTGGAGGGCGCGTACTCGAGCACGAGATACTCGCGGACGCTCTTGACGGCATTGCGACCGCCGCTGGAGACCTCGCGCTGGGTGAGCTCCACGAACCTGCCGATGCCGTGGGTCGCGTGCACGACGTAGTCGCCGGTCTTCAGCTGCAGCGGATCGACCACGTTGCGGCGGCGCGAGGCCAGCTTCTTGATGACCCGGCTGTCGCCGCCGATCGTGCGTCCGTAGAACTCCGACTCGGTGAGGACGGCGAACTTCGCCTCGACGACCTCGAAGCCGCGTTCGACCGGCGCGACGACGAGGTGGGCGACGCCGGGCTCGGGCGCCTCGAGCAGACTGTCCACCTGACGGGCGGCGATCCCGCGCTCGGCGAGCACGTCGTGCGCGCGCTCGGCGAGGCCCACTCCGGAGGTCGCGATCACGACACGCCAGCCGTCCTGGAGCAGCCCGGCGACATGGGCGCACGCGCCGTCGACGTTGCCCTGGAACGACGGCACCCCGGTGCCGGGGATGCGGATGACGGACAGCGCCTCGAGCGCGACATCCACATCCATCAAGCCCTCAGCCGTGGCGGCGGCCTCGCCCGAGTCGAAGGCCGAGAGCGTCCACCACGGATCGCTGCGATCGCGCGCGGCCTCCTGGAGGCGCGGGATCGTGAGGAAGTCGCCCGCGCCGAGGTCGATCGGCGCCTGCGCTCCCGACGTCGCGGCGCTCCAGGCGGCCTCGAGGAACTCCCGGTTCGTGTCGCCGAGGGTGATCGCCCGGGTGACCGAGCGCTCCGGGTCGGCCAGCGCGATCGCCGACGACTCCGGCAGGTAGTCGATGATCGTGACCATGCGGTCTACGAGCGCGGGGGTGAGCGACTCCATCCCCTCGACCGGGATGCCCTCGGCCATCTTCTCGAGCATGCCGCGCAGGGCCGGGAACTCGTCCTTCAGCTGGCGCGCGCGCCCGCGGACCTGGTCGGTCAGCAGCAGCTCGCGGCTCGGGACGAGCGCGACCTCGCTGATCTCGCCGGGCAGCGAGCGCTGATCCGCGACCGAGAAGGCGCGGATCTGGTCGACCTCGTCGCCGAAGAACTCGATGCGGTACGGGTGGTCGTCCACCGGCGGGAAGACATCGAGGATGCCGCCGCGGAGGGCGAACTCGCCCCGCCGCGACACCATGTCGACGCGGTGGTAGGCGAGGGTGACGAGCCGCGCCGAGACGGCGCTGAGGTCGTGCCCGCGCGCGCCGGTCGAAAGCAGCAGGGGCTCGACATCGGCGAGTCCCGTGGCGATCGGCTGCAGCGCGCCGCGCACCGAGGTCGTGACGATGAGCGGGTGTTCACCGGACCAGTGCCGGATGCCGCGCAGCACCTCGAGGCGTCGCCCGACGATCTCGGGGCTCGGGCTGAGCCGTTCGTGCGGCAGCGTCTCCCAGGCCGGGAAGTGCACCACGGTCGCCGTCGGCAACAGCGCCGCGAGGGCCGCGCCGAGCGCCTCCGCGCGACGCCCCGTCGGCGCGATGGCGAGCAGCGCTCCCACCCGCCCGGACGCGAGGCGACGATCGATGAGGCTCGCCAGCAGCGGAGCACTGAGTCCTTCAGCAAGCGAGAAATCCGCGGAGACGGATGCCGCGGCAGCCGCCTCGCGGAAAGGCTCAGCCTGCTCGAGGGCGCGCACGATCCCGGGAACTGTCACCGGAAGAGTCTACGGGCGCGTCCGACACTGCGACTCCTAGGATGAGTGCCGTGACCGACCCCGCCGCGCAGCCAGGACCGCCGTACCCCCGACCTCCGTACCCCGCGCAGCAGTACCCGCAGCCCTACCCCGGGCAGCCGCCGCAGTACCCCGGGCAGCCGCAGTTCGTCGCGCCGGGCGCGCCACGCCCGCAGGTCCCGTACGCTCCGCCGCTGCCGGAGCGTCGCCCGGACGGCACGCTCGGCGTCGTCGCGCTCATCGCCGGAGTCATCGCCMTCGTGGGTGCATCGATCGCCGTGTCGATCGCGGCGTACCAGATCGGCCACGGCGCCGGCCGCCAGCTCGCCGCACGCGCGCTGACCGCCGACTTCGACTGGAGCATCCTCGCGCCAGTGCGCGACTGGGTGCTGCTCGGCGAGATCTCGTTCTGGGTGGGCACCGTGTTCGGGCTCTGGGCGCTCGCCCAGGGGATCGTCGCGATCGTGACCGGTCGCGGTCGTGGCGCCGGTATCGCCGCCGTCGCTCTGGCCGTGGCGGGCCCGATCGCGTTCTTCATCGCGCTGAACGTCTTCCTGGGCCTGGGCCTCGCCGCGGGCTTCCCGGCGGCAGTCGAGGAGGGAACGCTATTCGCGGGGGGCGTGGTGCTTCTGCTGGGCTGACAGCAGCCCCTCGCCGATGAGCTGCTCCACCGCGTCCGCGGCATCCGAAACCAGAATCGGCAGGGTCTTGCGCTCTGTCGCGCCGAACGGGTCGAGCACCCAGTCGGCCGCGTCCTGACGCCCCTGCGGGCGGCCGATGCCGACGCGCACCCGCGGGAACTCCGGCGTGTCGAGCGCCTTCGCGACATCGCGCACGCCGTTGTGGCCGCCGTGGCCGCCGCCGACCTTGAGCTTGATGGTGTCGAACGGGATGTCGAGCTCGTCGTGGACGATGATCACCCGATCGGGTTCCACGCCGTAGAACCGCACGAGTCCCGCCACCGGACCACCGGACACGTTCATGAAGGAGTTCGGCTTGGCCAGGACCAGCTTCGGTCCGCCGGGGCGCAGCCAGGTCTCGGCGACCCGCGCGTTCGCCTTGTGCGCGCGCCACGCCTCGCCGCGGCGCGCGGCGAGCTCGTCCACCACGAGCTGACCGACGTTGTGCCGGGTCGACTCATAGCGGGGCCCCGGGTTGCCGAGGCCGATCACGAGCCACACGTCTGCCATGTCACACATCCTGCCCGAATGACTCGGGCCGCTCATGCAGCGAGGGGGCGCGGAATCCGCACCCCCTCGCCGAACGGTTTGCCGGAATTACTCGGCGTCGGAACCCTTGGCCTCGTCGGACTCCTCGGCCTGGTCTGCGGCCACGGCCGCATCGGCGGCCTCGATCTCGTCTGCGTCGCCCGCGGACGACGGGACCGAGATCGCGACGACGAGCGTCTCCGGGTCGGCGACCAGGACGGCACCCTTCGGGAGCGTGAGGTCGGCAGCGGTGATGTGGGTGCCGTCCTCGAGGCCCTCGATGTCGAGCTCGATGTTCTGCGGGATGTGGGTCGCCTCGACCTCGAGCGAGATGCTCACGGCGTCGAGGTTCGCGATCGTGCCGGGAGCCGACTCGCCCACGAGGACGATCGGGATGTCGACCTGGATCTTCTCGCCCTTCTTCACCACGAGGAGGTCGATGTGCTCGATGATCTGGTGCACGGGGTCCTTCTGGACGTCCTTGACCAGCGTGAGCTGCTGCGTGCCGTTGACGTCCAGCTCGAGCACGACGTTCGCGCGGCGGATGAGCAGCGCGACCTGGTGGCCCGGGAGCGCGACGTGCACCGGGTCGGTGCCGTGGCCGTAGATGACGGCGGGGATCTTGCCCGAGGCGCGGAGGCGACGGGCGTAGCCCTTGCCGAAGTTCTCGCGCAGCTCGGCGTGGACCTTGGTGTCGGTTTCAGTCGACATGTGAAATCTCCTTGCGGGCGATATGCCCGGATGTTGGGGTGCGGTTTCGACTCGAACGCATGCGCGTGAGGAAAGCCAAGGAGCCCACATCACTGCGTCGATCACGGATGCTGCGGCCGGGGCCGGCGCGAGCATCCCTCGCCGAAGTTCGTCCTCAAGTCTATCAGTGGCACGGCTACCATGAGGAACACACTCGTCGTGCCTGGTCGCGACCCGCCCCGGAGGACCAAATGGAATACGGATTCGCCTCGCACGCCCTGTTGTGGCTCATCGGCGGGCTGGCCGCCGTCGGCCTCGTCGGCACGGTGCTCGCGTTCTGGACGATGGGGCGCGCGGCGTACCGCAAGGACTGACCGCTCCCCCTCACACCGGCCCTCCCGCATCGGTGAGGAGCCGGTGAACGCCGCGTAACACGCGTGCGCGAGACTCTAGGCTGGAATCCTCCCCGATCCGATCCTCAGGAGTACGCGTGTCTTCGAACGACCCCTCGGCGCCGACGAACATCTCGACCGACCGCGATGACGAGCCCGGCTCCGCGCCGGCACACGAAGGGGCGCCGGCCCCGGAGGACGTCTCGCGTCCGGCTCCCACGCCGCAGGGTCCGGATGCCGTCACCTCCGCGATCGCCAATATCGGCGTCGTCGGACTGGCGGTGATGGGCTCGAATCTTGCCCGCAACCTCGCCAGCCGTGAGGGCAACAAGGTGGCGGTGTACAACCGCAGCCACGCGAAGACCGAGACGCTGCTCGCGGAGCACCCCGAGGCGGAGTTCGTCTCGGCTGCCACCTACGAAGAGTTCGCGGCGTCGCTGCAGAAGCCCCGCACGGCGATCATCATGGTCAAGGCCGGCCGCCCCACCGACGCCGTCATCGACGCCCTCGTGGAGGTGTTCGAGCCGGGCGACATCATCGTCGACGGCGGCAATGCCCTGTTCACCGACACGATCCGCCGCGAGAAGGCAGTCCGCGAGACCGGCATCAACTTCGTCGGCGCGGGCATCTCCGGCGGCGAGGAGGGCGCCCTCCTCGGCCCCTCGATCATGCCCGGCGGCTCCGACGAGTCCTGGGTCACCCTTGGCCCGATCCTGAAGTCGATCGCCGCGATCGCCGAGGGCGAGCCGTGCGTGACGCACATCGGCCATGACGGCGCCGGACACTTCGTGAAGATGGTGCACAACGGCATCGAGTACGCCGACATGCAGCTCATCGCCGAGGCATATGACCTCATCCGCCGCGGCACCGGCAAGTCCCCCGCCGAGATCGCCGACGTCTTCGCCGAGTGGAACGCCGGCGAACTCGAGTCGTACCTCATCGAGATCACCGCCGAGGTGCTCAAGCAGACGGATGCCGCCACCGGCGCACCGCTCGTCGATGTGATCCTCGACCAGGCCGGAGCCAAGGGCACCGGCGCCTGGACAGTGCAGACCGCGCTCAACCTCGGCACCCCGGTCTCGGGCATCGCCGAGGCGACGTTCGCCCGGTCGCTGTCGAGCCACCCGGAGCAGCGCGAGGTTTCGCGCGACCTCCCGGGCCCGGACGCTTCGACAGGCTCAGCGACCGGATCGACCGGATTCGCGGAGGACGCGGACGCGTTCATCGAGGATGTGCGCCTGGCGCTCTACGCCTCGAAGATCGTGGCGTACTCGCAGGGCTTCGACGAGATCCGTGCCGGCGCCGCCGAGTACGACTGGTCGATCGATCTCGGCGCTGTCTCGAAGATCTGGCGTGGCGGCTGCATCATCCGCGCCCAGTTCCTCAACCGCATCGCGGACGCGTACGACGAGGCTCCCGCTCTTCCGGTGCTCCTCACCGCGCCGTACTTCGTCGAGGCGCTCGGCCGTGCCCAGGCAGCGTGGCGCCGGATCGTCTCGACGGCCGCGACCGTCGGCATCCCCGCTCCCGCGTTCTCGTCGTCGCTGTCGTACTACGACGGTCTCCGCGCGGACCGACTGCCGGCCGCCCTCATCCAGGGCCAGCGCGACTTCTTCGGTGCGCACACCTACAAGCGCATCGACAGGCCCGGCACGTTCCACACGCTGTGGTCGGGCGACCGCACCGAGATCGAGGCGGAAGACACGCACTGACCGGCTAGGCGGGCTGCACGTTGTGGCACCGGCTGAAGATGTTCTGCGGGTCCCACTCGCGCTTCAGCCGGGCCAGCCGGCGCATCGTCTCGGGCGTATACATGCGTGAGACCAGCCCCGGATCGGCGGACAGCGTGAAGTTGCCATAGAGGGCCTCGCCCAGCGCGGCCGTGGCGTCCCACTCCGCCTGGATCAGTCCCCGGCTCTCGTCGGTGACGAGTCCCGGGATGTCGAACGCCCCGGCCATCGCGAACCAGGTCGCGTCGCGGGCGGGGAAGGCCGTGCGCTCCTGCGGGACGTCGCCGTACGCTCCCCCGAGCGAGCGCAGGAACAGCACCGACATCTGGTTCGCCTCGCGGAACGACACGAGTCGTTCGATCGCCTCGTCGGTGAGGTCGCGCAGCAGCGTGTTGCCGCCGATGAACCCGGGCATCGGCTGCTCGGGATCGGCGGGCGGCGCCTCCATCAAGATCGCGGGGTAGGGCTGGGCGGACAGAGCCGTTTCGGTGACGCCCTCGAGCGCGAGCAGAGGCGCGAGGGCGGCACGTGCCGCCTGCTCGTCGTCGCCGATCCAGCACGCCGTGATCGATGCGCCCGCGGGCGCGCTCGGATCCATGGCCGGCACGTCCATGAAGGTGACGGTGAGCTCCCGCGGTGCGCCGCGGAGGGTGTCGCGCAGCGCACGGAGGATCGGTCGCGAGTCCCCGGTCACGCCCAGCGTCGCGAACACCACCGAATGCAGCTCGTGCGCGCGGAAGTCGAAGCGCGTGACGACGCCGAAGTTGCCGCCACCGCCGCGGAGGGCCCAGAGGAGGTCGGGGTGAGAGGCCGCGGACACCTCGAGGACGTGCCCGTCGGCCGTGACGAGCTGCGCTGCCTCGAGCTGGTCGGCCGCGAGTCCCCACGCGCGCACCATCCAGCCGATGCCGCCGCCGAGGGTGAGTCCGCCGACGCCCACCGACGCCGTGTCGCCGGAGCTCACGCCCAGTCCGCGCCCGGCGAGGGTGCGCGCGACGCTCCCCCAGGTCGCGCCGCCGCCGACCCGGACGAGGGTGCCCTCGACGTCGACGGCGTTGAGAGCGGCAAGGTCGATCGTGAGACCGCCGGGCAGAGTGCCCCACGCGCTGTGGCCGCCGGAGCGGACCATCACTTCGAGGTGCTCGTCGGCGGCATATCGCAGGGCGGCGCGCACGTCGTCGACGGAGGAGGCGCGCACGATCACGGCCGGTTCGCCGATGCCGGCATGGAACCGGCGGGCGGTGTCCCAGTCGGGATCACCGGGTCGGGCGACGGCGCCGGGAGGCAGTTCGTTCAGGGTCGTCACAGTCATGCGGTCACGGTAACCGTGACCGGCGACATCCGCTACAGCCAGCCCCGCCGCTTGAACACGGCGTAAAGGGTCGCGCTGGTCGCGACCATGAGGCCGAGCGCCATCGGGTAGCCGAACACCCACTCCAGCTCCGGCATGTGCACGAAGTTCATGCCGTAGATGGTGCCCACGAGCGTGGGTGCGAAGAGGATGGCCGCCCAGCCCGAGACCTTCTTCACCTGGTCGTTCTGCTTCAGGCCGAGCTCCGCCATCCGCCGCATCGCCTCGTTGTTCTCCTGCTCGACCATCGTCGCGTGCACCGTGAGCGCGCTGTCGAGGGTCGCGCGGAACGAGTCGACCTTTTCGACGACGCGTCGCGCGTGATCGTCCACGTCACGGAACGCCGGTGCCTCGGATGCACCGGTCACCTCCATCACGATCTTCTGGAGCCGATCGAACATGTCCACCAGCGGGGTCGTCGCGTGCTGCAGGTCGACCACCTCGCGCTGGAGCCCGAAGATGCGCTTCGACACCTCGCGATCCCGGGAGAAAAGCTCATCTTCGATCTCGTCGACGTCGTTCTCGACGCCTGCGACCACGGGGAGGTACTGATCGATGATGTCGTCGCAGACCGCCCACACGACCGCGTACGGGCCGAGCGAAAGGATCTCCGGCCGAGCCTCGAGCGTGTGACGGACAGCGGACAGGTCGGGGTTCTCGGCGTGGCGCACGGTGATGACGTAGCCGGGACCCACGAACACGTGCACCTCGCCGAACTCGACAGTCTCGGACTCGTCCATGTACCGCGCGGGCTGCAGCACGAGAAAGGTCATGTCGCCGTAGCGCTCCAGCTTTGCCCGCTGATGACCTTTGAGCGTGTCTTCCACCGCGAGCGGGTGCAGGTCGAGCACCTCCGCGATCGCGTGCATCTCCTCAGCGTCGGGCCGATACAGACCCACCCAGGCCATGCCGCCGAAAGCCTTCGCCTCGTGGAGCACTTCGGCGGCGGTGCCGCTGAGAACTCTGCGGCCGTCCTTGTACACGGCGGCGTCGACGAGAGTCATGAGGCCACCCTAGGTCAGCGCCCACCGCGGCTAGTGTCGTGTCGTGACCAATCGACGCATCCTCTACATCGGCGGCACCGGGACGATCAGCTCGGCGTGCGTGCGCCGCTCCGTCGAGCGCGGCGACGACGTGACCGTGCTCAATCGGGGCTCATCGCGCCGGCCGCTGCCGCCGGGCGTGCAGGAGGTCGTCGCCGATGTCCGCGACGCCGAGGCCGTGCGCGCGGCCGTGGCCGGCGCCGAGTTCGACGTGGTCGCCGACTTCCTGGCGTTCACTCCCGAGCACGTCCAGCAGGATCTCGACCTGTTCGAGGGCGGCACCGGACAGTACGTGTTCATCAGCTCGGCATCCGCCTACGAGAAGCCGCCGCGCCGCCTGCCGATCACCGAATCGACGCCGCTGCGCAACCCGTTCTGGCAGTACTCGCGCGACAAGATCGCCTGTGAGGACCTGCTGGTCGCCGCCCACCGCGAGCGCGGGCTGCCGGTCACCATCGTGCGCCCGTCGCATACCTACGACGAGCGGATGATCCCCACCACCGGCCAATGGACCGACATCGCGCGCATGCGCGCCGGCAAGCCCGTCGTGATCCACGGCGACGGCACGAGCCTGTGGACCCTCACGCACGCCGACGACTTCGCTGTCGCGTTCGCAGGGCTGCTCGGCAACCCGGAGGCGATCGGCGATGCGTTCACGATCACCGGATCGCACGCGCCGACCTGGAATCAGGTCTACGGCTGGCTCGCCGAGGCTGCCGGGGTCTCCGACCCCGACTTCGTGCACGTCGCCTCGGAGACCATCGCGGCGTTCTCGCCGGAGATCGGACCTGGGCTCCTCGGCGACAAGGCGCACTCGGTGCTGTTCGACAACAGCAAGGTGACCGCCCTCGTGCCCGAGTTCCGCACGACGATCACGTTCGACGAGGGCGCCCGCCGCATTCTCGCGTACTACGACGCGCACCCAGAAGAGCAGCAGAACGACGTGGACCGCGACGCCCTGTTCGACAGGATCGCGGCCCACGCCCGCTCTGCGGACTGAGGCTCAGCGCGTGATCTCGCGCACTGTCCCCCGCTCCAGTCGCAGGCGACGGTCCGCGCGACGCGCGACCGCAGAGTCGTGCGTCACGACCACGAGTGTGAGCCCTTCGGCGTTCAGAGTCTCCAGCACTGCGAGGATCTCGTCGCGCATGCTCTCATCGAGGTTGCCGGTCGGCTCGTCCGCCAGCAGCACGCGGGGTCGCTTGACGATCGCCCGCGCGATCGCCACGCGCTGCTGCTGACCGCCGGACAGCTCCCCGGGGCGGTGGTCCCCGCGGTCGGCGAGTCCGACGTGGCTGAGCGCCTCGCTGACCCGGGCGGCGCGCTCCGCCTTCGGCAGGCCCATCGGCTCGAGCGCCATGTCGACGTTCTCGTGCGCGGTGAGGGTGGGGATCAGGTTGAACCCCTGGAAGACGAAACCGATCTCTGCGGCGCGGATGCGTCCGAGCTGAGCGTTCGACGCGCTCGCGATGTCGGTGTCGCCCAGCAAGACGACGCCCGCCGACGGCCGGTCCAGCGCCCCGAGCAGCTGCAGCAGGGTGGACTTGCCGCCTCCGGTGGGCCCCTGGATGGCGACGAACTCGCCGGCGCGGATCTCGAGGTCGACGCCGGTCAGCGCCTGGACGACGCGGCCCTTCTGCGCGTAGCTGCGGGCGACACCGGAGAGCCGGTACATCGGCGCCGCCGGCGGTGCACCGTCGAGGAGCTGCGGCGTCGAGGTCGCGGGGTGGGTGGGATCGATGATGGTCATGTCGTGTTCTCCTATCGTGCGGGGATGGGCGGGCGCGGCCGCGGAGCGGTCCAGCGGATTCATCAGGCGACCGAGCGCAGGGCTTCGGCCGGGCTCAGCCGGGCCGCACGCCAGCCGCCGAAGGCGCCGGCGATGAGACCGCCCGCGACCGCGAGGCCGACCGCGGCCACGACGACCCAGATGCTCAGCGGTGCGTGGAGGACGACATCCGCCGTCTGCTGCGCGATCGCTGCCGCGCCGCCGAAGCCGCCGCCGGGTCCGCCCTGGCCCGGGCCRCCCTGGGTCACGGTCGGCGCGGACGAGATCGTCGGAGAGACCAGGTTGATCACCCAGATCCCCGTCAGCCCCACGATGAGCCCGACGACACCGCCGATCAGCCCCTGGATCATGGACTCGCCTGCGACCTGACCCACGACGCGGCCGTTCGACCAGCCGATCGCCTTGAGGGTGCCGAACTCTCGGGTGCGTCGAGAGACGCCCGAGATCGTGAACAGCACCGCGAGCACGACGGCCACCGCGAGCACGATCAGTGAAAGCCAGGTGCCGAGGTTCGTGATGAGCGACGAGGCGCTGGAGAGCGACCCGGAGACCGTCGAGGCGAGGTCGGACTGCGAGCTGACCGTGGCATCGGGGAGCGCGGCCTCGATGTCGGCCTGCACTGTCGCGATCTGATCGGCGGACTCGGCCTGCACATAGACCGTCGAGACCACATCGCCGACCCCGGAGAGGGTCTGGGCGACATCCAGCGGGATGTAGACGTTCGCCGCGGTGTCTGCCGAGCTGGACGTCGAGGTGACGATCCCGACGACCTCCATCGCGGTTCCTCCGACGTCGACCGTGTCGCCGACGGCGAGGTCCGCGGTCGAGGCGTACGTGGCGTCGAGGACCGCGACATTCGCTCCGGCGTCGTCGGAGGTCAGCGTTCGGCCATCGCTCACGGTGACCGCGGACAGGGGTCCCACGGCGGAGGCGGACGGATCGATGCCGAGCACGGTGAACGCGTCGACGTCGAACGAGCCGCCGCCGAAGCCGCCCTGCGGGCCGCCTTGAGCGCCCTGATCGCCCTGAGCGGGCTGACCGTCGGTGCTATCAGTGGGCCGCTGCGGGAGCTCGCCCGAGAAGGTCGTGTTCGTCAGACTGAGAGCGCCGGATGCCGCGGCCACGCCGTCCACACCGGCCACCGTGTCGACGGTCGAGGCGTCGAGGGTGCCGCGCATGCGGTCGGCGAAGAGGCGGAACTGGCTGAGCGAGGTCGTGCCGTCGTCCGCGGTCTCGCCGCCGTCCTCGCCGAAGTCGAACTGCCTGCCTCCGCCGTCGGAACCGGGCTCGGCCATCGCGCCGGTCACGGTGAGGTCGGTGCCGACCCCGTAGACCGACTCGAGCGCCTGTGCCTGCGCGTCGCGCACTCCGGCCGACAGGGCGTTGACGATGATGACGAGGGCGATCGCGATGGCGAGTCCCGCCGCGACGATGATCGTCTGCTTCTTGCGGCCGGCGAGTTCGCGCCGCAGATACGTCCAGTACATGGATCTCCTTCCGGCGGGCGGTGGGCCTGCCGTCGTCGACGAGGCTAGGAAGCGGTTCGATGCGCATCTTCAGGGCCGCCTATGAATGGGCGATGAGGCACGAGGCATCCGTCTGACGATTCACAGATGACGCATAGCGCGCTCCATAGCAAGTCCATAGGAACGGGTCCAAGATGAGGTCATGACCGTGACTTCCCCCACCCACGCCTTGACCCGTCCGGACGGCTCGCCGCTGCGTGTGCTGGTCGTCGACGACGAGCAGATGCTCACCGATCTGCTCTCGATGGCCCTCCGCATGGAGGGCTGGGATGTCCGGGCCGCGGCATCCGGATTCCAGGCGCTGCAGTCGGCGCGCGACTTCGATCCGGACGTCATGGTGCTCGACATCATGATGCCCGACCTCGACGGCATGGCCGTGCTGCACCGGCTCCGCCAGTCCGGCAACGACGTGCCGGTACTGTTCCTGACCGCGAAGGACTCCGTGGGCGACCGCGTCGCCGGCCTCACCGCCGGCGGCGACGACTACGTGACCAAGCCGTTCAGCCTCGAAGAGGTGGTCGCTCGCCTCCGCGGGCTGATGCGCCGGGCCGGCACCGCGATGGCTGCCGAGGCCGAGCCGATCCTGCGCGTCGGCGACCTCTCGCTCAACGAGGACAGCCACGAGGTCGAGCGCGCCGGCGACCAGATCGAACTCACCGCGACCGAGTTCGAGCTGCTGCGCTACCTCATGCGCAACCAGCGCCGCGTGGTCTCGAAGACCCAGATCCTCGACCGAGTGTGGAACTACGACTTCGGCGGGCGCTCCAGTGTCGTCGAGCTGTACATCTCGTACCTCCGCAAGAAGATCGACCAGGGTCGCGAACCGCTCATCCACACCGTGCGCGGCGTCGGCTACATGATCAAAACACCCCAGTGAGCGACGGCACCATGAGCACCGCAACGCGCCGGGCGTGGAGCCTGCAGGCGCGGTTGATGGTCACGATCATCGGCATCGTGGCGCTCATCGTCGTCGGCATCGCCGTCGCGATCAGCGCCTTCCTCGGGCAGATCCTGCAGGACAACCTCACCGCCAAGGTCAGCGAGCGGGCCCAGGAGACCGCTCAGGTGCTGCTGAGCCTGCAGGGACACCCGTCGACCGCGGGCCGCACGGTCACGGCATACGACGTGCTCAGCGCGGGGCGCCAGGAGCCCGGCGTCATGCTCGTCCTGAGTTCAGGCAGCGGCCTCACCAACGGCGCGGTGGTCGGCTCGGACGGCACCGTCGAGGAGCTCACCGCGGAGCAGGTCTCCGACGTGGTGGGCGACGTGACGCACCCGGGCTCCAGCTCGATCTCGGTCGACGGCATCGGCGAGTACCGGGTCTACGCGTACCAGCTGCAGAATTACGTCGCGATCGTCGGTATGCCGCTCAGCGAGGTCCAGTCCACGATCGCGAAGATCTTCGCGGCGGTGCTCGGGATCTCGGCAGTCGGCCTGCTGGTGCTCGCGATCGCGATCGCCCTCATCGTCCGCGCCGGGCTGCGACCGCTGCGCGCCGTCGCCGAGACGGCGACGAGGGTCGCGAACGTGCCGATGGCCGCCGGTGCGGTCTCGATCACCGAGCGCGTTCCGGATGCCGAGGCCGACCCCCGCACGGAGATCGGGCGGGTCGGCCATGCCCTCAACACCCTCCTCGACCATGTGGACGCGTCACTGGACGCCCGCCAGCACAATGAGGAGCGGATGCGGCGGTTCGTCGCCGACGCCAGCCATGAGCTGCGCACGCCTCTCGCCTCGATCCGCGGCTACTCGGAGCTGTCGCTGCGCGGCCTRCGAATGGCCCGCGACGCGGAGGGCATCTCGGATGACGCGGCCCCTGTCGCCGAGGATCCGACCGAGCAGTCGCTGGAGCGCATCCAGGCGCAGTCGCTGCGCATGACGACGCTGGTCGAAGACCTGCTGCTGCTCGCCCGCCTGGACGAAGGGCAGGAACTCGTCTACGGCACCGTGGATCTCACCCGCCTGGCGATCGAGGCGGTGGGCGACGCCCAGCCGGCCGGCCCCGACCACGCCTGGGTGCTCGACGTCGGCGAAGTGCCCGTCGTCATCGCGGGCGACGCGGGCCGGCTGCATCAGGTGGCCGCGAACCTCCTGGCCAACGCGTCCACCCACACGCCGGCCGGCACCACGGTCACAGTGAGCGTCGAGCGCGACGGCACCGATGCCCTCCTGCGCGTGCGCGACGACGGCCCCGGCATCGATCCGGCCGTGCGCGACGAGCTGTTCGAGCGCTTCTCGCGGGCCGACCGCTCACGTGCCCGAAAGACCGGCGGCACCGGCCTCGGTCTCTCGATCGCCCGGGCCATCGTCGACGCGCACTCCGGGTCGATCTCGGTGAGCAGCGAGCCCGGCGACACGGTCTTCGAAGTGCGCCTCCCCGCCCGCCCGGCGGACCCTCCGGCGGCGCCGGGTCAGTAGCCCGAGAAGGCGTCGGTCGTGATCGACCGCGCCTTTTCGAGCGCGGGGGCGAGCTCCGCGATGAGCCCGGACGGGCCCGAGATGTAGGCGTGGCGGGCGGCGATGTCCGGCACGACCCGCAGCAGGCCCTCCGCATCTAGTCGCACGCCGCGCGCCCACAGCCAGTGCCGAGGCAGGTCGGCGGGCTGATCCCGCGTGAAGACGATCACCGGGACTCCGGATGCCTCGATCTCATCGCGGAACGCCAGTTCCGAGGCATCCGACGCGACGTAGACCAGCACGATGTCGCGGTCCTCCCCGGTGAGACGCAGGTGGCGCAGCTGCGACACGAACGGGGTGACACCGATGCCGGCGGCGACCATGAGGATGGGGTTCGTCGTCTTGGCGGGGAGGAGGAAGTCGCCCCACACCCCGGTGACACCGAGGTCCGTGCCGGCGGTGACCTCCGCCAGCGCGCGCTTGAACGAGCTGAGCGGCTTCGTCGCCGACCCGGCCGATTCGCGGAAGGCGACCGTGACGAGCGGGAGATCCTCGGGCGCCGAGGCGATGCTGAACTCGCGGCGGGTGCCGCGCGCATCCGGGTGGTGATGCGGGAGCTCGAGCTCAAGGTACTGACCGGGGACGAAGGAGAGCTTCCGGCGGGTGCGGAAGGTGAGCTGGCGCACGGTGGGCGTCAGCGCGGTGCGGTCCTGCAGCGTGAGCTTCACCGCGATCCGCAGCGACAGCGCGAACGCCACGGCGTTGCCGATCAGCAGCGCCCGCTCCTGCCCGAGACTGATCGGCCCGAGGTCGATCGGCCAGCCCGCGAAGAAGCCGACGACGCCCGCGACGATGAACTGCTGCCAGCGCCGCGGCGGCAGGGTAAGCGGCTCGGAGAGCATGAACGCGCCGAGGAACAGGAACGGCGACGACCACAGGATCTGCCAGAAGAGCGTGAGGGTCTCGATCTCGACCCCGGCAGCCTGATACTGCGCAGACGTGCGGATCAGGGCGACCGCGACCGCGACCACCAGGAACACGCCGATGACACGGAGCTTCTCGGTGCGCCACAGCACGAGGAAGCCCAGCACGATCACGGGTCCCGCCATGACCGGCGTGCCGACCCACCACGACGACGTCCCGAGCGCGGGCACCCAGATCGCCACGACGGTGAGCACGGTCGCGCCGACGGCGGCAGGGTTGAAGATGTGCCGCCCCTGCCACGCGAGGACGTACTTGGAGAGGGATGCCGCGCCCGCGGCGAGCACGATCCCCGCGAGGGCCGCCGGGTCGAGGGTGGGGCGCAGCACGAACAGCAGAATGTGCGCGGTGATGAGCGAGGACTCCAGCCGCCATGGCAGCTTCAGCATCGCCTGGGCCGCGGCATCCACCGCGATGCACACCCCCGTCAGCACCGCGAGCGTGACGACGAGCTCGAGCCACGTGGGTGCGACCAGCCCGAAGAACGAGCTCGCGAACGCGAAGACGGCGAGGCACGCCAGGGAGAGCACCACGAGGCGGTACATCGACAGGCGGCCGAGCAGGTCGAGGCCGCGCGCGGACGCGGCAGTGAGAGAGCTGGTCACCCGAACAACTCTGCCGTACTCCCGGGCGACCACTCGACGCGGCCGTCCGTTGTCATCCGCACCCACTCCACGCCCCACGCGTGAGCGAGCGCCGGTCCGCCCTCGAAGAACAGCGCTGTCGCGATCGCGTCGGCGTGCATCGCCGTGGCGGCGACCGCCCAGGTCGCGGCGATCGTCCGCACCGGAACGCCGGTGCGCGCGTCCAGCACGTGATGCAGGCCCTCGCCCCACGCACGCCGGTTGGTCGCCGACGCGCAGAGCGCGGCATCCGTCAGCTCGATGACGCCGATCGCGCGGCGCGGATCGTACGGATGCTCGAGCCCGATGCGCTGTGCGGGTCCGCGGACGGCGAGGTCGCCGCCCGCGTCGACGGTCACGGTGCCGTCGGTCACGGCGGAGACCGCGGCCATGACGAGATCGACGAGGCGGCCCTTGCCGAGCGCCCCGACGTCGATGAGGGCGGGTTCGGACAGCGTCAGGCGGTCAGCGGTCCAGGTCAGCAGCCGCTGCCACTGGTCCGGCGCAGCCTGCGGGCCGCGATCGACGAAGGAGTAGCGGCGGTCGTAGCCGCGGTGCTCGAGCGCGGCGCCGATGAGCGGGTTGACCGCACCGTCGGTGGCGCGGGAGAGGTCGGCGAACGCGTCGAGCATGATCGCGGCGTCCGCCGGCGCGGGCACCTCACCGCCGTGCCGCGCGAGCCGGGAGACGACCGAGTCATCGCGGAAGCGTGACCACTCCGCGTCGAAGCCCCCGATGAGGCGGGTGACCTCGGTGCGGAGTGCGGCGCCGAGCGCGGCATCCGTCTCGATCTCCCACACCGTGCCGATCGCGTCGAAACGCCACCGCGCGCGGTCATCGGCACCGGGCACGGTCAACCCGCCGCGTCGTCCTTGATCGTCTCGATCGCGGCGTTGAACCCGCTGCTCGTGAGCGAGGAGCCGGCCACGCGACTCACCGAGATCTCGTCGATGTCCTTCCCGACGACCTCCTCGGAGATGCCGCCGATGAACTTGCCCTGGTAGACCTTCGACTCCGGCTTGGAGGGATTGCCGGTGACCTCGACCGCGGTGATGATGTCGCTCTCCAGCGTCACGGTGACCGTGATGGTCTCCACCGATTCCGGCGTCGAGTAGGTGCCATCAGCCGTGTAGGTGCCGTCCTCGTAGGCCGGCGCCGAGGTGTCCGAGCCGCCCTGTGCCGCGTCCCCAGTCGAGGGGGCATCGGCGGCGCAGCCGGCGAGCGACAGAAGCCCGATGATCCCCGCTCCGGCGGTGATCGTGGCTCGGGTGGCGACGGTGCGCGGGTTCATCTGGGCTCTCCTCGGTACAGGGGGGTGCAGGTGCTCACTCCACGCTAGAGGGCGCGGGAAGCCGGATCGGCCGGTTCCGCCTATGAATCGGTTATGAGCGTCACCGCCGGAAGAGCGCCTTGAGCCCTTCGACGACGAAGAAGATGACGACCGACAGGACGAGTGGGAGCACCCACGAGATGAGGGCGAGCGGCTGCGACTCGAACAGCGTGTTCATCACCGGGACGTAGGTGAACAGCGCCTGCAGCACGAGCAGCGCGCCCGCGGACAGCCAGACCGTCCGGTTGCCGCGGAGCACCTCGAGCGTGATGGACGAACGGGACATGAAGCGGCAGTTCAGCAGGTACGCCATCTGGCCGAGGGCGAGCATCAGCACGGCTTCGGTCCGCGCATAGTTCACGTCGACGCCGGTCGCGGCGACCGAGTAGAACACGCCCATCGCGGCACCGCCGATGACGAACGAGACGAGCAGCACGAACGCGAGTTCGCGGCCGTCGATGATGGAGCCGCCGGACTTGCGGGGCGGCCGGGACATGATGCCGCGCTCCGCGGGCTCGTAGGCCAGCGCGAGGGAGAGGGTGATGGCGGTCACCATGTTGACCCACAGCACCTGCACCGAGGTGAGCGGCAGGGTCAGCCCGAACAGGACGGCGATGAGGATGACGAGGGACTGCGCCCCGTTMGTCGGCAGCAAGAAGATGACCGACTTGCGCAGGTTGTCGTAGATCCGGCGCCCCTCCGCGATCGCGCTGCGGATCGTGGCGAAGTTGTCGTCGGCGAGGACGACCTCAGCGGCCTCCTTCGTGGCCTCAGTGCCCTTGATGCCCATCGCGATGCCGACGTTGGCCCGCGTCAGTGCCGGGGCATCGTTGACGCCGTCGCCGGTCATGGCGACGACCTCGTCGTGGGACTGCAGCGCGCGGACGATGCGGATCTTGTGCTCCGGGCTCGTGCGCGCGTACACGTCGACGTCGCGCACGACCTCCTTGAGCTGCTCCTGGCTGAGCGCCTCGAGCTCCGGGCCGGTGAGGACGCGCACGTGATCGCCGCTCACGAGTCCCATCTCGCGACCGATCGCGAGGGCCGTGCCGGCGTGGTCGCCGGTGATCATCTTGACGCTGATCCCCGCGGCGTGGCAGTCCGCGATCGCGGCGATGGCCTCGGGCCGGGGCGGATCGACGATGCCCCAGACTCCCAGGAACTCGAGGTCCCGGAGGTCGTCCGCCGTCACGCCGTCCACCGTCGCCCCGACCGCGCGGCGGGCGGCCGCCAGCACCCGCAGTCCCTGCGCGCTGAGCTCGTCGATGACGCCATCCCACCGGGCGACGTCGAGCGGCTCTGGACCGCTCGCACCGCGCTGCGCGATCGAGCGCTCCAGCAGCCGGTCGGGTGCGCCCTTGACGAGGATCGCCCTGGAACCCTCGGCGCCGCCGTTGAGCGTCGCCATGAACTTGTTCGCCGAATCGAAGGGCAGCACGGCGAGCCGGCCGCTCCCGGCGCCGTCGACGCCGCCCTTCATCGCGACCACCTTGAGCGCACCCTCGGTGGGCTCGCCGACGAGCGCCCAACCGGTGGTTCCTGAGCCGGTCGCTGGGTCGGGCACGATGTGCGCGTCGTTGCAGAGCGTCGCGACCGCGAGGATCGCCGAGAGGTCGCCGCCCGCGACCGCGCCGTCCAGCGGCTGGATCGCGCCGTCGGGCTGATAGCCGAGCCCGGTGACGTCGTACGTCGCGACCGGCGTCACGATGCGCCGCACCGTCATCTCGTTCTTGGTGAGCGTGCCCGTCTTGTCGGAGCAGACGGTCGTCACCGACCCGAGCGTCTCGACGGCGGGGAGTTTGCGCGTGATGGCGTTCTGGCGGGCCATCTGCTGCACGCCGAGCGCGAGCGTGATCGTCACGAGCGCCGGCAGGCCCTCGGGGATCGCCGCGACCGCGAAGCCGATCGTGGCGGAGATCAGGTCGTCGAAGGGCATCTGGTGCAGGAACTTGCCGATCAGCAGCATGAAGGCCGCCATCGCCAGGATGACGATCGTCAGGATGCGCCCGAAGTCGTCGAGCTGCCGGGTGAGCGGCGTCTGGAGCGACCCCGCCTCGTCGGAGAGGCTCTGGATCTTGCCGATCTCGGTGCCGACGCCGGTGCCGGTGACCAGGCCCCGCCCCTGCCCGGCCGAGACGATCGTGCCGGAGAAGGCCATCGATGTGCGGTCGCCCACCCCGGCGTCGACCGGAGCCGGCTCGGTGGTCTTCGACGAGGGCACCGACTCGCCGGTGAGCGCCGATTCGTCGACGCGGAGCTGGAACGCCTCCAGCAGCCGGACATCGGCGGGCACCTTGTCGCCGGGCATCAGCCGGACCACGTCGCCGGGCACGAGTTCGGCCGCCGGGACGGTGACCCATCCACCGTCGCGCCGCGCGCTCGCCTCCGCCGAGAGCATGCCCCGGATGCCCGCCAGCGCCTTCTCGGCGCGACCCTCCTGGATGAAGCCGATGGCGGAGTTGATGATCGCGACGGCCATGATGACCCAGAAGTCGAGCCAGTCCCCCATCAGCGCCTTGATGACCGCGGCGGCCAGCAGGATGTAGATGAGGGTGTCGTTGAAGTGCGCGAGGAACCGCAGGATCGCGGGCTTCTGCTTCGGCGCGGGCAGCTCGTTGCGGCCGATCAGCGTGAGCCGGTTGGCCGCGTCCGCGGTCGTCAGTCCGCCACGGTCAGTGGCAAGCGACTCGACCACCTCATCGATCTCGAGCGCGAACGGCCGAGCGACGACGAGTTCGGCTTCTGTCTGCGGTGTCGGCATCGGAACCCCTTCGTGCACCGTCCGGCGGGTGCACTGTCAGGCTATGCCACAGCGATTCCGGTGGGGTCAGGCGGCGCCGTCGAACATGCTGGTGACCGAGCCGTCCTCGAAGACTTCGCGGATCGCACGCGCCAGCAGCGGCGCGATCGGGAGGATCGTCAGGGTCGGGAAGCGCTTGACTTCGGGGATCGGGACGGTGTCGGTCACGACCACTTCGTCGATCGCCTCGCTCTGCAGTCGCTCGACGGCGGGGTGCGAGAAGATCGCGTGCGTGGCCGCGACGATCACGCGTTCTGCGCCGCTGGCCTTGAGTGCTTCGGCGGCCTTCACAATCGTGCCGCCGGTGTCGATCATGTCGTCCACCAGCAGGCACACCCGGCCATCGACCTGACCGACGATTTCGTTGACCGTGACCTGGTTCGCGACATTCGGATCACGGCGCTTGTGGATGATGGCAAGGGGCGCACCGAGGCTGTCCGACCAGGTGTCCGCGACACGCACGCGACCGGTGTCGGGCGAGACCACCGTGAGCTTGGCGCGGTCCTCCGCGCTGAGCGTCCGCTCGAAGTACTCCAGCAGCACCGGCTTGGCGAACAGGTGATCCACCGGACCGTCGAAGAAGCCCTGGATCTGGGCCGCGTGGAGGTCGACGCTCATCACCCGGTCCGCGCCGGCGGTCTTGAGCAGATCCGCGACGAGTCGTGCGCTGATCGGCTCACGGCCGCGGCTCTTCTTGTCCTGGCGGGAGTACGGGTAGTACGGGGCGACCACGGTGATCCGCTTCGCCGACGCGCGCTTCGCGGCGTCCAGCATGATGAGCGTCTCCATGAGCCACTCGTTCACCGGCGGACCGAAGCTCTGGATGAGGAAGAAGTCGCACCCGCGGATCGACACCTCGAACCGGGTCAGGATTTCTCCGGAGGCGAAGGTGCGGTACTCGGTCGGCACGAGCTGGGTGCCGAGCGACGACGCGACATCCGCAGCGAGAGTGGGGTGCGAGCGGCCTTCGGCGACGACGAGACGCTTCTTGGTCTTGGCCACCAGCCCGGGGGCGATGTCGTGCTCGCGGTCCAGATCAACCGTCTTGTTCTTGCGCGCCATCGTCCGCCTTCTGTGCGGACCGAGCCCGGGCAGCGACCTCGGCCGCGCCGGTCCCCGGTCTTCTGGTCTCGACCCACCCCTCGACATTGCGCTGAGGAGCGACGCTGTACGCCAGTGCGCCGGCAGGAACATCCTTGCGGATGATCGCCCCGGCCCCGGTTTTCGCGCCATCTCCGATCCTAACGGGAGCGATGAAGACGTTGTGCGACCCGGCATGCACCTCATCGCCGATCTCGGTGCGGTGCTTGGTGAGATCGTCGTAGTTCGCGGTGATGGCGCCGGCGCCGAGGTTGACCCCGATGCCGATGGTGGTGTCGCCGATGTACGAAAGGTGCGGCACCTTGCTGCGCGCCCCGATCGTGGAGTTCTTCGTCTCGACGAACGTGCCGATCTTGCCGTTCACGCCCAGCACTGTGCCTGGGCGGAGGTAGGCGAACGGGCCCACGCTGGCGCCGGCGCCGATGAYGGCGAGGGTCGCATCGGTGCGGGTGACGGTGGCGTCCTCCCCCACCTCGCAGTCGACGAGGCTCGTGTCCGGTCCGACGGTGGCGCCGGTCTCCACGACGGTGGCGCGCAGGATGTGCGTGTTGGGCAGCACCGTGACGTCGGGCGCGAGCGTGGCGGTCACATCGATCCAGGTCGTCGCAGGATCGAGGATCGTCGCTCCCGCGAGCTGCCACCGCCGGACGGTGCGGGCATTCAGCAGGCGGGCGGCCTCGGCCAGCTGCACCCGGTCGTTGACGCCCAGGGCGGTCGCGGCATCCGGAGCACTCGACGCCGCCACGGTCAGCCGCGCGTCGCGCAGGAGCGCCACGACGTCGGTGAGGTACCGCTCGCCCTGCGCGTTGGCCGTGCCCACGAGCGCGATGTGCGTGCGCAGCGCGGGCGCCTGGAAGACGTAGACCCCCGCATTGATCTCGGAGACGGATGCCTCGTCCGCCGTCGCATCCTTCTGCTCCACGATGCGCTGCACCGCGCCGTCGGCGTCGCGGATGACGCGGCCGTAGCCGGTGGCATCGGCGACATCGGCGCTGAGCACGGTGGCCGCGGCCGCGCCGGCGCGGTGGGCCGMCACGAGGCCGGCCAGGGTGTCGCCTTCGAGCAGCGGCACGTCGCCGCTCAGCACGAGCACGTCGCCGTCGAAGCCGGCGAGCGCGGCGAGGGCGAGCTCGACGGCCCGCCCGGTGCCGGGGACGTCGTCCTGGTCGACCACGATCGCGGTCGGCGCCGAGTCCAGCACGGCCGCGGCGACCAGGTCGCGCTCGTGGCGCACCACCACGACGACGCGCGCGGGCGAGAGCGAGTAGGCGGTGTCGAGCACATGCCCGACCAGCGGCCGGCCGCCGATGCCGTGCAGCACCTTCGGCAGGGCGGACTTCATCCGGGTGCCCTGACCCGCGGCCAGGACGATGACGGCGAGCTGCGGGTCTGCGGCGATCTCTGACATGCTCCGCCGCCAGGATTCGAACCTGGGCCTAACAGCTCCAAAGGCTGTCGTGCTGCCGTTACACCACGGCGGACCGCTGCGTCCGAACGAATCGGGCGCCGCGCATCAAGTCTGCCATGTGCGGGCCGGACGACCGTGGCGCCGGGGTTCGCCGTGCCCCCGCCGCCACGGGTGGATCAGCCCGTGACGGCTCCGGGTAGAGTCAGCGCTCGTGGGGACCAGTACCGGCAGGAAGAAGCCGACCATCCGCGATGTCGCGGCCGAGGCGGGAGTCTCGCACGGCACGGTGTCCCGCGTGCTCAACGGCGGCCACTGGGTCTCCCCCGCGGCCCGAGAGGCCGTCGAGGAGGCGATCCACCGCACCGGCTACACGACGAACCACGCCGCGCGGAGCCTCGCGACCGGGCGCTCCGGATCCCTCGCGTTCCTGCTCACCGAGAGCCAGCATCTCCTCTTCGAGGATCCGACGTTCGCCCTGCTCCTCCGCGGAGCCGCCGAGGCCCTCACGTCGCGCTCGATGACCCTCGTGCTGCTGGTCGCCGGCACCCCGACGGAACGGGCCGGCGTCGAGCAGTATGTGAAGGCGGGCCACGTCGATGGCGTGCTGCTGGTCTCCTCCCATGAATCCGACCCGCTGCTCGCCTCCCTCGTCGCGGCCGGGATCCCCACGGTCTGCTCGGGCGTCCCGCTCGGCGATCATGCGCACGTTCCCACCGTGTCGGTCGACGAGGAAGCTTCAGCGCGGGCGATGACGCGCTATCTGATCGAGAAGGACTACCGGCGCATCGCGATCATCACGGGTCCCGATGACACGCCCGGCGGTCGCTTCCGCCTCGTGGGATTTCAGGCCGAGATGGGCGACCGGTTCGATCCGGCGCTCGTCGAGCAGGTGGCCTACGAACGCGGCGCCGGCGCTGAGGCGATGACGAGACTGCTCGAGCGAGCGCCCGACATCGACGCCGTGTTCGCGGCATCCGACATCATCGCCGTGGGCGCCATGGCGGCCCTGCGCAAGGCGGGCAGGCGTATCCCCGAAGACGTCGCCGTCGCGGGCTTCGACGACTCCGGGCTCGCCGAGACCCAGGAGCCGCCGCTCACCACCATGCGCCAGCCGTGGGACCAGATCAGCGAGCGCATGGTCGACCTCCTCATCGACGCCATCGCCGGCCGGAAGCGGGAGTCGATCGCCCTGCCGACCACCCTCGTGGTCCGCGAGAGCGCCTGAGCGCCCCCGATAATGGGGTCATGACTCAGGAGGCCGACGAGGTCGATCGCATCGTCGAGGCGTGGACCGCGCAGCGCCCCGACCTCGACTTCTCGCCCCTCGAAGTGCTCTCCCGGGTCGACCGGCTGTCCCGCCACCTCGACCGCGCCCGCCGAGAGGCATTCCGCCGCAGTGAGCTCGAACCGTGGGAATGGGACGTGCTGTCGGCACTCCGCCGCGCCGGCGAACCGTTCCAGCTGAGCCCGAAGCAGCTCCTGCAGCAGACGCTCGTCTCGAGCGGGACCATGACCAACCGCATCGACCGGCTCGTCGCACGCGGGCTGGTGCGGCGGGAAGCCGACCCGGACGACGGGCGCAGCATCCTGGTCACCCTCACGCCGGATGGACGTACTCGAGTGGATGCCGCGATCACGCGGCTGGTCGACGCCGAGGCCGTGCTGCTCGCTGCGCTGACGCGCGGCGATCGCGAGCGCCTCGCGGGCCTGCTGCGCAAGCTCAGCCTCGGATTCGACGCCTGACCAGGCCAGCCCGGCGGATCAGCCGAGCAGCTCGCTGAGCTCGAACCAGCGCGCCTCGGCGGCTTCGCGATCGCTCTCGAGGCCCCCGATGCGAGCCATCTCGGCGGCGATGCCGACGTAGTCCCCCTGATCGTGATCGGCCAGCCCGGCGCGTCCGGCGAGGATCTGGGTCTCCAGCTTCGCCAGGCGTCGTTCCAGCGCGGCGAGCTCCTTCTGCGCGGTGCGCAGCTCGGCGCCGGCGAGCGCAGGCGCTGCCGTCGGGGACGCGGTCGGCGCGCTCGCCCCCGCGGCGGGCGCGTCCTGCTCGCGCTTGCGGAGTCGCAGGTATTCGTCCACCCCGCCGGGCAGGTGACGGAGGCGCCCGGAGAGGATCGCGTACTGCTGGTCGGTGACGCGCTCCAGGAAGTAGCGGTCGTGCGAGACGACGATGAGGGTGCCCGGCCATGAGTCGAGCAGGTCTTCCATCGCGGCGAGCATGTCGGTGTCGAGGTCGTTGGTCGGCTCATCGAGGATCAGCACGTTGGGCTGCTCGAGCAGGATCAGCAGCAGCTGGAGCCGCCGCTTCTGCCCGCCGGAGAGGTCCTTGACGGGCGTGGACAGCTGCGCGCTGGCGAAGCCCATCCGCTCCAGGAGCTGCCCAGGGGTGAGCTCCTGCGACTTCGATCCCGACCCGAACTCGTAGGTCGTGCGCAGGCGCGAGATCACGACCCTGACCGGATCGTTCAGGTGCTCTTCGAGCTCGTCGAGGCGCTGCGTGAGCGTGGCGACCTGGACGGTCTTGCCGCGCTTGACGCGGCCCGCCGTCGGCTCCACGTCGCCGGATACGAGCCCCAGCAGGGTGGACTTGCCCGCGCCGTTCACCCCGAGGATGCCGGTCCGCTCGCCCGGCGCGATGCGCCACTCCACGGCATGCAGGACCTCTTTCGGGGTCCCTGAGCCTGTCGAAGGGTAAGACACGGACGCGTCGAGCAGGTCGACGACGTCCTTGCCGAGCCGCGAGACCGCGAGCGACTGCAGTGCGAGCTTGTCGCGGATCTCCGGCTCATCGGCGATGAGCTCGTTCGCGGCGTCGATGCGGAACTTCGGCTTCGAGGTGCGGGCCGGGGCGCCGCGCCGCAGCCAGGCGAGCTCCTTGCGGGCGAGGTTCTGTCGTCGCGCCTCGATGACGGTGGACTGCCGGTCGCGCTCGACGCGCTGCAGGATGTACGCGGCGTAGCCGCCGTCGAAGGGCTCGACGATGCGGTCGTGCACCTCCCACGTCTTGGTGCAGACCTCATCGAGGAACCACCGGTCGTGGGTGACGACGAGCAGGGCGCCGGATGTCGCGGCCCAGCGCCGCTTCAGATGCTCGGCGAGCCACGCGATGGCCTCGACATCGAGGTGGTTCGTGGGCTCGTCGAGGAAGAGCACGTCATCGTCGCCGGAGAGGAGCGCGGCGAGGGCAACGCGCCGCCGCTGGCCGCCGGAGAGGCTCCCGATCTCGGCATCCCAYGGGATGTCGGCGAGCAGGCCGGCGATGACGTCGCGCGTACGAGCGTCGCCCGCCCACTCGTGCTCGGAGCGCGTGCCGACCACGGCACCGCTTACAGTGAGGGCGTCGTCGAGCGTGTCGGCCTGGTCGAGCACGCCGACCCGCACGCCGCCGCGGTAGGTCACGCGGCCCGCGTCGGGTTCGAATCTGCGCGCGAGCATCGCCATCAGGCTCGACTTGCCGTCGCCGTTGCGGCCGACGATGCCGATGCGGTCGCCCTCGTCGACGCCCAGCGAAACGCCGTCGAAGACGACCTTGGTGGGGAATTCCAGGTGCAGGGCTTCGGCCCCGAGAAGATGTGCCATGTCCCTCCCAGGCTAGGCGAGCCGGCTGGGTGCCCGCGCCAGGATGGGATCAGTACCAGATGCTGAGGCGCGGCGCGGCGTGCCAGCCGAACACGCGAGCGGCGGCCGAGGCATCCGTCGTCTGCAGTCGACCGGCTGCGGCGAGCGTCGCGAGCGACACCCCGCCGAGGTAGACGGCCGAGAGCTCTTCGACTCCGAGCGCCACCGTCACCGCGCCGGCCGGTGCCTCCGGCGCGTCCCACGCGGTGACCTCGCCCCGACCTGCCTCGTCGACCGTCAGCAGCCACCGGCCCGCAGCGAAGCCGAGCGAGTCCGAGACCTCGAGGGCGAGCACGCCGGCCGCGCCGAACGTGCGCGCCTCGAGCGCTGTCGGCACATCGAGGATCCGCACGTACTGGTGGTCGGCGATCATCACGGTCGCGGCCCGCTGGTCGGAGATCATCCAGCGCAGCGGCTCGTCGACCGAGCGCTCATGCGCCCGCACCTCGCCGACCAGGTCGAGTTCGACGAAGAATCGCCAGAGCGCCGCGTAGGCATCGTCGGTCTCCGCGAGCAGGTAGGAGACGGTGACGGTGGACTTGGTGAAGTCCTTCTCGTTCTCGCGCACCGAGTACAGCGCGACCCCGCGCACTTCGCCGTCCTCATCGGCGTACTGGATCGCACGCGTCTTGCCGGGTTCCTTAGCGTCGGGCCGGGTGCCCGCGAAGACGTCCCAGAGCGCCGCCGGCACATCGATCTCGCCCGCGACGGTGAGTCGTCCCCGCTCGTGCAGCGGCGCGATGAGCGCACGGGCACGCTCCCGGGGCACGAAGTCGACCCGCCCGCCGGGCCGCGGCCCGATCCAGACCGCCCGCTTGACATCGATGTGCCACGACGCGCTCGCCGCCGCCGGCGCGAACCCGTAGCGGCCGTAGAGCTGCGACTCGCTCACCGTGAGCATGGCGAGCGGGATGCCGGCGGCCGCCGCGGTGCGCAGCTCGCCCTCGAGCATCGCCCGGGCGATCCCGCGCCGTCGATGCGTCGGGGCGACCGTCACGGCGGAGATGGCGCAGGACGGGATGCCGCGACCGCCCGGCACCGTCAGCTCGCCGATCCACGACGCGATCGAGGCGACCGGCGCGGCGGGCATCGGCGCGGCGGGATCGAAGATGCCCGTCATGCGCCGATGGCCGCTCCGCTCCCGGCTCGCCGCCACCTCCGCCTCGGAGCGCTCGCCGTCGAGGAACCCGCGCGCCACGATCTGGTACCAGTTCGCGTACCCCTCCGGGTCTTCGAACGACACCAGTCGCGGCTCCAGCCCCGTCGCCGCGAGCCGTTGCCGGGACTCCTCGTCGAGGGGCTCCGTCAGGAACGCCGTGGAATCGACCTTCGTGTGCATCGATCTCTCCTCTCGATCAGCCGATCGCACGCGCCCCGGGCACCGGCCCGTGCACGTGCAGCGCGTGGAGGCCCGCGGCCGCGAGCGTGACCTGCAGTTCGAGGGCGGCCTCCGGCCCCTCGGTCAGGAAGGCGAGCGTCGGTCCCGACCCGGACACCATCCCCGCCAGCGCGCCGGACCGCTCCCCGAGCTCCAGCGCATCGCGGAGGACCGGTCGCAGCGCCAGGGCGGCCGGCTGAAGGTCGTTGCGCACGTGCTCGGCGAGAGCGTGCGGGTCGCCCGCGCGCAGCGCGTGCAGCACCCCCGGGTCGACCTCGGGCGTCGCCCGATGCGGCTCGATGTCGGGCGCGGAGCGGGTGCGCAGCTCGTCGAGCCGGCCGTACACCTCCGGAGTGGACAGCCCCTCGCCGGCGAAGACGCTGATCACCCAGTCGAAGCGTCCAGTCGCGAGGGCGGGGCTCAGCTGGTCGCCGCGTCCGGTGCCCACGGCGGTGCCGCCGAGCACCGCGAACGGCACGTCCGCGCCGAGCCGCGAGGCGAGGCGGAGCATCTCGGCCTGGCCGACCTCGGTGCCCCACAGCAGGTCGCACGCGACGAGGGCGGCCGCAGCATCCGCTGACCCTCCGCCCATCCCCCCGGCCACCGGCACATGCTTGACGATCTCGAGGTGCACGCCGCCGTCGTAGCCCGCGCGCTGGGCGAGCATGCGCGCCGCGCGCAGGGCGAGGTTGCGGTCGTCGCTCGGMACACCGTCGATGTCGACGCTGCCGCTGACCGAGATCGAGAAGTCCCGGGCCGGTTCTGCCCAGACGTCCTCGTACAGCGACACCGCCTGATACGCCGAGGCGACGTCGTGATAGCCGTCGTCCTGCACACCCCCGACCTCGAAGAAGAGGTTGATCTTTCCGGGCGCCCGGACATGGACGCGATCGGCGGCGGCGAAGTCGCTCACAGCTCGGCCGACTGCGCCCAGATGTTGACGTCGATGCCATCCGAGAGCGCGTCGATCTGCTCGAGCTCCTCGGTCGTGAAGGCGGGTCCGGACAGCGCCGCCAGGTTCTCGTCGAGCTGCGTGGTCGAGGATGCCCCGATCAGCGCGGAGGTGACCACCGGGTCGCGCAGCACCCACTGGATGGCGAGCTGGGCGAGCGTCTGCCCTCGGCCCTTCGCGACGACGTCGAGTCCGCGCAGGTGCGCGAGGCCCGTCTCGGACACGGTCTGCTGCGGCAGCGAAGAGCGCTGCTGCGCGCGCTGGGCGGTGCCGTCCCCGAGATACTTCCCAGTCAGCAGGCCCTGGGCGAGCGGCGTGAACGCGATGGCGCCCATCCCCTCCTGCTTCAGCACTGCGGTGAGGCCGTCTTCGACCCAGCGGTTGAGGATCGAGTACGAGGGCTGGTGGATCACGAGCGGCGTCCCGAGGCTCCGCGCGACCGCGGCGGCCACCGCCGTGCGCTCGGCGCTGTACGACGAGATCCCGACGTAGCGCGCCTTGCCCTGCCGCACGAGGGTGTCGAGCGCCCCGATGGTCTCCTCGATCGGAGTCACCGCGTCGACGCGGTGCGAGTAGAAGATGTCGACGTAGTCCAGGCTCATCCGCGTCAGCGACTGCTCGGCACTCGCGAGGATGTACTTGCGCGAACCCAGGTCGCCGTACGGGCCCGGCCACATGTCGTAGCCCGCCTTCGACGAGACGATGAGCTCATCGCGGTAGCGCGCGAAGTCCTCGCGCATCATCCGCCCGAAGTTCGTCTCCGCGGCGCCGTAGGGCGGGCCGTAGTTGTTGGCGAGATCGAAGTGCGTGATCCCGCGGTCGAACGCGTGCCGCAGCACCTCGCGCTGACGGTCGAACGGGATGTTGTCGCCGAAGTTCCACCACAGCCCGAGCGAGATCGGGGGCAGGTAGAGACCGGACGCTCCGACCTGACGGTAGTCCGTCGCCGCGTAGCGGTCGGCAGCCGCCGAATAGGGGCGGTGGAGGTCTTTGACGTCAAGGCGGAAGCGGGATGCGTCGGTCACGCCACCAGGCTATCGGCGGGCGCCCMCCGCGCGCAGGGCCGATTGCGCCAGTGGCACGCCGTGAATCCGGTGTCAAGGGGCAGGCCCGGGAAATGCTCCGGAAACACTCCGTCCATAGTGTGAGGAGCACACCGGGATCCCGACGCAGCGCGATCCGCAAAGGAGGCTTTCCATTTCGAAACTCACGGCACTGCCGCGGCAGCAGAACTCCTGGTCCGGCCTCGTCGAACGAGGCGACATCGCGCTGGACGGCGGCATCCTGCACCTCGTCCATGACACCGTCTCCCCCGAGGAGGCGCGCATCGCCGACCTCCTGCTCGTCGCGGACGCTCTCGCGGAGGCAGGAGTCGCGACTCTGCTGATCCGGCATGATCGCCGGGTTCCCGCGCTGGTCGCGAGCATCGCGGACCGGGATGCCGCGACCGCTGCGCTGGCCGAGCTCGGCACCCACGAGCCCCTGTACGTCAAAGCGCGCAACCGCCCGGCGCAGCTGGCCGTCGAGGCGGATCCGATCCCCACGACTCCGAGCGCACTGCGGGTGTTCCGCCCGCGCGTCGCCGGGAGCGCACGGGTGCGGTACGGCTCGCCGACCGCCGCGCGGCTCGAGTTCTGGCACTTCGGCGACGACGTCGTAGAAGCGCCGAACGACAACGCCCTCACCCGACGCAGCACTGCGACGGACGACCTGACCTTCACCGAAGTGGAGCGCTACGGACGGACGTGGCGCACGATCTCCGGGATGTTCGACGCGCAGCCGGACGAGTTCACCCATGACGTCGATGTCGTCTTCTCGTGGGTTGATGGCTCGGCGAGCGAGTTCCAGCGCCAACGCGCCGCGCAGATGGCCGAGTACGTCGTCGGCGCCGGCGATGACGGTCCGGCGCGCTACCGCCATGTCGACGAGCTTCGCTATGCACTCCGCAGCGTGCACATGTACGCCCCGTGGGTGCGTCGCATCTTCATCGCCACCGATTCACCGGTGCCGACGTGGCTGGTGGAGCACCCCAAAGTCACCATCGTGCGCAGCGAGGAGTTCTTCGCCGATCCCTCGGTGCTGCCGACGCACAACTCGCACGCCATCGAGGCGCAGCTGCACCGCATCCCCGGGCTCGCCGAGCACTTCATCTACTCCAACGACGACATGTTCTTCGGCCGCCTCGTCGAGCCGGAGCTCTTCTTCACCGCTGCCGGGGTGTCGAAGTTCGTCGAGTGCGAGGTGCGCATCGGCGCCGGCGCCCCCGCGTCGGCGCGCAGCGGACATGACAACGGGCTTCGCGTCAACCGCGACCTGCTGCGCCGCCGGTTCGGCCGGACGATCGTCCGCGACCTGGAGCACTGCGCGACGCCGCTCCGGCGCAGCGTCATGACCGAGCTCKAGCAGACCTTCCCGGACGATTTCGCCCGGACCGCGGCATCCCGATTCCGCTCCGCCACCGACGTGTCGGTCACCAACAGCCTGTACCACTACTACGCGCTGATGACGGGACGAGCGGTCACCACGAAGCGACCAAGGGTGCGCTACGTGCAGACGACCCTCACCGATTCGCTGCGCCGCATGGAGCGGCTGGCGGACCGGACCGACATCGACATGTTCTGCCTCAACGACGGCGGACCGGCGCAGATTCCCGAAGAGGTGCGCGTGCATGCGCTGCGCACGTCGCTCGAGCGGATGTTCCCGGTACGCGCGCCGTGGGAGCGGGACGAAATCAGCGAAGCACGCCGATCGGCTCAGTCGGCGCATCCGTCCGCGCGGCGCTGAGCGGGGCGATCCCGGCGTCGGAGATGCGCCGGCGGGCCTCCGCGGGATCGATGAATTCGAGCGTGCGCGGCGCATCCACGGGGACGACCGAGTGCACGATCGTCTGGTCGTAGACGTGCACGAGGTTGAAAGCCTGCGCGCCGTCCTGCGGCCGGGTGCCGCCGACCGGCACGGTGAGGTCCTGCGCGTAGCAGGTCGATGAGGCGACCGACACCGGGATGCCGGCGAAGGTGGCGAACGTCGAGTAGTGCAGGTGGCCGGCGATGATCGACCGCACATCGGTGCCGCGGAGCACGTCGGCGAGACGCGCCTGATCGCGCAGCTCGACCGTCGATGCCAGGGGAAGCACGCTCGGAACCGGCGGGTGGTGCATCGCGAGGATCGTGCCGAGCGGCGCAGGAGTCGCCAGCACGCCGGCGAGCCAGGCGAGCTGCTCCTCGCGCAGTTCGCCGTGATGCAGGCCGGGAACCGTCGAGTCCAGAGTGATCAGCCGCAGCCCGTCGAGTTCGTCGACCCGGTCGACGGGGCGCATCGGGTCGGTGAAGTGCTCGTCGAGCAGGCGCGAGCGGAAGCCCGCGCGGTCGTCGTGGTTGCCCATGACCCAGAACACCCGGGTGCCGAGGCGGGCCGCGAAGGGCTCGACGATCGCCCGCAGCTCGCGGTAGGCATCACCCTCACCGAGGTCGACGAGGTCGCCGGTGAACACGATCCCGTCCGGCGAGATGCCGGATGCCTCAATCGCACCGAGCGCCTTGCGCAGCTGCGCCGTCGCATCAACGAGGTCGAACAGCCGCGATCCCGCCGCGCGCAGGTGAGTGTCGCTCAGGTGCAGCAACACACGCTCCGGTGCCGCATATTCGGCTTGACGCATGCGCTCGTCCCTCTCGTCGACGTGGTGATGCTGCTCACGCCACGATGACCGAGCCCGCCAAATGTTACAGGCATGTTTCGTGAACACCCGGAGAACAAGCCGGGAACGTGTAACCCTGCGTCACGCCGGAGTGCGCGCGATTCGCACGAAATCCTCGATGGAGAGCTCTTCGCCGCGGGCGGTGGGGGCGACGCCGGCGCGTTCGAGAAGGTCGGATGCCGCGGCCGACGTGCCGCCCAGGACAGCGGACAGCGCCTGCCGGAGCATCTTGCGACGCTGCTGGAACGCGGCATCCACGATCTGGAATGTTCGCAGGCGCTCCGCCTCGGTGCCGCGCGGTAGCTGATCGCGCTCGAAGGCGACGAGCACGCTGTCGACGTTGGGGACGGGCCAGAACACCTGCCTCGAGACGGTGCCGGCAAGGCGCCATGGGCCGTACCAGGCGGCCTTGACGCTGGGGGCGCCATAGATCTTGGATCCTGGTGGCGCGGCGAGCCGCTCCCCCACCTCGGCCTGCACCATGACGACGCCGCGCTCGAGGTGCGGGAAGGTCTCCAGAAAGTGCAGCAGCACCGGGACGCTCACGTTGTACGGCAGGTTCGCGACGAGGACGGTCGGCTCACCAGGAAGCTCGGTGATCCTCAGTGCGTCGGCGTCGATGACGGTGAGCGCGCCATCCTCAACCCCGTGCTTCGCCGCGGTCTCGGGAAGACGCTCGGCGAGCCGGTGGTCGATCTCGACGGCGGTGACGGATGCCCCGGACTCAAGGATCGCGAGCGTCAGGGAGCCGAGTCCAGGCCCCACCTCGACGACGTGTTCGCCCGCCGCGACCCGCGCGACGTGCACGATCTTGCGCACCGAGTTGGCGTCGACGACGAAGTTCTGGCCGAGCTTCTTGGTGGGCGTCACGTCGAGTTCGGCGGCGAGGGCGCGGATCTCGCCGGCGCCGAGCAGGGTAACGGGCATGGGTCCACAGTAGCCAGGCGGGCTGCTAGGTCGCGGCGCGGCCGCCTTCCCTGGGCCTCTTCGCGCCGCACGCGATACTGGGGCGATGGACGCGGAACGTGGGAAGGATGCCGGGTTCCGGCGTTTCTGGGGCGCGAACACGCTCAGCGCGTTCGGCACGACGGCGACCGCCGTGGCCCTGCCCGTCCTCGTGGTCGACGGGCTGGGCGCCGACCCTGTGCAGGTCGGGATCGTCAATGCTGCCCAGTTCGTCCCATACGCCGTCCTGGGACTCGTCGCCGGGGTGTACGTCGACCGGTGGCGTCGCCGCCCGACCCTGGTGGTGGCGAGTCTCGGTCGTGCGCTCAGTCTCGGCATGATCGCGGTGCTGTGGTGGCTTCACGTTCCCGCGGTGTGGAATCTCGTCGCGCTGCTGCTGCTGTTCGGCTCGTTCGCGGTGTTCGGCTTTGCCGCGTCTCAGTCGCTTCTGCCGCGGTTGGTGGCTCGCGATGGACTGCTTCGCGCGAACGCGAGACTGGACCAGGGCGAGGCCGCCGCCCAGACGGTCGGCCCGACGCTCGCCGGTTTGCTCGTCCGGTGGGTCGGTGCACCGTTCGCCCTGCTGATCGACGCGTTCACGTATCTCGTCGATGCCGTGCTCGTCGCCGGCATCCGCGTGGAGGAGACTCCCACGCGCACCCGCGGGCACGTGCTGCGGGACATCAGGGAAGGGCTGACGGCGACCTACCGGCATCCGATTCTCCTGCCGCTCGCGCTCTCGACGCACGTCTGGTTCGTCGCGAACGCCGCGTCGCTGACGATCCTGTCGCTGCTCGCACTGCGCACGCTCGATCTCGGCGCGGCGCTGTTCGGGCTTCTCCTGTCCACCATCGGCGCCGCAGCCCTCGTCGGAGCGTCGCTGGCTGAGCGGCTGGGCCACCGTTTCGGGCAGGGCGCGACAATCGCCGGGGCGCGTGTGATCTATCCCGTCGCCTGGGTGGCCGTCGCGTTTGTTCCTTCGGTGGGGGGCGCAGGCGGGATCGTTCTCCTGTTCGTCGCGCTTGCGGTGGGAGGTCTCGCGGCGGGCCTGGAGAACGCGAACGAGATGAGCTACCGGCAGCAGGCTGTGCCGGATCGGGTGCTCGGCCGTGTGAATGCGACCGGGAGGTCGGTGAATCGCACCGCGGCCGCGATCGGCGCCGTCGCGGGCGGGGTGCTCGCGTCGGCCGTGGGCGTGCCCGAATCGCTCTGGATCGTCGCCGCAGTCTTCGGTGTCGCGGCGGGGATCGCGGTGTTCTCGCCCGTGCGCTCGGCGAGGGCGTGACCTGGGGCGATTCCGTTACGCATTCGTTATCTTTGCATTGCGGAATTGGCTCGCATCTCCGTTCTAATGTCGGTGGTCGCTGGGACCATCGACTATGACATTCTTCACCGACCTTGCGCAGCACATCGAGGTGCTGCGCGACGCGCTGGGCGAAGACACTGCGGCCGACGCTCTCCCGGTGAAGATCAACGAGCTCGACGACGCGACCGTCGTGAGCCTGATCGGCGTCGCATCCCGGCTCATCCGCGCCGCCGAGAAGGTGCGGATCACGGCCTCCGGGGTCGTCGCCGCCCGCTCGACGCGAGATGCGGGCCATAACGGGCTTGCGCAGGTCCGCGGCCACCGCTCCCCCGTCGCGTTGATTCAAGACCTCACGGGCGCAACGCACGCC
>NZ_JBFUMV010000017.1:0-91824 GCF_054049175.1 Microbacterium sp. P5_E9 | reverse complement strand
CGCATGAGCTGCAACAGCAGCCGTCACACACGATGTGACAACTCATGCTTTGAACGATTGAAACATCAATAGTGTTTCGGCGGCCATAGCGAGAGGGAAACGCCCGGTCCCATACCGAACCCGGAAGCTAAGCCTCTCAGCGCCGATGGTACTGCAGGGGGGACCCTGTGGGAGAGTAGGACACCGCCGGACTTCTTTCGAGAAATGGCCACCCAACGCTGGGTGGCCATTTCACGTTAACGCGCACGAACTGCGGGAGGATCGAGACATGACGGACGACGATCGTAAGAAGGACCGTCCCACGACTCGGTCGACGGGTGGCGGCTCTGCCGGCTCGCAGCCGCGTGGGGACAAGAAGCAGTACCCGCCGCGTGATGGGGAGCGTAAGTCGTACCCTCCGCGTGATGGGGAGCGTAAGTCGTACCCTCCGCGTGATGGGGAGCGTAAGTCGTACCCTCCGCGTGATGGGGAGCGTAAGTCGTACCCTCCGCGTGATGGGGAGCGTAAGTCGTACCCTCCGCGTGATGGGGAGCGGAAGTCCTACCCGCCGCGCGACGGAGCACGTCCGCCGTACCAGCAGCGTTCCGGTGAATCGAAGCCGTACCAGAAGCGCGAGGGCGACCGCCCTTATCCTCCTCGTGATGGGGAGCGGAAGTCGTAYCCTCCTCGTGATGGGGAGCGGAAGTCGTACCCGCCTCGTGACGGAGCACGTCCGCCGTACCAGCAGCGTTCGGGTGAATCGAAGCCGTACCAGAAGCGCGAGGGCGACCGCCCCTATCCTCCTCGCGATGGGGAGCGGAAGTCGTACCCTCCTCGCGATGGGGAGCGGAAGTCGTACCCGCCCCGCGATGGGGAGCGGAAGTCGTACCCGCCCCGCGATGGGGAGCGGAAGTCGTACCCGCCCCGCGATGGGGAGCGGAAGTCGTACCCTCCTCGCGAGGGGGAGCGGAAGTCGTACCCGCCCCGCGATGGGGAGCGGAAGTCGTACCCTCCTCGCGAGGGGGAGCGGAAGTCGTACCCGCCCCGCGACGGAGCACGACCGCCGTACCAGCAGCGCGATGGGGAGCGGAAGTCCTACCCTCCCCGCGATGGCGAGCGTAAGTCGTACCCGACCCGCGACGGAAGCAGGCCTTACGAGCAGCGTGACGGCGATCGCAGGCCGCCGTACGGCGCCTCCGACCAGCACCGCGGCGGACGTCCGACCCGCGGGGGCGTCGATCGTCCCGTCGAGCTGAACCGCCCGGAAGAGAACCGTCCCGTTCGCGCCCACCACGACGATCCGTTCATTCCGGACGAGATCACGCCGAACGACCTCCCCCAGAGCGCGCGAAATGAGCTGAAGACGCTCAGCAAAGAGAACGCCGAGTGGGTCGCGCGTCACCTCGCAATGGCCGCGCAGCTCATCGAAATCGATCCCGAGCTGGCACACCAGCACGCCGTGTCCGCCTCCCGCCGCGCCGGCCGCATTGCGATCGTTCGCGAGTCCCTCGCGATCACCGCGTACGCGACGGGCGACTTCGCGCTGGCGCTGCGGGAACTCCGCACTTACCGTCGGATCTCCGGCAACGACGATCAGATCGCGCTCATGGTCGACAGCGAGCGCGGTGTGGGTCGTCCTGACGCAGCCCTGGAACTCGGTCGCGGCGTCGATCGCGCAAAGCTCGCTCCGGGCGTCCGGGTGGAGCTCGCCATCGCGATGTCGGGTGCGCGGCTCGATCTCGGCGAGACCGAACGGGCGCTGCTCGAGCTCGACATCCCCGAGCTCGATCCGGACCGGGCCTTCGAATGGAGCCCTGCCCTGTTCGCAGCGCGGGCGACCGTGCTCGAGGAACTCGGCCGAGCCGACGAGGCGAACGAATGGAACCGCCGCGCCGCGGTGGCTGCTGAGGTTCTCCACGACGCCTCCGGCGACGGCGACCTCGAGGTCATCGAGATCGAGGAGGTCGAGGAGATCGAGACCTTCGACGACGTCGAAGAAGTCGACGACTCAGACGCCACCGAAGACGATGAGCTCGACGAGGCCGACGATGTCGTCCTCGTGGAGGGGATCGTTGTCGCCGATGGCACGCAATCGATCACCACGTCGGAGATCAGTGTCGAAGACGAGGTGCAGGAGCTCCTCGTCGAGGCCGGAGTCGACGAGCCCGACGACAAGGAGAGCAAAGCCTGATGGCGTTGTTCTCGCGCCGGCCGACGGAATCCACCCCGCTCGACGGCGTGGATGTCGTGCTCGCCGATCTCGACGGCGTCGTCTATGCCGGGGCCGGCGCGCTGCCGCACGCGGTCGCCAGCCTCAATCGCGCCCGCGAGGGGCGTCGACTCGGCTACATCACCAACAACGCATCGCGCACCGACGTCTCGGTGGCGGCGCATCTGACCGAACTCGGGCTGCAGACGCGTCCCGACGAGGTCGTCACCAGCCCGCAGGCGGCGATGCGACTGCTCGCCGAGCGGGTTCCGGCCGGCACAACGGTACTTGTCGTCGGCGGCGATGGCCTCGTCACCGAGGTGGAGAAGGCGGGATTCATCGTCACGCGGAGTGCCGACGATGCGCCCGGCGCCGTCGTGCAGGGCTTCGCGCCTGAAGTCGGTTGGACGGAGCTGGCCGAAGCGGCCTACGCACTGAAGGTGCCCGAGGAGGAGGGCGGGATCCCCTGGATCGCGACCAACACCGACTGGACCATCCCGCAGTCCCGCGGCATCGCGCCGGGAAACGGCACGCTCGTGTCCGCCGTGCACACCGCCGTCGGCCGCCTCGCGACGGTGGCCGGAAAGCCCGAATCGCCGATCTTCGTCGAAGCGGTCGCACGGTTCGGGGCGCGGCATCCGCTCTTCCTCGGCGACCGCCTCGACACCGACATTCTCGGCGCGAATCGTGCCGGAGTGCCGTCGGTGCTCGTGCTCTCCGGAATCGACCGGCCCAAGCACGTGCTCGCCGCGCCTGCGGATTCGCAGCCGACCTTCATCCTCGGTGACCTTCGCGAGCTGCATGAGCCGTATCCCGAGGCGATCGTGCGCGACGGCGTCGTGTCGGTCCGCGGCGCGAGCGTGCGCATCGACGGCCCGGATGTGCGGATCCTGTCCGAGGGCGACCGTCCGGTGGATCTGCTGCGCGCCGGGGCGAAGGCGATCTGGGACACCGGCCGCGCGATCTATGGCTTCCGGGTGCCTGAGCGCCTCTACGCAGACCCGTTCCACCGGCCCTGAGCCACGCGGCGCGGAACACTCCGAGCCCTCCCGGCACCGCCTATTCTGAAGCCATGGACCACTCCGAGGCCCGCCCGACACCCGACGCAGACCTCCTCTCCGCCCTCGAGGTGATCGAGGCGCAGCCGCTGCCGACGCGTGCGGCGGCGTATGAGGCGCTGCACGACTCGCTCGCACGCACCCTCGACTCCGGCCCCACGGCATCCCAGCCATGACCGCGCGCCTCGACGCGGCACTCGCGGCACGAGGGCTCGCGCGGTCCCGCACCCATGCCGCCACGCTGATCGCCGATGGGCTGGTGAGCGTGAACGGCCGCCCCGTGGTCAAGGCTTCCACTCCGGTTGCGGATGACGCCGCGCTAGAAGTGGCGGGCGCGGATCACTACGTCAGTCGCGCGGCGCACAAGCTCATCGCCGGCCTCGACGCCTTCTCGGTCGACGTCGCCGAGCGCGTGGCGCTCGACATGGGCGCGTCGACCGGGGGATTCACCCAGGTGCTGCGCGAGCGCGGCGCGTCGCCGGTGATCGCCGTGGATGTCGGGCATGGCCAGCTCGCGGCATCCGTCTCCGAAGACTCCGGCGTGATCTCGGTCGAGGGTTTCAACGTGCGCTTTATGACCCCCGAGAGTCTTCGCGAGGCGAGCGGAGTGGCCGACGCGCCCTCGGTGATCACCGGAGATCTCTCGTTCATCTCGCTCGCCCTCGTGCTGCCGGCCGCCCACGCCGTGGCGGCGCCCGGCGCCGACTTCGTGCTGCTGGTGAAGCCGCAGTTCGAGGTGGGCCGCACAGCCGTCAAGGGCGGGCTGGTGACGGATGCCGCGCTCCGCGCCGACGCCGTCGCAGGCGTGCTGTGGTCGGCGTGGGACGAGGGGCTCGGGGTACGCGGCGTCATCCGTTCGCCCGTGGCGGGGACGCACGGCAACGTCGAGTTCGTCGTCCATCTCGCGGAAGGCGGCGCCAACCCGACGGAGTGGCTCGCCGAGGTCGATCGGCTCGCGTAGCCAACCCACGACCGCGACCTGTGCAGGGCGTCTCACCGGTCCTCCGCCGTCGCCGGCCCGGGCGCCTTGTGCACACGCGGCCCCGCGGTTCGCCCTGAAGCCCTGGAGACAGACAGAATGGTGAAGCACCGTGAACCGACCGGCGGGAGAGTGATGAGTGACGCAGAGCGCAGCATCCTGATCGTCGCGCATACCAATCGCGAAGAGACCGTGCGTGCCGCGCACCGGGTGATCGCCGCACTGCGGGCATCCGGGGCCCGCCCTGTCCTGGCGCCGGAGGACTGCGCCGAGCTGTCGGACATCGACGATGTCGCCGTGCTCGGGGTCGACGTGCCGATTGAAGACGTCGAACTTGCGATCGTGCTCGGCGGAGACGGCACGATCCTGCGCGCCGCCGAGCTCGTGCGCGACGGAACCGCACCCGTGCTGGGCATCAACATGGGCCATGTCGGATTCCTCGCCGAGAGCGAGCGGGACGACATGGACGACGCGGTCCGCCGGGTGATCGCGCGGGACTACCGCGTGGAGGAGCGTCTCGCGCTCGATGTGCGGGTGAAGGATGCCGCCGATTCCGTCGTCTTCGAGACCTGGGCGCTGAACGAGGCGACCGTCGAGAAGGCCAGCCGGGAGCGCATGCTGGAGGTCGTCATCGAGATCGATGGCCGGCCGCTGTCCACGTTCGGCTGCGACGGTGTCGTCGTGTCGACGCCGACCGGGTCGACCGCGTACAACTTCTCCGCGGGCGGTCCGGTGATCTGGCCCACGGTCGAGGCGATCTCCGTCGTCCCACTGTCGGCGCACGCGCTGTTCGCCAAGCCGCTCGTGGTCGGACCTGAGCATGCTGTCGCCATCGAGCTGCTGCAGCGCACCGACGGCGCCGGCATCCTGTGGTGCGACGGACGGCGCTCACACGACCTGCCGCCCGGCGCCCGCGTCGTCGTCCGCCGCTCGACACACCCCGTCCGCCTCGCCCGGCTGCATCCCGCGGCGTTCACCGATCGCCTGGTGCGCAAGTTCCAGCTGCCGGTCGACGGATGGCGGGGCCCTGCCGCCCTCACCGCGCCGATCCCGAAGCCATCGGTGGCGCCTGTTCCCGCACCGGGCACGTCGTGATCGAGGAGATGCGCCTTCGCGATCTCGGTGTCATCGCGGAGGCGACCCTGCCGATGGGGCCGGGCTTCACCGCGATCACGGGCGAGACCGGCGCAGGCAAGACCATGGTCGTCACCGGACTCGGGCTGCTGCTCGGTCAGCGCGCCGACTTCAGCGCCGTGCGGGCCGGCGCGGCGCAGGCATCGGTCGACGGCGTCTGGATCGTGCCGGAGGTCGGGGCCGTCAGCGCGCGGGTGCGTGAGGCCGGGGGAGACGTCGAGCCGCTCGGCGACGGGCGTGCCGAACTGCTCGTCGGTCGCACGATCTCGAGCGAAGGCCGCAGCCGCGCCACGGTGGGCGGTCGCTCCGCCCCGGCCGGCGTCCTGGCCGATCTCGCCGATGAGCTCGTCGTCGTCCACGGACAGTCCGATCAGCTCCGGCTGCGCTCGGCCGCCGCACAGCGCGGCGCGCTCGATCGGTTCGGCGGCGCGGCGGTGCAGGGCGCGCTCGAGGCGTACCGCACGGGCTACGAGCGCTGGCGCACGATCGACACCGAGCTCAGCGCCCTGATCGCCGATCGCGATGTGCGCGCGGAGGAAGCGGCCCAGCTGCGGACCGCGCTCGGTGAGATCGAGCAGGCCGCGCCGGTGCGCGGGGAGGATGCCGAGCTCAACGTCCGCGCCGAACGGCTCGCGAATGCCGAGGAGCTGCGCATCGCCGCCGCGACCGCCCACGAGGCGCTCTCCGGCGAAGGGGACGGACCCGACGCCGGCACGCTCATCGCCGGGGCGCGACGCGCCCTCGAGCGCGGCTCCGAACGCGACCCCGCGCTCGCCGAACTGTCCGACCAGACCGCCGACCTCGCCTACCGCATCGCGGATCTGGCGGGCTCGCTCGCGGTCTACCTGGCCGACCTCGACGAGTCCGGTCCACATGAACTCGCTGCCGTCGAGGATCGACGGGCCGTGCTCGGCACGCTCATCCGCGCGCACGGCAGCCTCGACGCGGCCATCGACCTGCTCGAGTCCGGCTCGGCGCGGCTGTCCGAACTCGACGACGACGGCGAGCGGATCGAGCGGCTCACCGCGGAACGTGGGGATGCGGCATCCGCCCTCGACGAGGCCGCCGCCGTGCTCACCGCTGCCCGCACCGCCGCGGCGGCCGAACTCGGCGAGGCGGTGACCGCGGAGATCCGCGCGCTGGCCATGCCCGACGCGCGGCTGACCGTCGCGGTCACGCCGGGCAACGCCACCACGTCCGGCCGCGACGACATCTCCCTGCTGCTGGCTCCGCACCCCGGCGCCGATCCGCGGCCGGTGGCGCGCAGCGCGTCGGGCGGTGAGCTCAGCCGGGTGATGCTGGCGATCGAGGTCGTCCTGGCCGGCGCAGATCCGGTGCCGACCTTCGTCTTCGACGAGGTGGATGCCGGGATCGGCGGCGCCGCGGCGATCGAAGTCGGCCGCCGTCTCGCACGGCTGGCCGAGGCATCCCAGGTGATCGCCGTCACCCACCTCGCCCAGGTGGCGGCCTTCGCGACCAACCATCTCTCCGTCGTCAAAGCCAGCGACGGAGCGGTCACGGCGTCGGACGTGCGCCGGCTCGAAGGTGCCGAGCGCGAGGCCGAGATGGCCCGACTGCTCTCCGGAATGCCCGATTCGGATGCCGCTTTGAGCCACGCCCGGGAGTTGCTCAGCCTTCGCACCGGTGGGCACTGATAGGGTAAAAGCCCGTGATGCAGAGTCCAAACACAGCCGCCGCGGAATCCACTTCGAACGACACCACCAAGCACATCTTTGTGACCGGAGGTGTCGTTTCTTCGTTGGGCAAAGGCCTGACCGCAGCCAGCCTGGGCAACCTGCTCACCGCACGGGGACTGCGGGTCGTCATGCAGAAGCTCGACCCGTACCTCAACGTCGATCCGGGCACGATGAACCCGTTCCAGCACGGCGAGGTGTTCGTCACCGACGACGGTGCCGAGACCGACCTCGACATCGGGCACTACGAGCGCTTCCTCGACATCGACCTCAGCCAGGCCGCCAACGTCACCACTGGCCAGATCTATTCGCAGGTCATCGCCCGCGAGCGCCGCGGCGAGTACCTCGGCGACACCGTGCAGGTCATCCCGCACATCACCGACGAGATCAAGCGCCGCATGCGCCTGCAGGCCACCGAGGACCCGCGGCCCGACGTCATCATCACCGAGATCGGCGGCACCGTCGGCGACATCGAGTCGCAGCCGTTCATCGAGGCCGCGCGGCAGATCCGCCACGAGCTCGGCCGGGCCAACATCTTCTTCGTGCACGTCTCGCTCGTGCCGTTCATGGGCGCGTCCGGCGAGCAGAAGACCAAGCCGACGCAGCACTCGGTCGCTACGCTCCGGTCGATCGGCATCCAGCCCGACGCACTCGTGCTGCGCAGCGACCGGCCGGTCATCGAGGCGAACAAGCGCAAGATCGCGCTGATGTGCGACGTGGACGAACTCGCCGTGGTGAACGCGGTCGACGTGCCGAGCATCTACGACATCCCGACGATGCTCAACGAGCAGGGGCTCGACGACTACATCGTCCGCACGCTCGGGCTCGCCGCCAAGGCCACCGAGGTGGACTGGTCGCGCTGGAACAAGGTGCTGCAGGCGGTGCACAACCCCAAGCACGAGGTGACGATCGGCCTGGTCGGCAAGTACATCGATCTGCCGGATGCCTACCTCAGCGTCACCGAGGCGCTCAAAGCCGGCGGGTTCGCGCACGAGACGCAGGTCAAGATCACCTGGATCCCGTCGGATCTGTGCGAGACGCCCGAAGGCGCGGCCAAGGCGCTGGGAGCCCTCGACGGGATCGTCGTGCCCGGTGGATTCGGCATCCGCGGCATCGAAGGCAAGCTGGGCGCGCTGAAGTTCGCGCGCGAGCAGGGCATCCCGACCCTCGGGCTGTGCCTGGGCCTGCAGTGCATGGTGGTCGAGTACGCGCGCAACGTGGCCGGGCTCGAGGGCGCGTCGTCGAGCGAGTTCGACCCTGACACCGAGTTCCCCGTGATCGCGACCATGGCCGAGCAGGTCGACATCCTCGACCACGGCGACCTGGGCGGCACCATGCGGCTCGGCATCTACCAAGCCGACCTCGCACCCGGTTCGCTGGTGGCCGAGGTCTACGGCGCGGCCCAGGCGTCCGAGCGCCACCGCCACCGGTACGAGGTGAACAACCAGTACCGCCCGCAGCTGGCCGAGGCCGGGCTCGTGTTCTCCGGACTCTCGCCCGACCGCAACCTCGTGGAGTACGTCGAGCTGCCGCGCGACGTGCACCCGTACTACGTGGCCACGCAGGCGCACCCGGAGCTGCGGTCGCGGCCCACGCAGCCGCATCCGCTGTTCCGCGGACTCGTCGAGGCGGCCGTCGAGCGCCACAGCTCCAGCGAGCTGTTCGACGTCGAGAATGACTGACCCGCAGGTGGTCCCCGAGTCCTTCGAGGGGCTGCAGGATGAGCCGGCCCCCGTCGAGGTGGTCGCGAACGACCTCGTCTACGGCGGGATGGTCTGGGATGTGCGCCGTGAGCGCTTCCGCTACGGCGACGCCGAGATCGTGCGGGAGTTCGTCGCGCATCCGGGGGCTTCGGCGATCGTCGCTCTGGACGATCAGGAGCGGGTGCTGCTGATCCAGCAGTACCGGCATCCGATCCGCCTCCGCGACTGGGAGATCCCCGCGGGGCTGCTCGACATCGCGGGGGAGTCGCCGCTGGAGACGGCGCGGCGCGAGCTCGCCGAAGAGGCGGACCTCGTGGCGGCCGAGTGGGAGCCGCTCGTGAGCATCTTCACGACCCCGGGCGGCAACGACGAGGTCGTGCACCTCTTCCTCGCCCGTGGCCTGACGGCCGCCAGCGAGGCGCACGCCCGCGAAGCCGAAGAGGCCGACATCCGCATCGAGTGGGTGCCCCTCACGGACGTCATCACCGGCGTGCTCGAGGGCCGGCTGCGCAACGGCATCCTGTCGGTCGGGGTGCTCGCCGCGGCGGAGAAGCTGCGCCGGAGCTGACCGGGCATGCGGCTGGAGCGCGCCGTCGACGCGTACCTGCGTCACATCTCGATCGAGCGTGGACTGTCCGAACACACGGTCGCGGCCTACCGGCATGACCTCGCGGGGTATCTGGCGTGGCTCGGCGAGCGCGCGATCACGGATTCGGCCGAGGTGACGCCGGCGCTCGTCGCCGAGTTCGCCGCAGAGCGGGCGTCCGCGCACCCGCCGCCCGCGGCATCCAGTCTCGCTCGACTGCAGTCCTCGGTGCGGGGCCTGCACCGCTTCCTCGCCCGCGAGGGCATCGTCACCGACGACCCGACGTCGAAGCTGAAGCCGCCGAAGCTCGCCCGGCGGCTGCCGAAGGCGCTCACCATCGATCAAGTCGAGCGGCTGCTGGATGCCTCCGGACCGGCGCCATCGACCGCCGACGCCGGCGACCTGCTCGGGCTGCGCGACCGGGCGCTGCTGGAGCTGCTGTACGCAACCGGAGCCCGCGTGTCGGAGGCGGTGCAGCTCGACGTCGACGACATCGTGCACGGCGACGTGCTGCGGGTGCGGGGCAAGGGATCGAAGGAGCGCATCGTGCCGATCGGCTCGTACGCCCGCGCCGCGCTCGACGCCTACGCCACCCGTGCGCGCCCCGAACTCTCTCGGCGGGGGCGCGCGACCCCGCGGCTGTTCCTCGGCGCCCGGGGTGCCCCGCTGTCCCGGCAGAGCGCGTGGCTGATCATCCAGCGGGCGGCCGAGCGGGCGCAGCTGACCGCGCACGTGTCGCCGCACACCATGCGCCACTCGTTCGCCACGCACCTGCTGCAGGGCGGCGCCGACGTGCGCGTCGTGCAGGAGCTGCTCGGTCACGCCTCGATCGCGACGACCCAGATCTACACCCACGTGTCGATCGACGCGCTGCGCGATGTCTATGCCACCTCTCACCCGCGGGCGCGGTGAGCACAGAGGGAGCGGACCGGTCGATAGAATCGACCAAGCAACAGTCAGGAGTGTCGGTGACGGTCAGCAAGCGGGGCTCGGCGAAGGCCACGACAGAGGCCCCCCCTCTCGGTCCCACCGGGCGTCCCTATCAGGGCTTCCCCACACCTCCTCCCCTCGACTCCCATGGCCCCGCGAAGATCATCTCGCTGTGCAACCAGAAGGGCGGGGTCGGCAAGACCACGAGCACGATCAACCTCGCCGCCGCGCTCGCCAACTACGGACGCAAGGTGCTCGCGGTCGACTTCGACCCGCAGGGCGCGCTGTCGGCCGGGCTCGGCATCCAGACCCACGACGTGCCCACGATCTACGACCTGCTGATCGACGGCAAGCGCGACCCGCACGACGCCATCGTGCCGACCGCCCTCGAGGGCCTCGACCTGATGCCCGCGAACATCGACCTGTCGGCCGCCGAGGTGCAGCTGGTCAACGAGGTCGCTCGCGAGACGATCCTGTCCCGGGTGCTCCGCAAGGTCGCGCCCGAGTACGACGTCATCCTCATCGACTGCCAGCCGTCGCTGGGGCTGCTCACCGTCAACGCCCTCACCGCCAGCCACGGCGTGATCATCCCGCTCGAGTGCGAGTTCTTCGCGCTGCGCGGGGTGGCGCTGCTCATCGAGACCATCGACAAGGTCCGCGACCGGCTCAACCCCTCGATCGCCCTCGACGGGCTGCTCGCGACGATGTACGACCCGCGGACCCTGCACTCGCGCGAAGTGCTCGAACGCGTCGTCGAGGCGTTCGGCGATGATGTGCTCGAGACCGTCATCGGACGCACCGTCAAGTTCCCGGATGCCTCGGTCTCGGGGATGGCGATCACCGAGTTCGCGCCCGAGCACGCGGCGGCCCAGGCCTACCTGCGCCTCGCGCGGGAGCTGGTCGCCCGTGGCGCCGTCGCCTGACGAAGACGTTTCGACAGGCTCAACGACCGAGCCCGTCCTTGAGCCACTGCCGGTCCCTGAGCCTGTCGAAGGGTTCCGCGTCTCGCTCAGCGTGTTCGACGGGCCGTTCGATCTGCTGCTGACCCTCATTTCGAAGCACGAGCTCGACATCACCGAGGTTTCGCTGTCGAAGGTGACCGACGAGTTCATCGCCTACCTGCGGGACCTCGATCCCGATGAGGAGCTCGATCAGGCCTCGGAGTTCCTCGTCGTCGCCGTCACCCTGCTCGATATGAAGGTCGCTGGGCTGCTCCCGCAGGGCGAACTCGTCGACGCCGAATCGGTCGCGCTGCTCGAGGCGCGCGATCTGCTGTTTGCGCGGCTGCTGCAGTACCGCGCGTTCAAAGAGGTCTCGGCGTGGTTCGCGCAGCGCGTGCAGGCCGAGGACCGTCGGCATGTCCGCGCCGTGCGCCTGGAGGAGAAGTACCGCAAGGCGGTGCCCGAGCTCGTGTGGACCCTGACCGTCGACGACTTCGCCGCGCTCGCCGTGCTCGCGATGACGCCGAAGGAGATCCCGCACGTCGGCCTCGACCATCTGCACGCGCCGCTCGTGAGCATCCGCGAGCAGGCCGCGATCGTGGTGACGCTCCTCCGGAATGCCGGGAGCCTCAACTTCCGGGAGCTCGTGGCTGGGGTCGCTCAGCCGGGCGTCGTCGTCGCGCGCTTCCTGTCCGTGCTGGAGCTGTACCGCCACGCTGCGCTCTCGTTCGAGCAGCTGGAACCGCTGGGTGAGCTGACCCTGCGCTGGACCGCCGAGCGGTGGTCCGATGAGAATCTTGCGACCCTGGGGGCCGACTATGACCGATGATCCGACCGGCCCTTCGACCCCTGAGCCTGTCGAAGGGTCAGGGACCATGGACGTCGCGCGCCGCCTCGAGGCGATCCTGCTCGTGCTCGACGAGCCGCAGAGCATCGTGAGCCTGGCCGCGGCCGTGGCTTCGCCGGTGCCCGCGGTGCGGCAGGCGATCGAAGCGCTGGTCGAGGACTACGACGGCCTCGCCGGCGGTCCGCGACGCGGCTTCGAGCTGCGCGAGGTCGGCGGCGGCTGGCGTCTCTACGTGCGCCCGGAGCACGACGACCTCGTGTCGGAGTTCGTCAACTCGCAGGCGCCGTCCCGACTTTCCCAGGCGGCCCTGGAGACCCTCGCCGTCATCGCCTACAAGCAGCCGGTGACCCGCGGCCAGGTCGCGTCGATCCGCGCCGTCAACGTCGACTCGGTCGTGCGGACGCTGCTCGCGCGGGGCCTGATCACCGAGGAGTTCACGGATGCCGAGACCGGCGCCATCCACTACGGCACGACGGACGCGCTCCTGGTGAATCTCGGGATCAATTCCCTCGACGAGCTGCCGCACATCTCGCCGCTGCTCGCCGATGCCGACGATGTGAGCGGCGTAGACGGCTTCGGGGAGGGCGGACGATGAGCGACGCGACAGGCACAGGAACCGGATCGGATGCCGCCCCCGAGGGCGTGCGCCTGCAGAAGGTGCTCGCGAACGCGGGCGTCGCCTCGCGGCGGGTCGCCGAAGACCTGATCGCGGCAGGCCGGGTGCGGGTCAACGGCACCGTCGTCACCGAACTCGGTTCGCGCATCGATCCGGAGACCGACCTCGTCGACGTCGACGGCACCGCCATTCAGCTCGACCAGTCCAAGCGCTACGTCATGCTGAACAAGCCGGTCGGGGTGGTCAGCTCGATGAACGATGACCGCGGACGGCCGGATCTGCGCCGCTTCACGAAGGATTGGCCGGAGCGCCTGTACAACGTCGGGCGACTGGATGCCGACACCAGCGGTCTGCTCGTGCTCACCAACGACGGCGAGCTCGCCCACGTGCTCGCCCATCCCTCGTTCGGAGTCACCAAGGTCTACATCGCGAAGGTCGAAGGACGCGTCACCCCGCAGACGATCGCGCGGCTCACGAAGGGCATCGACCTCGAGGACGGACCGATCGCGGCGGACAAGGCGCGCCTGCTGTCGAGCTCGGCGGATGGCGGCGGCTCCCTCGTCGAACTCACCCTGCACTCCGGACGAAACCGCATCGTGCGACGGATGCTCGCCGCCGTCGGCCACCCGGTCGTGGAGCTCGTCCGGCGCCAATTCGGGCCGCTGCACCTGGGAACCCTCCCAGCCGGTCGGGCCCGCGAGTTGACTAAGGTGGAACGAGGCGCGCTGCTGACGCTTTCGCGCCGCGACGATCGCGGCGAGCGGGACACGGCTGCGCCAGGCACGGCTGACGGGTTGTCGCCGGAGGAGCAGGAGACACCGTGAGCGATTCGACAGGCGTGCTCTCGCCGCGGGTGCGAGGCACTGTCCGCATCGTCGGCGCGGGCCTGCTCGGATCCAGCATCGGGCACGCCCTCACCGCGACCGGCGTCGACGTCGCCCTCGACGACACCTCCCCGGCGCAGCTGCGCCTGGCCATCGACTACGGCGCCGGCCGCGCCGCGCGCACCGACGATGACCCCGCCCTCATCGTGGTCGCCGTGCCCCCGGACGTCGTTGCCGACGTCATCGAGCGCGAACTCATCCGCTTCCCGGGCGCGGTCGTGACGGATGTCGCGAGCGTCAAGCTCGAGCCGCTGCGCACCCTGCGCGAGCGCGGCGTCGACCTCACCCATTACATCGGGTCGCACCCCCTCGCCGGCCGCGAGCGCGGCGGGGCGATCTCGGCGCGCGCCGACATCTTCGTCGGGCGCCCCTGGGTGGTGTGCCGCGACCGGGACACCTCCGCGGCCGACCTCGCCCTCGTCGAGGGCCTCGCGCTCGATCTCGGCGCGACGCCGATCGAGATGGACCCGGCCGAGCACGATCGCGCCGTGGCACTCGTGTCGCACGTCCCGCAGCTGGTCGCCAGCCTGCTCGCCGGCCGCTTCGTCGACGCACCGGATGGATCGCTTCGGCTCGCCGGCCAGGGCGTGCGCGACACGACACGGATCGCGGCATCCGCCCCGGAACTGTGGGTGCAGATCCTCGGCGCGAACTCCGCGCCGGTGGTGGACGTGCTCGACTCGCTCGCGGCGGACCTCTCCGCCGTCGCCGCGGCGCTCCGCGACCCCGATGTGCCCGGCGCGCGTCGTGCCGTCGCCGACACGATCCGTCGCGGCAACGACGGCGTCGAGCGCCTCCCCGGCAAGCACGGCCAGAACCGCCGCTACGAGAGCGTCGTGGTGATGGTGGATGACACCCCCGGCCAGCTCGGCCGCCTCTTCGGCGAGCTCGGAGAGCTCGGGGTCAACGTCGAAGACCTGCGCCTCGAGCACTCGCCGGGCGCCCAGTTCGGCCTCGCCGAGATCTCGGTCGTGCCGAGCGCCGTGCGCGGGGCCGTCGACGGGCTCGAGGCGCGCGGCTGGAAGATCGCGAGCAGCAATGACTGACCCTTCGACAAGCTCAGGGACCGCGGTGGGCGGCTCAGGGACCGGCCCTTCGACAAGCTCGGAGACCATCGTCGTCGCGATCGACGGCCCCGCCGGCAGCGGCAAGTCCAGCGTGTCCAAGCAGGCAGCCCGTGCCCTCGGCTTCGGCTTCCTCGACACCGGCGCCGCCTACCGCGCGCTCGCCTGGCACGCGCTCGCGCAGGGCGAGGACACCTCCGACCCCGCGGCCGTGCTCCGCGTGGCCCAAGACTTCCCGTACGCGATCTCGCTCGACCCCGATCAGTTCTGGGTGCGTGTGGGCGTCGCCGACGTCACGCTCGCGATCCGCGAGCCGCGGGTGACGGATGCCGTGAGCGGCGTCGCCCGCGTGCCCGAGATCCGCGAGTCGGTCAATGCGCTGTTCCGGCGGCTCATCGGCGAGTCCGCGCTGCCCGGTGTCGTCGTGGAGGGCCGGGACATCACGACCGTCGTCGCCCCCGACGCACCGGTGCGGATCCTCCTCACCGCGTCGCCCGAAGTGCGCGCCGCGCGGCGCAGCGCCGAAGTGACGACGCAGGATGCGGCATCCGTCGCCGACGCGCTGCACCGCCGCGACGCCTCAGATTCGAAGGTCGTCGACTTCCTCACCGCTGCGCCTGGCGTGGTCGTGGTGGATTCGACCGATCTCGACTTCAACCAGACAGTGGCCGCCGTCCTCGACGTCGTGCAGGCCACGACCCTCCGACCAGCTCAGGCCCTTCGACAAGCTCAGGGACCGGGCGACGCGCGAAAGAGAGCAACATCATGAACGCTGACGAAGAGTACGAAGGCGGCCCGGACGACCTCGTCGAGAAGCTCGCCGATCTCGATGAGGAGCTCGCCGAGCAGCGGGCGACCGCGCTGCGCGCGTCGCTCTCCGACTACGAGCTCGAAGACGAAGACGCTGCGCTGCTCGCGGGCGTCGAGCTCGGCGAGGACGGCATCCAGTTCCTTCCCGCCCTGCCGGTCGTCGCCATCGTGGGACGCCCGAACGTCGGCAAGTCCGCGCTCGTGAACCGGATCCTCGGCCGCCGCGAGGCCGTCGTCGAAGACACCCCCGGCGTCACGCGTGACCGCGTCACGTACAAGGCCGAGTGGATGGACCGCCGCTTCACCGTGGTCGACACCGGTGGCTGGGAGCCCGACGCCCGCGGCATCGACGCGTCCGTCGCGGCGCAGGCCGAGATCGCGATCGAACTGTGCGATGTCGTGCTGTTCGTAGTGGATGCCATGGTCGGGGCGACCTCGACCGACGAGCAGGTCGTCAAGATGCTGCGCAAGACCGGCCGGCCCGTGTTCCTCGTGGCGAACAAGATCGACGACGCCCGGCACGAGCCCGAAGCCGCAGCCCTCTGGAGCCTCGGCCTCGGCGAGCCGTACCCGGTCTCGGCCATCCATGGCCGCGGCGTCGCCGACCTCCTCGACGAGGTCATGAAGGTGCTTCCGGACATCTCCGCCGTCGCCAAGCAGGAGATCGGCGGCCCGCGCCGGGTCGCGATCCTCGGACGCCCGAACGTGGGCAAGTCCTCGCTGCTGAACAAGGCAGCGGGGGAGGAGCGGGTGGTCGTCAACGAGCTTGCCGGCACTACGCGCGACCCCGTGGATGAGGTCGTCGAGCTCGGCGGCCGCATGTGGCGCTTCGTCGACACCGCCGGCATCCGTCGTCGCGTGCACCTGTCTCAGGGCGCCGACTTCTACGCGTCGCTGCGCACGTCGGCCGCGCTCGAGAAGGCCGAAGTCGCCGTCGTCGTGCTCGACGTGTCGGAGTCGCTGTCCGAGCAGGATGTGCGCATCATCGACCTCGTGCTCGAATCGGGGCGCGCCCTCGTGCTCGCGTTCAACAAGTGGGATCGCCTGACCGACGTCGACCTCGAGAACGCCGACCGCCGCCGTTACCTCGAGCGCGAGATCGAGCAGGACCTCGCCCACGTCGCGTGGGCGCCCCGCGTCAACATCTCGGCCCGCACCGGTCGTCACCTCGACAAGCTCGTACCGGCGCTCGAGACGGCGCTCGACTCGTGGGATCAGCGCATCCCCACCGGCAAGTTCAACGCATTCCTCGCCGAGCTCGTCGCCGAGCACCCGCACCCGGTGCGGGGTGGCAAGCAGCCGCGCATCCTGTTCGGCACCCAGGCCACGACGCGTCCGCCGACATTCGTGCTGTTCACGACCGGATTCCTCGACCCGGGCTACCGCCGGTTCATCCAGCGCCGTCTGCGCGAGGTGTGGGGCTTCGCGGGCACCCCGATCGTCGTCAACATGCGGGTGCGGGAGAAGCGCCAGCGCTGAGCCGAACTGCTCTCCATGCCTCTCTTCTCTCGAGACGCCCCGTGTCAGATCCGGTGCCGATCGAGGGTCGGAGGCCTGCCCGTGTGACAGGCTGAACGGGTGACGATCGAGCCTCCCGCCCCCGGAGAGCCACCGCGTCCGTTCGGACCCCGCGATCCGGGTGACGCGTGGGTCGTCGCGCCGACGGGGGAGCGGTACTGGGGTCGCTTCGGCGCCGCGGGCCTGCTCGCACTCGACGCCGAGCACGGAGTGCTCCTGCAGCACCGCGTGTCATGGAGCCACTTCGGCGACACCTGGGCGCTGCCCGGCGGCGCACGCCATGAAGGCGAGTCGGCGACTGACGGCGCGATGCGCGAGGCGGCCGAAGAGGCGGGAGTTCCGGATGCCTCGATCCGCCCGCGCCTGCTGAGCGTGCTGGAGCTCGGCTACTGGAGTTACGCGACGCTCATCGCCGATGTGGTCGTGCCCTTCGAGCCGACGATCAGCGATCCGGAGAGCCGCGAACTGGCGTGGGTGCCGGTGGACGAGGTCGACCGCAAGCCGCTGCATCCGGGGTTCGCATCGTCGTGGCAGGTGCTGCGTCGCTCGCTCGAGATCCGGCCCGCCGTCGTCGTGGATGTGGCGAACGTGATGGGCTCGGTGCCCGACGGCTGGTGGCACGACCGCGCCGGCGCGGCCGCGCGGCTCATCCGCCGGATCGGCACGCTCGCAGTGGCCGGGGTGCCCGCGGGCATCATTGAACTTTCGGAGCACATGTGGTTTCCGGAGTGGGTCGCGGTCATCGAAGGCCAGGCGCGCACCGCGGGCGCGGGCATCTCACAGGTCGAGGTGGTCAGGGCCGCGGCATCCGGAGACGACGAAATCGTCGCACAGACGGAGCGCCTCGTCGCTGCCGGACGCACCGTCACGGTGGTCACGAGCGACCGCGAGCTCTCGCGGCGGGTGACGGATGCCGGAGCCGCAGTCCACGGCACCCGCTGGCTGCTCGACCAGCTCGGCTGACGCGGCTCTTCTCCTCCTTCGCGAAACCACCGATCCCGCGCGAGACCACCTGATTCGGCGCGTGGATCTGTGAGGTTTCGCGCAGAGTGGGTGGTTTCGGCGGTTGACGGGGGAGTGCTACTCGCGGCCGCGGAGCTTCTCGATGTCGCGGCGATCGCGCTTGGTCGGGCGTCCGGCGCCCCGATCGCGGACCGGCACCATCGCGGTGAGCTCTTTCGCGAGCGGCGGAGGAGTGCGGTCCTCGACCGACTCGGCGACGAGCGCGGCACCCACCCGCTTGGAGATGGGCTTGCGCACGATCAGGATGCGGTCGAATCCGGCGATGCGCACGCGCAGCTCGTCACCGGGACGCACCGGCTGCGCGGCTTTCGCACGGTCGCCGTTGACCCGCACATGGCCCGCGCGGCACGCCGTCGTCGCCGCCGAGCGGGTCTTGTAGATGCGGACGGCCCAGAGCCAGGCATCCACCCGTGCGGAGCTCGCCGGTTCGGTCATGCGGCGACCGGGACGGCACTGCGTCGGCGGACCGCGATGACGACCCCGGCCGCGATCAGGCCCTGCCCGAGGCAGTAGGTGAGCATGATGACGGGGCTTGCCACGGCATCGGGGATGCCGGGGTAGAACAGACGGAACGCCAGGATCGTGTCGGACGCGAGGAAGAACGCCCCGCCGATCGCGATGAGCGGAGCACAGCGGGTCGCGCTCGCGGCCGTGCCGCCGAGCACGAGCCCGTAGATGGCCACCGCGATCGCGAGTCCGCCGAGGTGCGGCCAGAGGACGAGCAGCACCGCGACCCACCACACCGCGTATACGGCCGCCCAAGGCGGGAGGCGCCGGATCGCGAGGTGCCGCCAGAACAGCCAGATGTAGCAGAGGTGCGCGAGCCCGAACCAGAGCAGCATCATCGGGATCTCGGGGGCGAACGGGAAGAACGTCCCCGCGCCATCGCCGAGCCAGGACAGGCCGATCGCGAGCATCAGAAGCGTGAGCGGTGCGGCCCACCGCCAACCCCGGGAGGCCCAGAACACGGCGAGCGCGAGCGCCGGCATGAGCACGAGCTTGGTCACCGTGGCGATGGCCGACCAACCGGCGACGATCACGATGATGTGGAGCACCGACAGGGCGCCGTACAGCGCGAAACCCCACCACCAGCCCGCCCGAAGCGTGGCGGTCGAGGGGCGCGCGGGTGCGGCGCTGGCGCTCACGGCGCTCCTTCATGGTGCGATCGGCGTTGGTCGATCAATCGTACGCGGGCGCAGGCAACGGCCCGATCGCCGGCGCTGCGCTGACGGCGAGGTCAATCCAGCGCGAGCGAGACCACGACGACATCGGGTCGCGGGCGCGCGACTTCGCGGAATCCGGCATCCGCGAAGGTCGACCAGACGCCGTGGTAGAGATCGTTCGCCGGCTTCTTGTTCCCCACGTCCGGATCGATCGGGTAGCCCTCGATCAGCCGCGCGCCGTGCGTTCGCGCGTGCTCCACCGCGGCATCGAGCAATCGCGCGTTGAGTCCCTGGCGGCGGTGCTCCCGCCGCACCACGAAGCACGTGACGGCCCAGACGGAGTCGTCGTCCCACGGCTCTTCCGAGCTGCTCGTGTAGTTCTTCGTCCGTGCGAGTCTGGCCTGGGCCGTGCGCGGCCCGACCCGAACCCACCCGGCCGCTTCACCGTCGACATAGACGATGAGACCGGGCGGCGGACCCGCCGTCACCTCGTCGCGCAGCAGCCGCTCGCGCTCGTCGGCGGATGTCTCTTGAAACTGCGCGTTGGTGAGCGTCCACCACTGGCACTGGCAGCTGCGCCCGTCGCCGCCGCCAGTCAGCGCGTGTTCGACATCGTCGAAGCGGCCGAGCGTGGCGGGCTCGATCGTGATCGTCGGCATGCCGCGACGCTACGCCCGGCTTCCGACACCGACAAGGCCCCCGGAACGGATGCCGCGACCCGGCCGGGCGCGAGTTCGCGACCGCCCCGCGGCTCGGCTAAGATGGGGGAGTTGTCCGCGCGCAAGCGCTGATCTCGGGATGTGGCGCAGCTTGGTAGCGCACCTGACTGGGGGTCAGGGGGTCGCAGGTTCAAATCCTGTCATCCCGACGGAAAGTCCCGGGAACCTAAGGGTTCCCGGGACTTCCTTAGTTGGTGAAACTTGACCACGTCATCGCAATGCCATCACTTTGACCGCTCCAGTGCCGAGATGAGACGAAGGGCCTTGGCTGGCTCGACTTCTCTCCGGTTGCATCCGAACGGTGGGGCGACACATTGCGCACCTACTGGGCATGGACGCAGTGGACAGCCTGACGCTCGAGTTGTGGGGCTTGGAGAGGCTCCTCAACATAAACGAGCTTGCCGCCTATCTTCGCGTTCCCGTCTCGACGATCTACGAGTGGCGCATGAAGGGGCAGGCGCCTCCCGCCCATCACTACGGCAAGCACCTAACGTTCGCAGCCTCGGATGTGCGAGCTTGGGTCGACGCGCACAGGGAGTCGGGCATTCACTCGCCCGGCGACGCTCGGTGACACGATGAGCCGCGCACGTCTCGCGATCGGCACTTTCGGCGAGATCGGATTCCTCCCAGCCGAGAATGGCCGCGTCATGGCGAGAGCGCGCTTCCGGGACTGGGATGGGATGACCCGGCTCGTGCAGGTCACGGCAGGTACAAGGGCTCACGCTGAGCGGGCCTTGAAGGTGAAGCTCTCGATGAGAGATCTCTTCCAGCCAGTGTCGTCGTCGCTCTCACCCGACAGCCCGTTCTCCGCTCTCGTCGACTACTGGCTCGAGGACCTCGATCTAGAAGGAAGAATCGCGCCAAGCACCCGGCAACTCTACGAGCGCGACATGCGGACACTCGTTATGCCCGCGCTGGGAAACCTGACTCTGCGCGAGATCGGCGTCGCGCGCTGCGATCGTCTGCTCAAGCAGCTCAATAGACGCAGCTACAGTCGGGCGAAGCATGCCCGTGTGGTGCTCGGCCGCGCGCTCGCTCTCGCGGTACGACACGAAATTCTCCCGCGAAACCCGATTGATCACGTCGACAACTTGCGTCGGCAGTCCGCCACCCCCGATGCGCTCACCTCGGCCGAGGTTACGTCGATTCGCACGGCGATTGTTGTGTGGGAGCAAGGCCGTGCAGTGTCGGGGCCGAAGCCGGACGGTCAGCTGGGCGCGATTGTGGAGGTCATGCTCGGCACGTCGGCGCGGATCGGTGAGGTGCTTGCGATTCGGCGTCGCGACGTCGACATCACGGGTCCTTTACCATCCATCCGCATCGCGGGAACGGTCGTCAGCAGCAAGGGCGAACCCACGCAACGCCAGGACCATCCGAAGACCGCGAAATCGAGGCGCACGGTAGCAATACCGACCTTTACAGCCGAGGCGGTCCGTCGCCGACTGGCGCGACTCGCCGACCCATCTCTCGATGCTCTGCTGTTCTGCAGCCGCGAAGGCACCCCTCTTTCCACCAATAACGTGCGCCGGCAACTGCGTCGTGTGATGGACATCGCCGGCATCACCGGGGTGACGCCGCACACCTTTCGGCGAACGGTGGCGACCGCGATCAACGAGCAAGCGGGAGTCGAACTTGCCGCTGAGCTGTTGGGGCACACCGATCCGAAGATCACCATTCAGCACTACATCCGGCGCAACGAGATGGTGAACCCGGCGACCGCCGAGATGTTGGAGCGCGCATTCGCAAAGGACACATGACCGCCCCTCATGAGCGCACTCCGCAACATGCGGCGCCGGCCAGATGCCAACAGGACGCGCGGTGAGCGGCGGTGGGAACTGTTCACGCACCTTGATGGCATGACCGATCGAGAACACGCCGACGCCGTCCTCGAGCACGTGGCGGTGCTCGCGTTCCTCTACTACCCCGGCATCCAGGTCGATGACCGGGCGTATCGCCTCGCCGATGACATCGAATGGTGTATCGCGCGACTCGGCGACGTGTCTGACACCGAACGGGAACGGATGCGGGTGCTCATCGCGCGCGCGATCATCGACCCGACAGCGACGCGCGAAGAACTGTTCACGGCGCTCGCTGAACTCAACGGTGTGCCCGCGGTGGGACACCATGCCTGAGGAGGCGCTCAACGAGGACGAGCGTTCGGCGCGACACGCAGCGCAGCGGCAAGCCTGGAACGATGCGCACCCGACGTACTACGCCGAGTATCGGGAGCGGAACCGTGAGTACATCCGGAAGACGGGCCGCGAGCGTGAGCGTCGGCGCACGCAACGCGAGCGAGCTGAGAAGGAGCGGCGGCAGAAGGGCATCGAGCGGGCCAAAGAGTGGGCACGGCAGCATCCCGAGGAGCGACAGCAGGCGCGCGAGCGATACAAGCAGAAGCATCCGGAGGCGTACAAGCAAGCTCAGCGTGATTACTACTACCGGAATCGTGACGTGATCGCCGAGCGCCGGCGGGCGCGAGAGGCTGCGGAGCCGGGAAAAGCCCGCGAGGCTGGTCGTCGCGCGGTCGCCCGCGCTCGCGCCGCCGGCCGTGTGTCCGAGTGGACACCCAGTCCGTCTCAACAGGAGTCCTATCGGCAGCGAGAGAATGAAGCGCGGCGCCTGCACCGTCGTCGCGCTCGTGCCGGACTGCCCGACCGCCGACTTCACCGGGTGTTGGCTGCGGAGCGGCGCCAGAACGACGCCGCCGCGGACGCGTTCTTCGCTCGGAAGCGCAGCGGCGAGGAGTTGGCCCGGATCAGACAGCAGGATGTGCCGACTCCACCTGAGTTGATGCTCGCCTGGCAGCACCGCTGGGAGACCAGTCGCGTGGTCCGCGAGATCCTGACCATCGCAGATGCGTACTTCACCGACCACGAAGTCGAACTGCGGGCGCGCGTCGCCGAGGTCTCCCGAGCGCGCTTCCGGGCCGGCTTGCTACCTCTCGATGTCTACACCGAACCTCGCCGCCGCGCACTCCAGATAGCAAGCACCGGCTACGTTCGTCGCGGTGCCGCCTCGCCCACGTCATCCCTCGCCACCTTCCGATGGCTCACGTCGGATGTCGCGAAGCCGGACCACGACATCGTGCTCTGAGGTCGGCGACCGGCAGAACGAGTTCTCCCGCCGGTCTAGTCGCGCCCTCGTCGGCCCTAGCTCGCGTCGGCGGCTGCCGCCATGAACGCGTCCTCGACGGCGCGACGGCGTGCGACGTCTTCGACGACGAATCTGCGGAAGTCGGCTGCACGGTCCTCGATCGTCGTCTCCTCGACGGCAGGCGCGGGGGCCTCTCCGGGCCAGGCGGTTTGACGGGTGGCTCGGTCGCGGTCGAGACGTGAGCCGCAGGCCGCGACCCAGTCATGCAGTCGTTCCCGTGCCTCGTCGAAGTCGCGGTGCCAGCCGAGGGGGGCGGAGCCATGCTGCTCCTCGTCATAGGCGCACAGCCAGTGGAGGTGCAGGGCCGAGAGTTCCCAAACGAGCTCGGAGTGGCGATGCCACAGCGGCGGGATGATCGACGGTCCGAGCCCGTATGTGCGGCGCAGCCAGTTCACCCACCTGTCGAGTTCGACCCACTCGAACGCCGCCCGATCCGACGCGAGCACGTTCCAGTTGACCGGACGTGGCACTGTGGGCAAGCCCTCTGGATCTGCATCCGGGCTGTCGGGCGTCGGGGCCTCGAACTCGTAACCGGGGAACTGTAGGGGCTCGTCAAAGGCCATCGGATGCCTCAGAGGGAGACGGGCTGGACGGTGGGCTTCGCCGTCGATGGTGCCGACGCCGCCACGGGCGGGAGCGTGTTCCGGCGAGGTTGCAGGGTGTAGTTCGTCCGTGCGGAGTCGTGTCCGAGCCGCTTCGCGATGAATTCTTCGGTCTCGACCGTCTCGCCGTCGCGTTCCCGTGAGGATGTGTGAGTGTAGCCCTCGGCGATGAAGGCGTCACCCTTGTTGAACATCGCGTAGGCCCGCTCCGCGTTCCGTCGGAACATGACGAGATCGTGGTACGTGGTCTCCGTCTGGGTGAAGGTGCCGTCATCGTTGCGTTCGAAATGCTCCTGCCCGATCCGCACCCAGAATCGGGCCTCACCCTTCGCGTTGAACGCGAGCTGAGGCTGCGATGCGAGGAAGCCGGAAAGGGACTGCTGGGTGTTTATGGTCATTAGGTGCTCCTAGAGGGCCGCGGGTCGGTCATCACCTGGTAGGTGGGTCACTTCTCCCCGCCGCAGTTGCTCCTCGACTTGAGCACGGTCGTCACGAAGTTGAGCCCCGTCCGGGCGAGAGGCCCATTCCCGCATGCGGGTGACGATCGGCGGTGCGGCCCTCAGCATCAGGAGAGCGGTGCCGTACGGCAACGTCCGGATCACGTCGGGCGGCATGACCGGAACCCGGCGTGTTGATCGCTGATTTGAGCGCAGCCCGCGTTCACCGACGGTGATCGAGTCGGTGACCTCATCACGATCCCCGATCAGGGTAGAGATGTCCTGAAGGTCGCGTGAGCCTGAGGCGCCGCCGAGCACGATCTTGGCGATGCTCGCGTCCCAGATCGCCGTAGCCGCGTTGTCGCCCCACCGCTGCCGAGCCTGCGCGAGCGACTGAAGCACAGGCATCGTGGTGATCCCGGTCCCGCCGCCTTCCGCCATCAGGACCGGCAGGGACGGCAGGGGCGCCAGGTTGCCGATTTCATCGAGCGCCAGCAGTAGCGGTGGGTCGAGGCGGGCGCCGGGAGAGCGCGCTGCGACTCGCCTGGCTGTCTCGACAAGGTCTTCGACGAGCGCGGCGACCAGCGACGAGGATGCGCCGGCGCCGGCGCCGGTCGCGAGGAGGTACAGGGTGCCGTTGCGTCGGAGAAAGGTCTCTGGATCGAATTGCTCGTCCTCGCCCGGACTGACCGCATCGAGAACACGGGGGTCGGCCAACGCCGCCAGAGCGAGTGAGACACCCTGCCAGATCGAGTCGCGCGTGCGGGGGTCAGCATCGATCATCGCTTCGAGCGACTCTGCCCATCCGGTCGCTGCCGCTGGGTTGGAGGCCAGGATCGCGACGGCATCCTTAGCCGCGGCAGGGTCGAGCGTCCACCGGAAAAGTTCGCCCGGTGAACGACCCTCGAGCGCCGCCGCATGAAGGAGCGCCTGCAGCGCTGTGCGGGTCTTCCCTTCCCAGAAGCCGCCGTTCTCCACCCCGACGCTCGACAAGCCGGTGCCAGCCGCCAGCCCGGTAGCGCGGATCATCGCAGTGAGCGGGAGTTCGCACCCTCGCACCGGTGACCATCTCAAGCCTGCCGGCACCCCAGGGGCGAGCTGTTGCGGGTCGAACACGGCCACCGGTCCTCGCCTCATCCGCGAGCGAATTGTGGTGGTGAGGTTGTCCGGCCGAGTGGAGGTCGTGACCACCGCGCCGGGAGCGTCGAGGATCGCGTTGATGACGATGTGTGCGCCCTTGCCGGATCGGGGAGGGCCGATCACAAGGATCGAGTCCTCGACCGACGTCCATACCTTCGTTCCTCGAGCTACCCCGACGAGATAACCCACATCCTCCGGTCGCGGTTTCGCGACGGACGCTCGGAGATGCGCGGCCCGCGCCAGCAGCGCGTGATCCGAGGTGGCGCGGCGTACATCGGCCGACGTCGCGATCCCGGCGATCCGATTGGGATCGGATGCTGTGTGGCGAGTGTGATTCCGAAGCACTCGCCACACCCACCACCCCGCAACACCGACGAGCGCCACGAGCACCGTCACGACCAACCAGTACGCGACAGGGTTGAGCCCGGCGGAGCCGAGAGCGATCCCCGGGCTTGCGGGCGAGCCGAAGACACCGAGTCCGGCAGCCAGACCGCCAGTCGGCGGGTTCGCCCCCGTTATGAAGGCGGCGAAATCGCCCGCCACACGGAGTACTCCGGCAATCGCGATGACGGCGCCGAGGGCGAGCAAGGCGAGGTTGGTCAGGCCGTCGTGACCGGAGATGTCCACGCCGTGGCTGCCGGTCACGTGAAGTTTCCAATGACGCACGTGCCGGAGATCCGCCCGATGAGGACGACCTCGCCTTCGGCGCTCGCCTGGCAGATTCCAGGTTCGAGGAGCGCTCGGGCAGACCCGTCCGGCGACGCCTTGGTGTGTCGCACGATGATCGCGACGGCGACCTCCTCTCCGGGGAGGAAGCCTTCCTCGCCGAGAACGACGCGCGGCGGCGCAATCAAGGGGGCGGCATCGATGAGTGCGTCGGCGACCTTCGTGCTGCCCGCCGGCGCGGCCTGGCGAATTTGCGGCTCCACCTTCGGGTTGAACGTTCTCTGCAACGGCCGTGTGACGAGGTCGGTGAACACCGTGCCGTCCGTTTCGTACACGAGGACTCGCACGGGCGAGCCTCGCTCTTGCAGCACCGTGTCGATGACTGCCGCAAAGGACGACCGGGCCCAGGGCGGCCCGAATCGAGGCGGCTCGCACGGCACCCCATCCACGGTTACGGTCATCGCGCCGTCCGTAGCGATCCTCATGCAGATCAGGGGCAGGACCGGCGGCACGTGGATCGCATCTGTCGTCCGTCGTACCGCGTGGGTTGTGCTCATCTCACGCCCTCCGTCATCCGGCTCGTCGTGTCGAATGCTGCGAGCTCCGCGGGGTGCAGTTGATGCTGAACCACGAAGCTCCGATCCTTGATCCGCCAGAGCCCTTGACCTGTGCCGAGCCCCGGCAGCAGGCTCTGCTCGGTGCCCGTGAGGCCCAGTGCGCTCGCCGTCGCTCCGAGCTGGTCCGCTTCCTGCCGGTAGATGATCCGGGTCTCAGCGTTCGCAAGCAGAGATGACGCGATTGCCCGCATTGCGGAGCCCTGATCGCCGACGTTGTCGAGGTCAGAGAGCTTGTGGAACACGAGCAGGTTCGCAATCCCGAAGTGGCGCGCTAGTCGCCACTGAGCATCCATGCGTCGCAGCAGAGCTGGGTGCGACATGAGACGCCATGCCTCGTCGTATATGACCCAGCGCTGCCCGCCGTGTGGGTCAAGGAGGGCTGACTCCATCCAGGCTGACGAGCAAGTCATGAGAACGGACACGAGCGTGGCGTTCTCGGCGACTCGCGATAGATCGAGCGAAATCATCGGAAGGCTCGGATCAAAAGTGACTGTGCTGGGGCCGTCGAACAGCCCGGCAAGGTCGCCGGCGACGAGCCGACGCAGTGCGTGGCCGACGACCCTGCCGTCCTCCACGAGTCGGTGGTCTGCTTCCCGAGATACGTCGGGCGAGAGGATTCGGTCAACGACCATCGGCAGGATTGGGGTCTCGCAGGACCGGACGGTGTCAGCAAGGGCGAGGTCGATCGCCGTGTGCTCCAGCGGGCTCAGTGGGCGCTCGAGCACCGTCTCGGTGAGGGCTCCGATGAGGTCACGGCGACGAGAGGCGACCTGGCCCGCCCAACTCTCATCGCTGAGACCGGACGGACGGTGCCCTTCGTCGAGCGGGTTGAGCCGGTTCGCCATGCCGTGTCCGAGCACGATTGCCTGCCCCCCGACGGCTTCGGCGACGGCAGTGTGCTCGCCCTTCGGATCTCCGGGTACGTAGACGCGGCGGCCGAAGGGGATCGACCGTGTGTAGAGACTCTTGACGAGCGACGACTTGCCAGACCCCACAATCCCCGCGAGGACGATGTTCGGCGCCGTGATCATTCCGCGCGAGTAGAGTACCCACGGGTCATAGACGAACGACGCACCCGAATAGAGATCCTGCCCCACAAACACCCCTTGCGAGCCGAGTCCGCCTTCGGCGAGGAACGGGTACGCTCCGGCAAGGGTCGCACTGGTGTCCTGGTGACGCGGAAGCCGCAGCCGGCCCGGGGTACGGAGCGCCGCTGGCCGCGACTCACCCGATGCGGGCAGGAAGGTCGTCGCACGCCGATCGGCGCGCTGAGCCTCCGATTCGGCACGATCGGCCGCGAGGGCGGCGGCCCGAGAGTCAGCAGTGAGTCGTTGGGATGCTTTCCGTCGGGCGCGGCGCTCCTTCCTGCGTTCGCCAGCCGGGTCGACGAGCACCGCGGTGTGCACTCGTTCGTCCTCGTGCGCGCTCACAGCGACATCCCGTTTCGCCGGCGAGCGCTCGCTCCTGCCCCTGAGGAGGGAAAGGAGTTCGTGCGTTGGAAGGAGTCGTGCGGATTGATACGCGGCGCGATCGACTCGGCAACAGGCACGGGCGCGGCCGCTGCGGTGGAGTCCCATGCGATTCGACCGGAGTGCAGAGAAGCCCGATCCACGGCCAAGCCCGCTCGGGCAACAAGGGTCGACGCTCGGCGCAGCTCGTTCGCAGCCGCATAGGCTTCCTCCACGCCGGCCCAGTGATCGCCATCGTCAGTGCAGGCGATCGCCTCTGTGATCGTGTGCGCGGTTGCGAGCTGATCGAGAACCTGTTCGAGGGACCTCAGGCCGCCCAGCAAGTCCCCGACAACGTCGTACGTCTGTGCCGGGTCGTCGAACGATCGCGTGGCGTGCGCGAGGGCGCGTAGCGCTTGGCGTGCTTCCTCGCCATCGACGACGGGATCCTGGAATGTGGGCATTTCGCTTCCTTATAGCGGAGTCTTTGAGGAGGTGCGTGCGATGTCCCCGCGATCGCGTAGTCGGGGTCACGCGCGAGTCACACGGCTCGACACAGAGGCAGCGCGGCTGCCGTGAACGCTTGGGCCTGCTGCCCGACAAGCCGCCGCGTCTCGCAGGCAGCCTGCACGGCGGCTTGCTCGATCGCCGCGATTGCCGCATCCAGTTCGTCGATCGTCGGGGCCGACACTGCGACGAGACCGGTGTAACGCAGCACACCGTGGCCAGCGGTCAGATCCGACTCCTGCTGGACGACGTCGTTGAATTCGGCCGTGCGCGCGGCATCCTCGATCTGTCCGATCTTCGCGCGCTGCGCGGCATCCGAAAGCAGTCCGACCTTCTTCCTTCGGATGTCTCGCACGGCGAGATCCGCACGAACCGGTGTGCAGGTGAGGGTGAAGGTGCGCTGGACGCCCGAGGTCAGCAGCAGAGGTGAGAGGAAGCCCGGAAAGACCTGCGATCGTGGCCATTCCGAGATCCAGAGGACCGCGTGATGGGCGGAGTCGGTATGGAGCCGGTCCCAGGATTCGGCGACCGCGAGGGGTCCGGCCGTTGCGAGCGACCGGCCGATGTCACCGTTTCGCTCGAGAGCGGGAGCGGCGGCGGGATCGTACGCAGAGCGCAGCGCGACAGCGACTTCGCCTGGCGTGAGCCATCCGGTCGGTGTCAGGTCGGCTGCACGCAACGCCGCGGTGAACGTCGTCATCTCCTGGCGAAGTACGCCTGCGGCTCCCTTCATGCCACCGCCGGCGGCGCGGATCTGTCGAGCGGCCGCATGCATGTCCAGGGCTAGAGAGATCGTCGTCGCGTGTCGTTCGCCCGCCGGGCCGGCCCGCTCGATGAGCTCCTTGTAGGTCACCGCAGGCCAGGAGCTGTCGTCCACGCCGTGCCGAGCCCACCATTCGGCGAGCCCGGTTCCCGAACTGGGCACTGTCCTCTCGGATATCTGCACACGCGCGATGCGACCCGACCGGCAGACCGTCGCGAGCACTCGTCCCCACCCGGCTACTCGCCGTTCCTGCTCGCCACTGTCGAGCAGGACGAACGCCGGATGCGTGATGCCGACGATTGCGGTCAACGTCTGGGTGTGCGGGTCCTGGATCATTGCCGCGCCTGTCTCGGGGTCGAGCCACTCGCGTAGCGCTGCCGCATCTCCGGGAAGCGCAAGCGTTCCGGCCGGGCGCGGCCTGGCCACGTCAGCTCGGAACCGAAGCTGGCCTCCCATGCTTCGCCACACCCAGCGGACGGCAATGGGGATCCATTCGATGAGCTTGCGTCCACCGACGGGGACGAAGGCGATCACGACGCTGGTGATCCAGATCGGCGACGTCAGGCCGAACAGCATGCCGCCACCCATGTAGACGGCGCTGGTGAACGCGATCAGCCCGATGGCGAGCGTCACGAGCTGCGCGAGCGAAAGCCCGAGCATCACCCCTCGTTTGGGTAGTCGCGAGAACTGAACCGGGTGGAGCTGGCTCGCGCGATGCGTGTTGTTCGCTGTCATGCCGTTGTCCTTTCGCGCGGAGCCGGAAGCGCGCGCGGGGGAGTGACCGTTGGCCTCGACTGGGGGATCGAGCGCGCACCCGCCTCCGGGTCGGTCGATGTTGGCGGCATATCAGTCGGGGCACTACCTTCGGCGTGTCCTTCCGCGGCCAAAGCCGCGGCGTTGCCGAGCTTGGGGCCAGCCGTGGCCACTTGGCCGACAGCCTGCCCGCCGATGATGACCGCAGCGGTGGGGCCAGCGGCGGCCGCAGCTCCCGAAGCCCCTGCGCCTGATGCTGCCGCGCCGGTACCAGATCCCACGGCGCCACTGGTGGCCTTGGCCACAGCGGGGGTTGCCGCCTTACCTGATGCTGCGTCGCCTCCTCCGAGGATCGCCTTCGCTGACGTCGCCATCGCGGGGCTTACCGGCACTGGTATGGGGCGATTCATTGCGCCCTTCGCCTCCTGCTCGGTCGACATTGCGTGGTACATGTCGACCCCAACGAAGGAGATGAACTTGTAGGTCATGTACGGGGCGAAAGCCGCGACAAGCATGAGCACGACTCCGGCGACCGGGTCGCTGATGGAGGCCAGGTCGAGATCTATCGGTGCTGCAGTCTGATTGATCGCGACGAGGAAGAGGACGACGAGCACGAGCTTCGAGAACACGAGGGCGACAACGAACGCCACCCACTTGCCGAACCAGCCGCGCGCTGCGTCCCAGGAGAACCCCGCCAAGGCGATCGGAGCGAACACGATCGCCACCAGGAGGAGCGCCTTCCGGATGAGGAGCGAGAACCACACGATCGCCGACGCCGCGATCGCGAGTCCAGCGAGGAAGATCGTCATGATCGCGCCGACGCCGGGACTCGCGATGTTTATCGCCACGAGGCCGGCGGCCATCAGGGCAATCCGGTCTCCCATCCCCGCCATCGTGTTTCCGGTCGCCTGGACGATGCCGATGGCCAAACGATCCGTGATTTCCAGCAGGGTCGCTGTGAGTGCGATTGCGACGAAGGATCCGAGCACCGACTTGCCCAGTCCCACCACAGCACGCGAGAGCGCGGTCGGGTCGCGATGCGCCAAACCGGTGATGAGTTGCAGACAGAAGAAGATGAGCATGACGAACAGCGCGACGCCGAAAAGCAGGTTGTACACCTGGATGTACTGCTCACCGGTGACGTCAACGAGCGTGGTGGTGTCGAAGACGGCCCAAACGGCTTGAAAGAACCACGCGGCAGCGGCGCCGAGCGTATGGGCGAGCCAGTCGAAGGGCGCGGCAACGAGCGAAACGACACCCGATCCGACGTTCTGGCATACCTCGGCGATAGCCGGGATGTCACACACGCCACCCACTCGCGTCGTTCCCCTCGATCGGCCCCGACCGCTCAGACGGACTGACCGACACCCCAGAAGAAGTTCACGAGCGTAACGGCCGCACCGCAGATGAGTGCCGCACCGCACGCGACGAGCACGCCAAGCTTTCCGCGAGAGGCGAGATGGGGGTTGGAGGAGTTCGCTCCGTATCCCCACGCGACGGCGGCGATGATGAGCGCGAGCACGGCGAGGATGAGCCCGACAGTCATCATGGCGCCGACGATGACGCGGAGTTGCTCGATGCCGGGAAGTCCCGACGCGTTGGGTGGGATGTCGATCACGGTCGTGCTCCTTGTCTGGGAAGAAACGAGCCTGCGCACAAGGTGCGTGCGGCGTCCCCGCGGTCCGGTCGCGCCGCGCAAATCGGCGAACGAACCCGGACTAGAGCTGCTGACCGACTCCAATGAGGAAGTTCATCCAAGCGACTCCCGCGCCGGCGAGCCCCGCGGCACCGACAGCGACGAGGAGCCCGGCGCGAGCCCGCATCGCCGACTGGTAGTTGCCGTTCGATGACGCGACCGCCCACGTGACCCCACAGATGAGGATGGTGAGCACTGCGAAGACCAAGACGTACATGAGGAGTGCGCCGACGATCGCACGCAGGTCACCGCCACCCCCAACCGCTCCGAAGTCCGGGAAGATGCCCATTCCGGTCACCCTGAGAGTCCTGCCGCGCACGATCCCCTACCGGACGTGGCGGCATCCAAACCCTCGGCCGCGTGCTGGGTGAGCCACGGGTCTGCATCTATGGACGGCTCGAAGGAACCACCGGGGCGTATCTCGAAGTGAAGGTGTGATCCCGAGGACTTACCGGATGAACCGACGTCCGCGATGTGCTGGCCGGCGGTGACCCGCTCGCCCACCGACACGTATATGCCGGACGCCCACATGTGTGCGTAGGCCGACGCAACTCGCTTTCCGTCGATCGTGTGTTCGATGACGACCAGTTCTCCGTATCCGCCATACGGGCCGGCCCAACTGACGATCCCGTCCGCGATCGCGAAGATGGGCGTGCCTTCGGCCGCGGAGAAGTCGGTGCCCGCGTGAAATGCGCGTCCTCCGGTCATGGGGTCAGTGCGCCATCCATACCCGCTGGAACGAACCCACGTGCCGCTCGGCAGTGCAAATACGACTCGGGTGGTCTCCGGGACGGAGCCGAGAGGTGTGCCGTCTTCGGTTGCGCCTGCGGCGGGCCTGGTCAGCGCTGCGAGAATCGCCTCTGCGACGGGCTGATAGTCCTGATAACGGTCGGGGAAGGCGGAGCGTTCAACGGACTGTGCAGCTGAACCGGGGTCAGCGGACTGCCACCCCGGAATGTCTAGGAGTCCTGCGGGCGAGGGGAAGTTGGGTCCCTCCGGTCCGCCGAAGAAGGCGCGTACTTGGTAGTTCGGATCCATGAGCTCATCGACGGTGCCCCATCCCGCGGTCGGGCGCATTTGGAAGAGGCCGAGTGAGTCGTGGTCGCTACCGATGCCGTCGTTCGGCATGTCGAGGGATGTCGGGTAGGCGACGTTCGCCAGCATCCTCAGGGTCGACTCGGTCAGCGCCGCCATCAGACCGACGAGCACGCCCTGTCGTCCGACGCCTTCGATGCCGCTGCCCACGGTGATGATCGTCGCGGCGCGCGTGAGCTGTGTGTGCCGGAGGGTCACTGACGCGCCGTCGCGCCGCACCGCGGTGAGCTTGTCAGGCACGTCGGTCACGACGAGCTGGCCCGCTGCTTGGCAAGCAGCGAGCGCGGCGGGGGAGAGGACAAGTGGCAGCGCTATTAGCCCTGCGAACGGCGCGATGAACACCGCGACGATCAGAGCGATCACGAGCTTCTTCATGTCCAGCGCCCGTCATCGAAGCGGGTTGTCAACCTCGGACAGTCGGAGCAGCCGACACTCGTCAAAACTGGGCTCGCACGCGATGAAGAGAGTGAAGGCGATCGGTCGAGATGTCTCCTGCGCGTCGGTCCCCACGATGCCGGCGCGATGACGCGTTCCAGTGACGGTGTAAGCGATCGTTCCTGGGAGCAGTTGACCTTCTGTCGCCTGATCGAGAGCCTCGTTCCAGGATGCCGGGACGAACGCGTCGTCGATTGTCAACCATTGACGCGTGCCGTAGGTGCGCAGCTTCAACCATGCGTCCGCGGTGGGGAAGTAGGTGCGGACGTCAGACGCAAGCGCGGCTGTTTCCGCGCCGGACGGATCGCCCGCATCGACCATGACTTGCGCATAGTCGGTCGGCTCGAGTCCGGCGGCGGTGTCCCAGTTGATCAGCGTTTGAGCGGCGGCGCGGGCGAATGTCCCGGCATCCGATGTCGAAAGAATGGGAGCGAGCGCCCGGCTCGACGCGCTCGGCCTGGGCTCAGCAGAGGGTCCMACCGGGGCTGTCGAATCGACCGCGGTCGTCGGCGTGGTCGGGGTTGGCGCAAGCAAGAGGCCATAGAGCCCGACTCCGACCAGTGCTGCCAGCACGGCGAAGCCGACGGCGAGTAGGAGTACGAGGCGCCGACGACCCGAGCGCTCGGGATTTGTCATGACGCGATCTCCCGCCTCAACTGAGCTCGCGTGTTGCGGAGCGCCGCGAAGAACTCCACGGTCGACGCGAGCGTCGCCTCGAACTGCTCCAGTTGCTCGTCGCTCAGTTCCGTGGCGACAGCTGCGACGTCGAAGTGGGTCCACCACAGGTCGAGGTCCTCCCACACGCGCACGAACGCCCGGACGGGAAAGACATGCGTCGCAACGGCACGGGACCGAGGCGTTCGGCGGTTGCGCTTGGCCTCCTTGACTCTTGCGAGGGCCGCGTTCGCCAATTGCTCGAGTTCGTCGGGCGGCTCGAAGTCCTCGGGCGCTTCGAAGTCCTCGAATTGCTGCGCCGGCTCCGGCTCGAGGAGTCGCCGGATTCGCGCGTGTGACGCGGCGACACTTCCGCCCTCATCGATGAGCCGTAGCTCTTCGCTCGCCTTCTCCTTCAGTGCATGGCCGGCGCCAGGGTCGGCGACAAGGCGCTGCAGTTCGGCGATGCGCTCCAGCGTGGTGTACGACGCCTTGCCGGTGACCATCTGGGCCGCCTGCGTGCGACTCTTGCCTGGCTTGAATTGCGGTGGTGCCACGGTGGCACCACCGTCTATTCCATCCCGAGCATCGGGACGACTGAAGCGCGTCGCGGCCTGGCGGCGAGTCGCATCGTCGACGATGTGATCCTTCAACTCGGAGTACAGGGCAGCGGCCTCTGTCGGCGTAAGCGGTTTGTGGAGGACGTTCTCGGCCTGCTCGGCCAACAGTTCGGCGAGCCGATCGGTGATCCCGGACCTCACCCACACCTTGATCGTCTTCTCACCAAGCCGTTTGAGCGCTTCGAGACGACGAGCGCCGCACACCAGGACGCCTTCCGGTGTCACGGTGACCGGCTGTAGCAGGCCGTCGCGGGTGATCGACTCGGCGAGCTCGTCGATGTCCCCGAACTCGGTGCGGTGCCGCTTCCCAACGATGATCGATTCGATCGATCGTTCGAGCTCGATGTGGCCGGTGTTGGTTCGCACGGTCACCGCCTCGATCGTTCGGCGGGGGCGGCGAGACTGACCGCAAGGACGAGGTCGTCATCCGTCAGGAGAGATCGGAGCGGTTCACCGATCAACAGTCGAAGCAGGATTCCGCGTCCTGCTGTCGTTCGAGCGACCTCCGGCTCTGGGTTGCCGAGGACGGCACGTAGCAATCCGTTCCACGACGCGGACGAGAGGTCAAGTAGGGTCCGTCCGTGGACGTCGCGCCGGAGCGACTCCCAGGCCGTTGCGCGGGAAGGCACGTCGCTTAGGCGTGCGCAGATGTACTCCATTGCGGTTCGTGCGGGCGTGCGGGGCCACCCGAGGAGAGTCAGGAAGGCGATCGCATTCTCAACTGCCTCCCTGATCCCGGTTCCTTCGGCCGAGGCTGCATCAACTTGCGAGTCCCCGATCGGCTCCACCCGCAATGCCGGGTGATAGTCGCTCAAGGGGTTCTCACGGTCGCTGAACCGCTCGGGGTCATGGAATGACGAGAACTCCGGGCGGCGCGCCTGGTAGACCGAGCACAGCAGGCCGTTCGCGCGTTCCTCCGCGATCAGCGTGACCTGGACAGCACGGGTCACGACCGCCCATGGATCGTCGGCGTTGCGCACGGCCGACGAGCGCATCGCGTCGAACGCGGCTGCGGCTGCGTCCCACGGGTCGAGCCCATGCTTGCGCGCGAGCTTCGCGTAGCGCCGAACGACGTGTCCCATCAGCGCTGCGGCTTCGGCATCGTGACGCCACGCGCCGTGGTCCTGTGCGGCGAGGCGTTCCAAAAGTTCGCGCAGACCCTCCGAGCTCTCGAACGCCGCGCGAGCAATCCCAGACTCGGGCACCTCCGGCAGCCGGAGTCTCGGCCCCGATGCGTTCGCCGCTGACTGTGAACTCTGGCCGGACATCGCAACCTCGCTACCGATCGATTCCGGAGCGGCGGACTGCGCCATGTGCAGCGTGACCGTTTCCGAACGCGGTCACGGGCGGAAGGTGAAGCGCCCGATCGCGGATGGCACGGCGGGTGGCAGCAACGCCCTGTGTTGGCAGCGCACGCGCGCGCCGGGATAGCGACGACTCGAGGTCGATACCCTGACCTGCGACACGACCGGTCACGGCAGGAACGAGCTCCGTGGGTCGCATCCAGACGATCTCACTTCGAACCCGCTCGGCACCTGGGAGAGTCAGCGGTTGCCTCGTGAGCGAGGGATCGCCGTGCCGTGCGAATTCGGACACCTCGTCGCTGGGCGACTTCTCGGCGCGTTCGCGCTGGCGTTCCGACGCATCCGCGCGAAACCGGGTCTCGGACTGCGGGTCTCGGTCGTACTCGTTCATGGCGCAGCTCCCTTCTGAATCTCAGGTGTGCCGAGAGTCCCCGTGAACCATCGACCAACTGTCGACGGATGAACTCCGGTGGCGCTCGCGATCTCTTTGTTCGACATCCCGCGCTGACGCATCAGTGCTGCAACGTCCTTGAGGGCACGCTTCTCCGGAACGTCGGCCGTCTGTCGAAGTTGCACTACTTCTGTGGATGGGACGGGGGACGCAGCAGCTGTGGAGGAGAACGGAAAGCGGAACCGCTGGGTGAGCACGACGGTCAGGTGCGTGATCGCGAGCAGGACCAACGGAGGCACCGCCGCAACGGATGCCGCGAGCACCGGTGGAACGTCGGCATCGGCGGCCACAACAGCGTGGATGGCGTTCGCCGTTACGGACACGGCCGCACCCGCCATGAGAAGAATCCACGGGTACCAGGCGTCGCGCTGGCCTGCGAGCGCCACGACCGCGACCGTGCCGACGACGATGATCCCGTCCACGATGAGCGGCCACGCCCACGCTTGCGTTGGCGCAACACCCGAGCGGCGTGCGAGATCGGTGAGGGCAGTGAAGGACAGCCAGAACGCGCCGACCGCGATGAAGACCGTCCCCGCCACTGCGGTCGAGACGGCGACTCGGCCCGACTGCGCGTCCGTCGTTAGGGGGGTCACGAGATCACCTGCCCGTTGAGTGAGCGGGCAAGTGCATGGGGTCCGCTGCTCCGAAAGGGCGACAGCCCCACCGCCGTCCGGTAGGCGGATCGGATGGTGGTCAGGATCTCTGGCTGATGCAAGCCGGCGCGCTCCGCTGCCGGGCCGAGAACGTTGCGCGCGCTCTGATCCGGGACGCCGTTCTCCGCGAGTCGGCATGCGGCCCAGTACAGCGCGCGGTTGCGTTCGCCCTCGGCTCGCGTAGCCAGCCAGGCCGCGATCCTATCCACGTCGACTTCGCGGCGCGCATCCGTGGGCATGGTCGCCACTGGAGCCGGCTTCGGGTCAAGGAACGCTCGCAGGGCCGCTCCGTCGACGGGCACGGAATCCCCGCGCCCTGCGCCGATCAGTTCATATGCAGACCGGTTGCCTTCGAACATCACCAATGACGGTGGCACGATGACGTAGCCGCCTTCGCCACGGAAGTCGATGCCGGACTTTGCGGCCTGCCACGACGACTGAGCGCCGTTAGGGTCAACCGGGTAGTAGGCGTGCATTCCGCCGGATGCCGTTTTCACCAGCGCCTGCCAGCGGTCCACGAGGCCCTCTCGGCGGGCGAGTTCAAAGGCAGCGAATCCGCGCACCCGACCGTGCACATCGATATCGACGACCTCGAGGCCGGAGGCGCAGCCGGTCGGCATGCCGATGTTCGCTTCAGGCCAGCGCGCCCACCACCGTCTGACCTGCTCGGCATCGGCGGTAGCGTCGTGGAACCCGTGCTCCGTGAGTGGACGCTTCTCCGCAGGCTTGCACGGGAAGATCGGGATTCCGGCCGCGGCGAACCGAGTTGCTCCCTCGCTCGGCGGCAGTCCCGCCACTGCAGCGAATAGGGCTGGGGTGTCCATCACAGCACCCGAATTGATTTCTCGAAGCGGCTGGCGGATCGCCGCTCCGTCGCGAAGCTGACATCGTCGAGCCGTTCCGTTGGACGATGGGTATCTGACGAGGGCCAACTCGGTTGCGCTTCTCTCGTCAGACCGGGCCGGTCGCCCGATCCCACTTGCGTCGTCGGCAGTCCTTTGAGGATCGCGACCGCTGCGGTGCGCACCCGCTCGCCAGTCAGTTGGACGACGTCGACCGGTGTCTTCCCATCGACGGACGTTGCCCAGGTCGACACGTACGGGATGGTGTAGCCCGAGGTGTCAAGACCGTGCGCCGCTCCGATCATCAGTGCGACGGACTCCGCCTCGACCTCGCTGATCCCGCGATGGAGCGTGGCATCTGGGTTGTCAGGTCCGTGTAGCTCGATGTGGGCGAGCTCGTGCGCCAGGGTCTTTGCCCCCGCCGCGGGATCCATGTCGCCACGTACAGCGACGGTCCGCGTGACGTAATCAGTCATGCCGTTCGCTCCGCCGAGATCACGAGCGCTTTCAACAATGCGCAATGAGTAACCGTGTCCGCGTACCAATGTCGCGAGGCCGTCMCAAAGACCCTTCGGCGCCTCTCCCTCGAGCAACTGCGGCCGGGGTACMTCCGGGACTGGCGCGCCGCTCGTCTGGGATACGTCCCACACGTACGCCGGTCGCACACCCACGAGTCGCGTGCGCAGCACGTCGCCGCCTTGCGGAGTCTCGCGAGGTTCGAGGCGACGCCACGACTCGGCGACCTGCGGGGTGGGCGAAGCGAACCGGCCGAGGACGGGGGCGAAGATCAGGTAGCCCCTTTGGCCGCGATCGACGGATCGCCCAAGCGCCAGCCACTGCCTGAAACCTGCGACGTACGTCGGCGTCGGCTCGGGCACTCTGCCCTGCTCGAAGGCAGCGACGTGCTGCATCCAGATGAGCACGGTGTTGTTGAACGATCGGGAGCGGAATCGAGCGGCAAACTCGAGAGCGCGCACCCAGTCATCGCCAGTCACGAGCTTGGCCACAGCATCCGCCAGCTGAGCGTGCAGCCGTTCGAGCTTCGCGTCCTCGGCACCGATAGTGGAACTCTCGTGAGTCATGGCGCGCGTACCTCCTCCTCCTCCTCAGCCGACGTTCGCGGCTTCTATTGGGAGGTACGCGTCATCTCTCCGTTGAACGTCGTCTGCGCGTTGGCGGCGGGCGAGGTAACGCAGAAGGCCGATGTGCGTACATAGGTGCACCATACGCCGATCGTGCTGAAATAGGTACCAAACGCCATGGCAATGCATAGCGATAGCCTGTTTTCGTGGGTAGACGTTCCCAAGGCGAGGCTGGCGCGTGGTCGATGGACCTGGTGCGCGCCGTTTCGACTCTGCGCGACGCGGCCGGGATGACGAATCAGGAACTGATCGACCGATCAGGTATGTCAGCGAGCTACTACTACGGGCGATTGCGGGGGGCCGCGCCGTTCGACGCGAACGACATCGAAAAGCTCGCGCATGCCTTGGGAACGCATCCGCATGAGATCTCGCGCGTGGCGGCATCCATCGGCGAAGGCCACGAGATTGAGCCCTTGGTGGAAACAGAGGCCAAGGAGTTGGGTCGCCGTCTGACCGCCGTCTCCCGTGCACCTCGCCTTGACGGTTCAACGTTCGACGTCGACGGTCTTGTCAACGAGCTCGCTGATCGCGGCGTCGCACTCGACCGGGACGAGTGGTCCTCCCTGCTCGCTGCGGAGTCCACATCACCGGTGCGTGTGCGAGTTCTTGAAGGCGTAGGAGCGTACGCGGGCGTCCCTACTGCCTACCTGCTGGATCTGGGCGATGCTGCAGCGGTAGAAGTAGCCGAAGCGAACCTCGAGTTCCGTGAGGCGCTCAAGGCGTCCGGTGCGGACTCGGTGTCGGCCCGTGCCGTCGGTGAGATTTCACCTGCGGCGTTGCGCGCGATTGCACAGACCCTTAGGTCGATCTCTGCTCAATAACGGACTCACCTGACCTCGACTGCGCATCGGCGTACAGTGGAAGCATTCGAGCGATCGCTGTGCCGAGGTCGTGATCGGAGGTCGGGCGTCATGAGCTACCGCGCATCTCGAGACCATGAAGAGTTGCGCGCCCGCGCGGAAGCCCAGCTGGAACGCCTCGCGCTTCCGGCAGACGTAGACCTGGAAGACATCGTTCGACACGTCGCTTCCGCGACAGGCAGACGGATTGACGTCGAGCCGGTCGGTGATCGGGACTGGGAGAACATCACCGGTCTGGTTCTGCTCACCGCCGATTCAGCCACGATCCTGGTGCGGAAGTCCGATCCCCGCTGGTACCAGTTCCACACGGTGCTCCACGAGCTGTCCCATATCGTGTTCGAGCACGCGGGTTGTGCCACCCTGCCCGTCAAGCATCCAGGTTCGCGACATGCCCGCGCCGGTCAGACCGTGCTTGCGCGCGGCATCGCCACCCCGGACTTCGAAGTCGATCTGGACTTCAGCGACACCGAGTTGGTTGTCGAGGCGGAGGCTGAGAAGCTGTCGCAGCTGCTGTCTCGTCTCCTGCTGCAGCCACGCCATGGTCACGACGAGGCGGTATTCGGCTGATGCTAGTACGCATCGAGACGGTCGCGTTCCTCGCGCTGCTGCTCCTCACACTGATCCGGCTGCCTTCCGCGATCCGCGAGCCGTCCAGTCGCCTGACCTGGATCGCCACCATCACCGGTCTTGCCGCGATCTTCATGGTCGGTGTAGCGGTTCCACTGGCAATCGTCGACGGCTGGCTCGGCGGCACGAATGTGGCGAACCTTCTCCAGAACATGCTGGCGATCACCGCGTTCTGGTTCGTGATGCAGGCAGCCCTCACGTTGGACGGGAGCCGCTTCAACCCACGCAACCTGTGGGAACTGCCGGTCATGTTCCTCTCCTTCACAATCCCCTTCCTGCTGATCGCTGATCGGGGATCGACGACGGATGCCTTCATCAAGGAGACCGCGGATCAGTTCGGTCTTTGGGCGTATGCGTCGATATACATGGGATGCGTCGTGTTGATCATGACCCGGATGCTTCGAGGCATCCGCGGTCGCAGACCACGGCCGTACATCGTCATCCGGATCGGCGCGTGGGCGATCATTGGCGCCAGCCTTGTGGAGATCGTCTATCTCACGCTCCGTGTAGCCGGATTGGGCCGTACCCCGACAGTTGAAGCGGTCGGAAATCTGTTCACGATTCCGTTCTACGGCGGTGTCGTCCTGGTGTGCGCCGGCATCATCGCGTTCGCGATCGCCCGCGCAGGCCGTCGGTCGATGAATGCAGCGCTGGGCCGTCTGCTCACAAGAGCGAACGTCGGTCGGGGAATGCTCGTGACTCCCATCCCGGACGAAGACCCCGTCCACGAGACCTACCGGCTAGCGGTTCGTCTCACCGACATCGCCAACAGCCAGGAGCTGACGAAGCGTGAGCGAAACCTGTTGCGCGCGGCGACCGCGATGCTCGATCGACAGATGAGAGCGCCCGCCGTAGTCCGGATGTCTAGCGCCGCGGGGAGGGTGACCGCACCTTGAAAGTGATCGCGATAGTCGTCGCATTCATCGCGGTCGTGCTGGCTGCAGTTGCGAGCCTCGTGCGACTGTTGGCTCGGCGCGTCGTTGGGGTCGAGCCGAGACGGAAGATTCTGGCCGTCCGTCGCGTCGGTGACGACGTCGAGCTGCCGCGGAGCACCCTGACCCTCGCGGCCGGCAAGTACGGACTCTGGTTCGGTGAGGGCTTCAAGCACCACGCGCTCATCGGTCCTGTCCTGCACTCGGACGGGGACCGAGTCATCCGCCGGGTACTCGAGGCGAGCACTCCGATCCCCACCGGCCCTTTCGACGCACAGTGGACCGGTCACATCATGAGCGGGCCCGCGGACATCGATCCAGACTGGGAAGACGTCATTGTGCCACTCCGCGACGGAGCCTCGGTGCCGGCATGGCTGTTCCGCGCCGAATCGGTCAATGCGCCGTGGGTGATTCACGTGCAGGGCATCCGCACATCTCGACTCGTGACGCTGCGTTCTGTCGAGGTGGCTACTCGTGCGGGGCTGACCTCGCTGGTGATCACCTATCGCGGCTCGGGCGACGGACCCACGGCACCCGCCTCGACGCTCGGGCAGCGTGAGTGGGGCGACCTGGCCGATGCAGTCGAGTACGCACGAGCCTGCGGAGCTGCGTCTATCTACGTCGTGGCGTGGTCGATGGGAGCGGGGCTGGCGCTGGAACTGCTTCGCCACAACCCAGATGCGTTCGACCGACTCGCGCTGATCGCCCCGGCCACGAACTGGCGACGAATCATCCGACATGGGGTGGGACACGCAGGTCTACCTGGATTCGTCGCCTCCGTCGTGACGTGGGCGCTCTCCTCGCGCGTCGCCAGTCGACTGATCGGGATGCCGACACCCCTGGATTTCGCTCGGCTCGACTGGGGCCGGCGCCTCACGATCAACAAGCCGACGATCGTGGTCCACTCCAAAGGCGATGAAGAGATCCCCTTTGAACTGACCACCGATTTCGTCGCAGCGCACTCAGATGTTGTGCTCGTGGAAACGGCCGCTGCTCCACACGGGTGGGAGGCCAACGTCGATCCCGCAGTGTTCCGGTCTGCACTTACGTCGTGGCTCGAGAGCTCAGCGACAAGCGATGTCCCGCGTTAGGTTGCGTAAACCGACCTTGTTCTGCGTAATCGCTTGTTGCGTATGACGGACCCGAGCGCGAATTGATCGCGGGCGGGTCTTACGGGAATGTCGTGAATTCGCTGCGTCAGTGCCCGATGCTACCGGCGCCGACGGCCCCGGCCTCTCGATTGAGCGATCCGCCGGCTGCGAGATCGTACTTTCGCGCTGGGGGACCGGCCAGCGGACTCGGACATCACCCTGGACCCAAAGGCCAGCGGATGCACCCCCATTAGACTCCATGCGTGCTAATGACTGCGCTTCTGAGCTTCGGCGCGGGAGTTGCAGCGCTTCTTTCGCCCTGCACCTTTCCGATCCTTCCCGGTGTGGTGGCCAGCCTTCAGGGCGGTACCCATACAACGCGCGCCGGCGCTGCGTCGCTGCGAGTGCTCCTCTTCGCCGCTGGCGCGACCGTCGCGCTGGTCGGGTCCGTCGCTCTCCTCCTGGTAATCGGCCTTTACGTGAACTTCCTCGCCCCGCCATACTCGTGGCTGCTGGGCGTGGTATTCATCGTGGCTGCCGCTGCTTCAGTGGGATGGATCAAGCCGCCAGTGCGTGCGTTCGATGTCCCGAAAACCGCTGGCTTCCTGCGCCCGTTCCTGCTGGGTTTCGGCTTGGCGCTCGTTTGGTTGCCATGCGTCGGCCCGACCTTGGGAATCGTGCTGGGATTGGGATCTCGTGCTGAGAGCGTGCCGACGGCGTTGGTTCTCGGTTTTGCGTACTTCCTAGGCCTCCTGACACCGATCATGTTGTTCGGACTCATCTTCGTGCGCGCCACCCGAGGTAGACGATGGGCGGGACGAGCTGGACGGCTCGTCTCTGTCCTCGCAGCCGTCGGCCTGGCCGTGACCGGAGTTCTTCTCGTCACAGGGGCGTGGGAGGTCTTCTCGCGGTGGCTTGTATCGATTTCGCCCGTTTTGCTTTGAAAGCACCTACACGAGTGGAACCCTCCGCGTAGGGGTCGATCCATTGAGGGAATGAGTGCCGTCCCGTTGGAGAACCGGCTCTTGCCGTCGCCGTTCCGCGTGGGGTCTGGCAGTCTCGCCTTGTGCAGGTCAATCCAAGCCGATGGCTCGAGGTCGTAGTCGGGGCTTCGCGCATCGTCGTCAGCGTGGACGGTCCCTACGCGGTTGTACGCCGACCCGGGCTAAGCGACGTTGTCGTCTCGTGGCCGGACCTTGATGTGGGGTCCCGCGCCACGTCGAGCACAGTGCTGGGTGCGCCGACCGGGGCGTGGGTGTTCTACCGGCCGCTGGAAGCGGAGAATCCTGCGCTTCCTGACGGAACGCCAGCGGCCGTGCACGTTGCTGTCAGCGGTCAGATGACTCGCTTCACCGGCCTGACTGAGAATCAGCCTCTCGGCGTCACCCGCCATGGGCTCTGGCTCACCTCGGAGAGCTTTCTCGATCCGGATGACGAAGAGTCGTGGCACGGGGAGCACCATGCAGCCGTGCTCAACGCGGACGGGACCGTAGGGGGATTCACGATCGACCGTCGGATCGCATTCGCCATCGATGACGGCCACCGGTCCCGGCTGATCCTCTACGCGGGGGCGCCCGCCGCGAACCGTGGCCGACTGGGCGGGACGACGTACACGTACCGGTACATCGGGGTCTCACTCACGGACGAACTCGCGAACGTCACCCGCCTCGCGGACCTCGAGTCCGAGCAGTTCGACGAGCACGACCTTCTCGATGCCATGACGAGGTTGGCACCGCAGCCCCCCGATAATCCTCCGATGGGTGTGGAGATCCCCTTGACCCCGTTCGGCCTCTCCGAGCACGACAAGGCCGCGGCCGTCCGCGCCGTCCTCCGCGAGTTCGACCACCTCGCGAACTACTGGCACGGTGACGGTGACCGCACGTCTCCGCTGTCACAAGGTCTCGGCGATCCACTCGTCGAGGCTGTCGATGAGTGGCCGGCCACCCGCGTAGAGGTCTCCTTCACTCACCCCCACTACCCCGAGGGACGCCTCCGCCGAAGCCTCCGCGTCTTCGACGACGCCGGACGCATCCGCCCGGCCATGTATGCGGCCATCCACCTCATGGAGGACTTGGACACCGCCGCACTCCCCGATCCGAGCAACGCACGCGATGGCGTCCTCGAGATCTAGCCCGAATGACGTCCGGTAGAGGACCCGCTGCCGGGTGTGCGTGGTTGCTACCAGATCGCGCGGAGTACGCGGGTGGCTTMGTCGAGGTCGACGCCTTGGCGGTGGCTGACGGCAGCGAGTTTACGTGCGGCTTCTAGGACGGAGCGGGCGGTGGGGGATGCTGTCATCCCCACGCGTGTTCCGCTGCCGATGCGAGTCTCCAGAATCCCTTCGGTCTCCAGCGCTTTGTAGGCTTTCGCGATCGTTCCTGGAGCGACATCCAAGTCGCTGGCGAGTTGCCTGACCGACGGGAGTCTCTCCCCAGCGGCGAGCTGCCCGGTCGTGATGAGCCCACGGATCTGGTCGCGCACTTGATCGGTCGGTGGCCCGCCAGATGCCGACAGTGTGATGATCATGCGATCGCCACCCGGCGTCGAGAGTTCGGTGTCGGCACTGCTGAGAGCAGCGCGGAGAACCACAATGCGAGTCCGATTACCCCGACGACCGCTCCTGCCCAGTAGAGGAACGGGGTTAGCGCGGCGAAGGATGTCCCGACATTGATCTCGCCTGCGATGCCCGCACCTGTACCGATCCCGGCACTGAGCGTCGAGGTTCCGGCGAGTGAGCTCAGGACGGCCGACAGGTGAAGAAGCACTACTCCCATCCCGACGCGCACGACATTGAGGGAGCGCACGCGGCGTACAGCGACGTCCTCATCACGGTTCTCCGCTATCGCGGGTCGTGAGATCAGTGTGAGATCGATAGTCATGACCCCGACGAGCGCCGCGAGCAGGATCAGGCACGGGACGGAGTAGTGCCAGCCATAGATTGTCGTGGATGCCGCGGCTGTGCCGACCTCGACGACGTAGAGGGTGTACCGACCCTGTTCGTCGGGCGACGAGGCCACGCCGGCGGCCACCGCCACCGCCACGGTCAGGAGCAGCACGATCCCGAACGTGACAAACCACCATGGCCGGGAGAAAGTCAGCACCGTCCGCCGCGAGAGCTCAGCACCCTCACTCCGGCTTCCACTGCCCCGCACAGGGAAAGCAAGGATGATGAGTGCAGCGCCTCCCACCACCAGCGGAGTCAAGTACCGCAGATCCATCATCGCCGTAACCACCTCGATCGACGGTGACGGCAAGAGCCAAGGGGCGGTGCTGACCAGCCAATAGCCGATCATCACCACGAGTGCGGCACTGGTAGCCACCACGATCAGAACTCGCGTCAATCCCCTCGGAACCGCAACGCGGCGGCCGATAATCAACCACCCTGCGGCGGCTGCGCCGGCCGCGAGAAGCAACGGCGCGAAGGCGATCACATGCAGAATTCCCATCGGGCACTCCCTACCAACGAGTTGTATTACCGCGACGATACACAATGTGCTAGCAACGTGACACACTTGGCACGGACTATCACCACCAGGCTCGTTGGATGGCGGAGCAAGACCCCGGCGCCCTGCCTGCGCAGGCAAGACCCGCGTCCTGGCGGGATCCGCTTCAGCCGAGCCGTCGCGTAGAGGGACCGGGTCCCGGTCCCGGGCCAGATGTGATGTCCCGGCACGTTGTTCAGCGGCCGGTTGTACTCGGTGCGGACTGCGTCAGGTGGAGACTTCCGATTACGTGGTCGCGAACATTCATTCGTCGTCATCACTGGCGGTGTTGCTGGACATATCTCATGTAACGACCCTTCACGATGGGAGTGACATGGATACCCAAGACCGTCTGGATCTGCTTCTCGAGCGCTCGGCGCCCGAGGCAGTGCACGTTGGCGATGACCTGGTCCGCGAAATGGATCACGTCGCGGCGGCGACACACACACAAGTGGCGGACGAGCAGCCCCGCATCCGCCGGATGCCGCGCCTTGTGGCGGGCGTCGGACTGGCAGTCCTGCTGACGGGCGGCGCCGGTGCCGCGGTTGCAGCGGGAGGCTTCGAGTGGTTGCCGTGGGCGGAGGATCCCGATGTCGCCTATGCGTTCACCTTGCCGAGCGGTCGCGGGTGCGAGGCACGTATCGTTCTGGAGCAGACCGAGGACTACGGCGACTGGGACGTGTTCGTCGCCGATATCGGTCAGCTCACCCTCGATGACGCGACCGTCGCGAGACGGGCGGACGAGATCCGTTCCGATCCTCGATCGATCATCCAGGTGCTGGACGCGAACGGGCAGTTCGTGGATCTGCCGGCKGGGGCCGAGCCGACCGAGGACGACTGGTACGCGGTGGCGCACTATGTCGCGCTGACGGAGGAGACGACTCGTCTGTCCGCCGAGGCGGGGATCGACGGCTGGTGGACGTCGGATGCGCAGCTGCAGTGCGAGGCCCTTGCCCCGTGAATACGGCCAAGCGCAAGCAACGACTATTGACCTCGGCCCTTCATGAGTCGAACGGTGACCTGCTGCGGTTCCTGCACCGACGCGTGGGGTCTGACGATGCGCCTGACCTGTTCGGGGAGACGCTGCTGATCGCGTGGCGGCGCGTCGACGACCTGCCGGAGGATCCGATCGAAGCGCGGATGTGGCTGTTCGGGCTTGCCCGAGGAACACTGCTGAACCACGCGCGCGGCGCCCGCCGCCGCTCCGCGCTCGTCGACAAAGTCCGATCCCACATGCCGACCCGTGCGGCGGCGCCCGCGGCAGACGAGGGTGGCGAGGTCCGCGACGCGATAGAGCGCCTCAGACCTGAGCTTGCGGAGATCGTTCAACTCGTCCACTGGGACGGATTCACGCTCGCACAGGCTGCGGAGATTGTCGGCATCCCAGCGGCGACGGCGCGATCACGATACGCCCGCGCCAAGGACGATCTGCGAGCCGCCCTCGGCGTAAGCGCGTGATGCACTGCGGAAACGTCATTGCCGTGGGCACCTGCTCGCTACCGCCGCACCTGCCTGGACATCACAGCCGAATTTGACTGGTTCCTGTCAGGCGGCAGGGGAAGAGCGCCCAGAGCCCTACCTCCGGGCGCTCTTCCCCATCCACGCCGCTTGCCGTCATAAATGATCCCGTGGCGCAGTAGGAGGTCCGAGGGTCGATTCCGTTGCGTCACCAGCCCGCCCTCGTTGTCGTCGCGACGCCGAAGCGACCAAGGAACTGGGCACTTCATCACTCACACCCCTACGAACTGAGCGCATCCGTGGACGTAACTCAAAATCTCATTGACCCGGCCGCGATCTCCTTGCCGCCAACCCTGCAGATCCACATTCCGGTCCAGGTACCGACGCCCCACGCGTGATCGTCCGTGCGACTCCGACGTGTGTCGCTGAAGGACCGCCTGTGGCTAACAGCGGGTGGGCGGGACGGGCCTTCGCATAACTGCGCACATGGGACGACGCGACTGACGGACTCCCGTTGCTGCCCGGGTGCGCGACGCCCTGCACCTGAGGTGTCGAATGCACCGAATCCCTGCGGCTTGCTGGACTCCGACCCGAGCAACCAGAGTGGGAGTCATGCTCTTCGATCGTGTACTCGGCCCCACAGGCGGAGCGAAGCTTCGCTCGGACATCGGCGCGCTCGGTTCGCCGCGATCGCTCTTGGTGGAAGGAGTGACTCAAGACCGAGGGGGGATTCGCCAGTTCCGCTTCTGGGTCGACGAGCCCGAGTCAGCGTGGGCTGCGGTTTTCGACAACGGTGAGCAGTGGTCATACTCTGCGGGCGTCGTCGACTACGGCAACGGGAACACGCACCCGTCCTCCTTTCATGACTCGATTTCCGACCCGATGAAGCTGCTGTGGCCGACCGAGTTCTTAGTGTGGGGCGAGCGTCCGACGCATTTCCGTCCTGTACTTGCTCAGCGCCTTGGCCAGCGATCGCTGTTGCTCACCTTCGAGCACGGGGGCGACCCCGCGATGAGACAGACCATGGTCGTTGACCAAGACTCTGGCATCGCCACCAAACGCATCGAGTACGACCACGGCACAATCATCACGAGCAGCACCGCATTGGAGGACGGAACGCGAACGCTGGACCCCACCTTCGAACCCATCACAGATTGGATCCGCACCGCCTACTGAACGCCGGTCATGGCCGCTGCGGCCAAGCTGATCGCTTTTGGCCGCAGCGTCGCGTTGAGGGACCCTCGAGCGGAACGGATTCTGGATCAGCGTGACGGTCAGGTCCTTCGCGGGTTGTGCCCCTCATACGGGTCGCCCTTTGACGAGAGAATCAGGTGTCACCCGATCGACCATAAGGAGGGCGACGATGCGCAGCGACCAGCCCATACCTGGGAACCCGTGGCCACTCGAAATGCAGATCGCTGTCGATGAGCCGTACGCGCTTATGTATCTCCTGTTCGTTCGGGAGGGGTGGCGCCTTGATGTCGCTGAACTTCCAGACGTCGATCCGGTGCCCGCGACGGGCACATCGACGCGACCACCGGCGGTAGATCCGACCGAGGCCGCAGTACGGTGGCGCCGCGAGTGGTCTCGCGCCTTTACGCAATTCGAGCCGCGTGACCGTAGTGTGCGCGAACCCGACGAGGACACCGCGCGCCTGCTCCGAGAGCTCCCCGATGAGCAACTCGCAGAAGCTTTCTCCACGATGCCGTCGACGTTCTGGGCTGAAGGGACCGACCGTGACGCTTTCAACACGTGGTCCATGAGCTTGCACGACGACCACTCTCTTCCGCTTGCCGAGCATCCGGAGTGGCGCTGCCTTGATGCACTCGTGCCCGCGTGGCGAACCGGCCTCACGACGATCCTTCAGCTGCCGTATGCCGGCTACTTCGCTGAGCGCTTGAACGCCGCCACACTAATCGTCTCGCGCGTCACCCGCCACGACCCGAGTCTGTACCGACAAGCACTCGGAACACCCTCGCCGGCCTAAGGCAGGCAGTCGTCAAACTTCTCGGTAACGCTCCAACAGTCCGCTTGACGATCGGCTTGCGGTCTTAGGCCGTGCTGATCACGGTGCTGAAGTCGCCCTCGGCCACTCGGACCATGCTTCCGGGGCTTTGTGGAGGATCGACTCGGCGGCGTTGAACCGCTCGAGCGACATGCCTTGCTCGAGCGAGCCTCCTGAGCTCGCGCCGTCGGTGTAAGTGAACGAATATCCCACCCAGGGGTCGAGGTCTCGCCGCTCGACGGTCTCGCGATAGCGCCCGGTGGCGACCGCGAGCACTTGCCGCTCAAGGTCGTCCGCCTCCGCCTGCCAGTTTGAGTCGCAGGCGTCGCAACCACAGACCGGGTAATGGAAGTCGTTGAGGAGTCCGGCATGCATGTAGATCCCCGGGTAGGCAGTGAAAACCAGCGTGAGGGACGCGCACGCCGAATCATTCGGTCGTATCCGTACGGCGCGCACCACGTCGTTATAGGCCGGGTGAAGCAGATCCGCCGCCATCTCCTCGCYTTCCTCGACTACAACGTCGTAGGTGTCACGAAGGTGAGCGATGAGCGCGTCGGCGACGGTGTGCACCGGCGCGAAGCGCTCTGGGTGCGTGTCTACAGAGTAGGTCTCCTCCGGCGGTGACCCACTCCAACGGTTGCCGTAGTCAATGACCTGACCGTCGGCGTCGCGGAACACCGGCGTGTCGATCAAAGGACGCGTGTAGGAACTCACCTCGCTATCCTCCCGTAACTGCGATACCCAAGGCTCGGCAGCGCGCGACTTATCGTCGCGCAACCGGACCCTGAACTGGTGTTAGCCGCCGACGTGGAATGTGCCGATTTGGGTGGTTCMGTCGGATTCGAATACGGGGACTTCCCATCCGTTCGGGTACTTCTGGTCGCGTTCTTCCTGCCAGGCGAGAGCTTCGTCTGGGTTGGAGGGCGGGGTTGCGTGGTCGGGTGAGAAGGAGTTCAGGGCGGTTGCATGCACGTATCCCTGAAGGGCGTTTCCGTCCGCTGCGGTGGTCTCGACGAGGATCAGGTCGGGTTGTCCTTGGTMGGACGCTCCCGAACCGTAGGTTTCGCCGTGTTCATTCACTCCGAGCAGCGTGGGTACGTAGTTGACGTACTGCATTGTCACGCTCGCTGTCGCTTTGCCCTCCGGGTTCACGAAGAGAGTCGTGGTGGATTCGTCAAGTGGGAGGTCCAGCCACGCCGTCCCCGAGGCGGTTCCCGCGTCGGTGGCGGTGCAGGAACTGGCGGGGTTGTTTCCACTGGGGTCTGTTCCCCAGACGATTCTTCCTACGGTCAGGCAGGTGACGGTGACCCGCACATGGGTGGTCTCGTTGGGCCGGTTCGTCAGTGGTAGCTCGATCGGGGATGTCACCGTAAGAGAGGTGGGGTCACCGACGACGGTGATCACCGGCTGTCCCGGGATGACGCCTTGGGGGGCGACAACCGGATCGCTCAGTGCAGGCGTGGGCTGGCCGGCGGGCTGTTCGATGACGATCCCGTTGCCAGCAGGGTGCGTCTCCGGGCCGGGAGAGGGCCAATTGTCTGTCGCGGCGAAAGCGGCCGCGGATACACCGGCACCCGCGATCACTCCCACAGCCACCAGGCCAGCGGCCCACCCCACGCGGGTGCGGGGACGGGAGGAGGCGACATGTGCGATCAATCCGGCGCGAATGGCGTCAGACCTGCTCGGGGTGGATGGAATTGTCATGGTGTTTCCCCTTCCGTGATGGGGGCAAGCGAGCTCGAAAGCCGTCGCCGGAGTCGTGAGAGCCGCATCTTCGCCGCTGATTCGGAGACGCCCAACGCGGCGGCCGCTTCGCGGATCGTGAACCCCTCCAGAGAGGTCATCGCCAACAGGCGTGCATCCGTTGGTCGCGCATCGGCGAGCAATGCCCGCAATCGCACCAACCGTGAGTTATCGAAGTCCGCGAACTGATCGGCATGATCCGGCGCGTGCTCTGGCTCTGGAAGAGAGGCCAAGAACGCGCGGTAGCGACGATTAGCGCGTTGCGCGTTGCGGTGGACGTTTTGCGCGGTCACTATCAACCACGGCAGCAGCGACCCGTCCACGAATCGGACATCACCTCGACGCCGCCACAGCTCGAGAAATGTCACGGCCGCCAAGTCGTCCGCGTCCACGAGATTGCTGCCACTGAGACGCAGGTGCCGGATCACGCGGTCGCGATGCCGATCCCAGATCAGTCCGTAGTCGCGGGCGTTGCCCGCGACCACGCGTCGCCACACCACTTCGTCAGAGTCGCCCACACTTCATAGTGTCCGCAGCACCCCGAAAGGTCACACTTCCACCAAGTCGCTCGGAAACTCATCGGCCGGATTGCAGGTCGTGAGGTGGTGACGTCCTGCTGTAGGACCGAGATCCCGGCTCACTGGGCTGAGTGGGGCGTGGCGCGACTCCGCGAGCATGAGTGTCCGTGACAAAGCGCTGGACACGAATCGAGGCGACTCGAAGGAGAAGACCTCTAGTCGCTGTCGAGAAAAACCCCGAGGCTGTCCCCGTCGTAGACGAACCGCAAGGCGCTGTCCGCAGGGAACTGGGCACGCAGCTCGTCGGGCATGTCACTGTTGATCGTGACCTGCGCGATGGCGGRGAAGCCACCTGCGCGGCACCCCGAGTAGACGGGGCTGTTCATCGACCAATGGCTAGAGCGGAACACCGGCTCGTAGTCCAGCGGGACGGCGCGCAAGCCGACCGGCTTGAGATACGTGGGTTTCCGCGATCGCTGCTCTATTTCGTGGCGAACGTGACCTGGGGGTATCTGTAGGGATTAGTCGAATAGGTGAAACTGAACCTCAGGTGTGCCACCGTCGGTAACCGTAACCAATGAGCCGCCCACATTGGTTCCGCGAACGGCGTCGGTATCATCGCACGTCACGGTGCCCGCGCCTCCGGTGTAGAGCCCGATGCACGCGTGTTTTCCAGCGTCTTTGGTTGCAGCCCACAGAGTTGTGTCGTCGATTTTCCGGATGAGCTGGAGCGAGTCCACGTCCCAGTTCGCAATCTTCGAGATTGCAGCTTCCGCGGCCTCGGCTCCTGAGGACGGGATGCTCGCGCTCAGCCCTGCAGGGGCGCCCGCTTGGCCTAGAGCGAATCCTCCCCAGCCAACGCCGGCGAGAGTCAGGACTGCCACTCCCGCGAAACCCAGCCGCCGGACAAATCGACGGTGCCGGGACGACGAGGCGTTCCCAACATCGCCTCGAAGACGAACAGTCAATGACGGCAGGGACACGTCGATGGTGTCCGCGTCAGAAGACGCGTTCGCAACAACTTCGGGCGCGACCGAACTCGCGGACTCCAACTGGTTCAGCCGGACTATGCCGGCCGCGTCGATGGTCGGATTCGGTCCATACGCGCGTTCTCGGAGAAGAAACAGTTCATCGCCCGGGTMTGAATTGCTCACTCGACAAGCATCTCAGCTGCGAGTTCGAAGGCATCGAAACGCAGCGCCAACTCTTTCGCAGACCCACCACCGCAAGCCGGTCGCGCCGCGCGACATCTTTCGTTGCGCAACCGGACCCGGTAGCGGACGCACCGATCGGCCAACTCACCGGTCGAGGCGTCGCGACATCAGTCCCGGCTCACGCTTCTTGGACGACCGGCGCGCCTTGGCACGCACAACGGCGAGCCACCCTACATTCGCCACATGAATCGCTTAGCTGTTGCAGTTGTCGTGGCTTCGTTGACCGCTGCCGCGGCGCTTGCCTTCTTCGCTCCAACCGAGCCGGTCTTCGCCTACGTTGCAGTGGCGTCGGGAGCGGTGGCCTGGGTTGCGCTGACGCTCGACCGCGCCCGGCCTGACATGCCGCGCGCGCCAAAGAGATCTGCTGTTGTAGTGGCAGTCTTACCCGTCATGATGGTGATCCTCGGTAGCTGGTACGCGTTGGTCGCGCTGCCCGGTGTGGCTGCGGCCGGAGGCGCCCCGGTCGCGATGAGAGAGGACGCGATCGCGTCAGGGACCACCCCGATGCTTGTCTGGTCAGTCACTGGCGCCATCGCTGCCGTCGCTGTTCTCATCACTGCATCGACGGCGCGTGTGAAGTCGACGACTGTTTCTCAGCTTGGCTTGGCCGTGACCGTCCTACTTGGTGGGTGGTACCTCGTGGCCGCGTCCCCCATGCGCGAACTGGTGTCGAGCGTGGCCTGGAGTGCCTCCCACGCCTACCCAACAACCGGGGCTGTACTCGAGACGCTAACGGTCGGGGCCTGGGCTTGGCTTGTTGCGCTCACCGCGCTCAGCATCCGTGTGTGGCCCGAATCGCGGGTGAGCAGGCGAACGCTCGCATCATAGGAGGCGACGGGCTCCAATCCCCGAACACCCGTACACGGATCTGCTTTCGCCACATGGTCGTCGCGCTGAACGACCGGCATCGGAAACGCACGACTCGCGGGATGGCGAGTAGCGCACGGGACCCGATCTCGTGAGACGATGCGGCCGATGGACACCGAGATCTCCGACGAGCTTCAGACTCTTCGTTCCCGCGCGTACGGTCCTTCGGCGGACATTGGCACGGACTCGGCCGCGCTACGGCGTCTTCGTGAACTGGAAGGGCTCGTCAGAGTATCCGCTCCTGTCTCGCTAGACACGTCTGCGGCCGTCGACTCCTCGCAGTCCGCCGGGAATCAGGGACTCGCTGAAGCGCCGGCGGCCGCGGCTGAGGTGAGCGAGTATGACCGCACGACCGCGCCCGATCCCGACCGTTCGCAAAGCGCCGAGCCCGATGAGCCTTTCCCAGATCCACCGGCCGACGACACCGGTGAGCCCCGGCTGCGGCGAAGGTTGTCGGGCCCTGTTCGACTGGTTTGGGCGGCCTCAATTGTCGCGGCGGCGGGCATCGCGACTGCCCTCACGTATGGGCTGCTCGCCATGTCCCCCGTTTCGGCGTCGAGCGGCGCTCCCCAGATCGCCACGCTGCGTCCCGCACCGCGAGTCGAAGTCCCGCCCGGCTGGTTCGGCGCAGGACCAAGCTCCCGCGCGTGGGAGTTTCACGGGCTGACCCTGTTCGAGACCTCCAACGGAATGCTCGGAAGCGCAGGTGATTGCTTCGCCGTCGTCACGACCGCGGCGATCCCCGCGGAACAAGAGATCGACCAGAACTCCTGGTCAATCTCAGGTCTCGCGTACACCGCGTGCCGCGTGGGAGCCTTTCCAGCCACAGTCGAGATGGTCGTAGACAGCAACGCCCCCGAGGAACTACGCGCTGCTTACCCTGACAGCGCCCTTCAATTCGTCAAGGCAGGCGACCAGATCGGCGTTTTCCTAGACGAGGGCTAGGCAGCCACTCCACCAATCGAAGCCGCCCGCTGAGGGACCGGCTTGCGAACGGACTCTGCTCGATGATGACGCGAATGCGACGCCGCTTCGAGTGCTTCGAATATGACCGTGGCCGAGAGCGCATAGCATCGCGAACATGGATACTCCTGCCCGCGGCCAGCTGATGCAGAGGTTTCTCCAGCACCGCTCATTCGCGGCGGGAACGCTCGACGCCTACAGGCTCGCACTTCGCGATCTCGCGAACTGGGCTGACGCCCAATCGGTTTCATTCGAGAGCGCCACGGTGACGGACCTTTGGGAGTTTCGTGAATGGTTGCGCGCTCGGAAGCTCTCGCCCAACACCGTAAACACGAGATTCAAGAACGTCCGTAGCTTTTACGATTACCTTCGGCGCACGGGTGTCATTGCAGTCAATCCAGCCGCCGACATCAAGATCACCGAAGTGGCTCTCGCTGGGAGAACCGTTTTGACTCTCGATGAGTTGGCAGCGATGTGGGAGGCATCCGATGGCGTTGAACGAATAATCGTAGGTCTGGCCGGGCTCTGCTCAGTGCGTCGCAGTGAACTGAGAGAAGCGCGTGTGAAAGACCTGCACTCTCGCTCCGGCATGACAGCGTTGGCGATTCCAGCCCGGGCGGGGAGCATGAATGATCTTGGCTTCGTGACCTTGCCAGACCTACTCGCTGTAGAGATGGACCGTTACCTGGACGGGCGACGCACGGGATTTCTGTTGCGGGCAGTGAGAGGTGACGCAGGTTCTGGGGTGGCCCTGACTTACATCAATCAGGTGGTGAAGCGGGTAGGGCGCAGAGCGGGCCTTCCATTCCCTGTTACCACTCTGGCCCTGACCCAGACTCTCAGGTACCTCGCTCTCGAGAATCGTTTTTCGTATGTCAGCGTTGTTCGGACGGCGTCACATGGAAGCGTCCTGCTACGCAATGAGATGATTCGGGACCTCGACCTGCCCGCCGAAGAGCATGCGTCTGTCCGCCTTGGGCGGATGCTGGCGGCGCGGTCCTCAGTGGACGAAGAGATGCTCTTGCGCGCGGAGCATCTTCTATCAGATCGATCTCAACACCCGAGCGCCTCCACGATGGTGGCCAGTGCCACCTTGGAACGAGCTCTCCGCGAAGCAACGAGCGCATGCGGCATTTCCGTCTCGAAGAAGGACCCAACGCTCGGCACCTATGGCTCACTGCTGAGGAGCAGCAATTTGATCTCTGTAGGGCAGCTGCGGACCATAGATCGAATTCTCGGTTTCCGTAACCACGCGGCCCACGGCTGGTTTGAGTTGGTGACCCGAGATGACGCGGAGTGGATTCTCCACGAAGCGCGTGCGCTGATTGCCGAACTCCGGACGATTCAAACCCAGGACCCACCTGCGCAGCGTGCGCCCTGAGGGACACTGCCTCATCGCTGTGAGAGTGCGTCCGCGAGCAGACCGGCATGCGCCATTGATGCTGGGCGTACGGTAAAGCGCATGGACGCCCCTCGCCCACTCCCGAACATCGGCGCGCCGGCCACCCGAGCCCTAGCCGAGGCCGGGGTGCTGAACTTGGAGGACGCAGAGAAGGCAGGCCTCGACCGCCCTGCAACTCTCCATGGTGTCGGCCCGAAGGCTGTGCGACTGTTGAGGGCCGCGATCGAGAGGTAGCGGACGAGACCGTCGCGGTGAGCGACCGGTCAGAGACCTTGCAGACGGTTCAGAGTCTGTGTGCGCTCGTCGCCTGCCATCCAGCGGAGGTCGACGTCAACTTCGGTCGCAGCCCCGGATCCTCGTGCCGCGGCAGGATCGAGTCGGGATAGCGCCGCTGTGTACTTGCCAGCATCTAATCGCGCGAACTCTTGCTCGGGCCCGACGTTGTCGCCCGCGTAAGCCGACATCTCACCGTCTGGCGCGATAAACCATTCCTCCGTTTCTATCCACCAGTCCTGCACCTTCGAAAGCCGCCACTAGCGATTTACGTTCCACTCCAGGCCACTGCGAGATGCCCGAAAGTACACATAGCCCACGGTGCGGCCGGAGATAGAAAGCTCGCCAAGCTGCCTGTCCCAGCGGTGGGGTTGTAGCTGCTCACTACTGCTGCCCATGCACTAACCGTAGAGGCGCGAGGATCACGGCGGCCCGGACTCCCGTACGCACAGCGACCCCGCAAGAGGATGGCGCCCACGGACTCGCCGCTCGCGTCGACGGCCTCGACCCGGATATCGTTCCGAGCCGCGTGGTGTCCGTTGGAAGGCCTATCGGTGTCGCCTCGGAGGAGATGTCTAGCTCGAGGAGCGCGACCGACAACCTCACGCCTCGAAGACCCCCCTTTGCGCGCTGCATCGACGCGGTCAGGTCACGGCACAGTGAACTCTAGTTCCAGGGCTTCGGGACTTGGACTAACAAATGGTTGACAGGCGAGTGGCTAATCTGTAGAACTTAATTTACTTCTAAATTTAGGATCCCAAGTGAATGATCCAGCGGCTCGAGCTGACGTAAAGCGATCGGCTGTCCTCGCGCTTCTTGGCGCTCAGGGTTCGGCTTCGCGGGCCGAGCTTGCACGCACACTCGGCATCTCACCCCCCGTCATGACTCAGCTCACTAGAGAATTGATCGCTGAAGGACTTGTCGTCGAGCTAGAACTTTCGCCCTCGCAGGGCGGACGCCCTGCCCAGATGCTTGGCCTCGCCAAAAGCGCCGGATCGGCCATTGGAGTAAAGGTAGCTGCCGATCACGTCGCGTTGGTTGAAGCGGGGATCGACGGCACCGTTCAGAGATTCTCCAGCGAGCCGTTCGATGCGGGCGCCACGACGGTGCTCGCCGACCTCGGCTCCCTGATCGGTCGATTCGTTTCAGAGAGCGCGTCGCAAAGGCTGCTCGGGGTGGGGGTCGGTCTCCCAGGAAATGTGGATGGGCAGCACAGCGGCATTGTCGATTCCGCGCAGTTGGGTTGGCAGCGGCTCCCGGTGGGCGAGAGTCTTCGTCGTCAGCTCCAGTTGCCTGTTCTGGTCGAGAACAACGTCAACGCTGTGGCAGTTGCCGAGCGTCTCTACGGTTCTGGCAGCGAGTTCGAGAACTTCCTGGTCGTCACCATCGGAACCGGCGTTGGAGCTGCGTTCGTTGTTGACGGTGTGGTGCATCGCGGCGCGAACGGAGGCGCGGGCGAGATCGGGCATTTCCCTGTCGTGGAGGACGGCGTCGAGTGCGTATGCGGCAACCGCGGATGCCTGGAGACGCTGATCTGCGAGGACAGCCTCGTTCAGGCTGGTCGGCTAGTTGGAGTGATCCGCGAGGGAGACGGGATCGCGGGGCTCCGCGCCGCCGCAGATGCGGGCGACTCCGTCGCCGCTGGTGTGTTTGGTGCGGCGGGGCATCGACTCGGCCGGGTACTGGCGGGACTCGTGCACACCCTGGACCCCGAAGCAGTCATGATCCTCGGGGAGGGAACGCTTGCCTGGCCCCACTGGGCCTTCGGTTTTGAGCCAGCGTTCCGTTCGGCGCTCATCCCTGCTCGCCGAGGGATCGGCGTCATGGTCGAGACCTGGGATGACGATGCATGGGCGCGAGGAGCGGCAGCGCTGGTGCTCGCAACGCCATTCGACTCGTCGGGCGCGAGCGGGGAGCAGGGCCGTCTCGTCCGCGCCCGCCTCCGAGCAGGTGCGGGCGAGGGTTAGGAACGTCCCGCGTAATGGTCGCGGGTGCACCAGAAAGAGACAAGGGGGTCTGCATGAAAACCACGAAGAGGGCACTGATTCTGTCGTTCGTCGGCATTTCCGCCGTGACACTGCTCGCCGGATGTGCCGGTGGGGGCAGTGACACAGCCGGGCCGGCTGAAGATGTGTGCGCAGCATCGACGCCGACAACGATTACGTTCTGGCATACGTACAGCACCGACAGTCCAGAGAACGACCAGCTCCTGAACACGGTGTTGCCGAAGTTCGAGGAGGAGTGCCCGGGTGTCAAGGTGGACGCGGTTGTCATGCCGTATGACGGTCTCCATGACCAGTTGATCGCGGGTGTGAGCGCGGGCGGATTGCCCGACGTGATGCGGATGGACATCATCTGGACGCCTGAGTTCGCCGATCTCGGAGTACTTCAGCCGGTCGATGACCTCAGCGGATTCTCGGACATCGCCTCGGCGGTCCTGCCGGGACCGCTATCGACCAACGAGTACAAGGGAGCCACCTACGGTCTGCCTCTGGACACGAACACGCAGGTGTACGTGTACAACACCGATCTGGTCACGACCGCGCCGGAGACCTTCGACGACCTCGAGACCCTCGGCGACCAGCTCAAGGGCCAGGGCAAGTGGGCTCTATCGCTCGGTGGCAGCGGGCCGTGGAACGTGCTGCCMTTCTTCTGGAGCGGCGGCGGCGCGGTCACGAACGACGACTACACCAAGGCGACCGGCTACCTGGACTCCGCCGATTCCGTCAAGGCGCTGCAGTGGCTGGTCGACTTCAACGACGCCGGACTCCTGGGCCCTTCATCCGTTGGTGGGACACCAGACAGCTGGGGCGGGTTCAGCGGTGGCGATTATGCGGGTATCACGGACGGACCCTGGCTGGTGGCGACATTCCAGAACGACTTGACGCTCGAGGAGGTCCAGGTTCCTGAGGGCCCGGGCGGATCCATTTCGGTGGTGGGTGGTGAGAACCTCGTGATGTTCGCGACTAGCACTCACCAGGAGGCAGCCTGGGCATTCGAGCAGTTCATGCTGTCCGATGTTGCACAGGAGGCGATGGCGGAGGTCGGCCAGATCCCGGTGACCGCGTCTGCACTCAAGTCTCCCGCGGTGACCGGGGTGCCTTACCTGGCGGCATACGTCGAGCAGCTGCAGACCGCCCAGGCCCGCACACCCGTACCGACGTGGACGCAGATCGACCCGATCCTGACCGACGCGTTCGGTGCGGCGCTCCGTGGCGAGAAGTCCGCGCAACAGGCGCTCAGCGACGCTGCGGCGCAAATCGATCCGCTGCTGTCCGAGAAGTAGAGATGAGGGGGAGTGGGGGCGGCCACCGTCTCCACTCCTTCCCTTCAGGTAACCGATCCGCCCGGAGAAATTCAGGATGACCTCTCTCATCGCGTCCGACCGCCCAGTGATGCAGCCGGTGGCACCTCGCGCTCGTGCGATGCGGAAACGCCGCAGGCAGTTGCTCGTCGCCGCCCCGTTCGTACTACCCGGCCTCATCCTCGTATTGCTCTTCGTGGTCTGGCCTCTGATCAAGGGCGTCCAGATGAGCCTGTACGACTGGAACCTTCCGGTGCCCAGCCGAAGCGAGTTCATCGGCTTAGGCAACTTCATCAAGGCGTTCACCGGGGACCCCATCTTCTGGGTCTCGGTTCGCAACACGTTTCTCTATGCGATCGTCACAGTTCCGATCCAGATCGCGCTCGGCCTGTTCGCGGCTGTTCTGCTCAACGGTCAACTGTTCGGTCGCACCGTCTATCGGGCGCTGTTCTACCTTCCGGTGGTGACCTCCTGGCTCATCGTGAGCTTGGTGTTCACATTCCTTTTCAGCGATGGCATGGGTCCGGTCAATTACGTGCTTGTCGATGTGCTCCACGTCGCAACCGAGCCGATCGCGTGGCTCCACAACACGTGGGCAGCTCAGGTGCCGATCATKCTTCTCGGGGTGTGGAAGGGCATCGGCTGGAACATGGTGATCTTCCTTGCGGCGATGCAGTCGATCCCCGGGGAGCTTTATGAAGCCGCGACCCTCGACGGCGCGAACGCCTGGCAGAAGTTCTGGCGCGTCACCTTCCCGTTGTTGCGCCCCACCTTCCAGTTCGTGAGTGTCGCCCTCATCATCGGCGCATTCAACGTGTTCATCTCCGTCTACCTGATCACCGGCGGCGGTCCGGAGAAAAGCACTGAGGTCATGCTCTCGTACATGTACAACCAGGCCTTCACCGCCCTCGACTTCGGGTACGCGACCGCGATCGGACTCATCCTGGGAGGCACAGTCATGGTGTTCGGCTTCCTGCAGCGCCGAATCACCCGAGGAGCGGTTGACCAGTGACCGCCAGCGCCACGCCGAARCGGAACGGTCACCGCCTCCAGCGCGCCACCCGGGGGCTCCTCAGGTGGCGGATCATGCGGTACGTCGCTCTCACCTTCGGTGCCCTCGCCATGATTCTGCCGTTCGGATACATGGTCGGAACCGCCCTCAGCCCCGAGCGTTGGGTGATTCCTGACCCGCCCACGATCTGGCCCGCGGACCCGACCCTCGACAACTTCATTCGTGCCCTGACCTCGGCGGGGCTGCAACAGTACGCCCTCAACTCGCTCGTCGTCGCGTTCGTCACCGTGATACTGACGGTGAGCATCTCGGCGCTGAGCGCGTTCGCTTTCGCGCGGCTGCGGTTCCCCGGCAAGGAGTGGATCTTCGGCTTCTATCTCGTCACGATGACGATCCCCGACCTCATTGCGTTGCTACCCAAGTTCCAGGTGATGCGTGACTTCGGACTCGCAAACAGTTGGACGGGTCTTTGGATCATCTACGTCTCGAACGCTGTTGCGTTCAACACCTTCCTGCTTCGCGGCTTTTTCGCACAGGTCCCGCAGGAACTCGAAGACGCGACTCGGATCGACGGTGGCGGAGTGTGGACGTTCTTCCTGCGCGTCCTTCTTCCCCTTAGCAAGCCTGCCCTCGCAACAATCGCCGTCTTCGCGTTCCTCGGTTCATGGGACGACTTCTGGTGGGCGCGGTTGCTCCTCCAGGACCCCGACTTGCGAACCCTTCCGATCGGAATCCTGCTGTTCTTCAATTCGCATGCCACCCAATGGACGACGATCTTCGCTGCGACCACGCTCGCCGCACTTCCTGAGATCGCGATCTTCATCGTCCTTCAGCGCTACTTCGTGAACGGCGCATTCTCCGCCGGCGTTCGCGGGTAGTCCCGTAGCCAGTTCAGACACCGTCGCTCAACTAGTCAGCCGAGAAAGGTTCGCCTTGAGTTCAACCGTCCGTGCCCCACGAGGGGCCGTAAGAGACCGCAGTTGGCAAGTCGGCACGCCATTCATCCCCACCCGATGCCGGCCTGCCACATGGACGGAGGTCGTTCGTTGACCCACCTCGTCGTCACCCCCACCCGAGCGCAGTATCGTCCTGGCGAGCACATCGGACTTCGGATAACTGTTGCCGGCGCTCCGGTCGGAGACCTTTCCCTCCGTGGCACGATCGCGGCTGGGTCACCGTTCCTGGCTAAACCGCAGCACTTCGATTTGGGGATCGTTGTCGGCGAGGACGGGGAAGGGCGCGCGGAGGTGGAACTCGCCCTTCTCGCGGCGCAAGTGTCGGCCGGTGCCTCACGTGGGTTCTCTGTGACAGTCCAAACACTCAGCGGCACCGTGACCGCGACTAGCGCCTTCGACATCGCGGTCCGGTGGCACGATGCTCCGCGGTACGGCTTCTTCTCCGACTTCGGCCCTGACGAGACCCCGGAAGAGTCAGCGCGACGAGCCGATGCGATGCTCTCGCTGCATCTGAACGTGATTCAGTTCTATGACTGGATGTACAGCCACCACACTCTTGTTCCGCCTACGCAGGAGTTCATCGACCCGCTCGGGAGAACTCTCTCGCGCGCCGTCACTCAGCGGAAAGTGGACCTTGCTCACGAGCGGGGTATGGCGGCACTGGCGTATGGCGCGTTGTACGGGGCGGAACGAGACTTCGCCGACCAGCACGCGGATTGGCTGCTCTACGACGGGCGACACATCCCGCTGGAGCTCGCCGAGATCTTCTACCTGCAGGACATTCGTGAGGTGTCCGGCTGGCGGCGTTGGATCATCGATCAGTACGTGGCTGCGATCCGCGAACTCGGCTTCGATGGCATCCATATCGACCAATACGGGTACCCAAAGCGCTCGGTGTCTCGGGCCTCGGGAGAGTGGCAGGAAGTGGATCTGGGAGTCGAGTTCACCGGATTCGTCGAGCAGGCGGCTCGGGAGACGCTCGCGGCTGCACCGGATGGAGGGTCCATCTTCAATTTGGTGAATGCGTGGCCTCTCGAGGAAATGCCAAAAGTCAGCTCAGATGCTGCCACCTATATCGAAGTGTGGGATCCGTACTCCACCTATCGGGACCTCTACGACCTGATCCGCCGGTCGCGGGAACTCAGGCCCGCAAAGCAGGTCGTCCTCGCCGCATATCTGCACGCCTTCCATCCTGCCGAGGGTCGGCAGGATGGCGCGATGAACACGTTCCGCTTGGCGTGGGCGACGATCAACTCGTCGGGGGGATTTCAGCTTCTCGCTGGCGAGGGCGCCGGTTTGCTTACTGAGGCGTACTACCCAAATTACGGCGTGCTACCGGACGAGGACTTCGAGATCGTGCGCCGTTACGCGGATTTCGCAGTACGAAATACCGGCGCTCTGCATGGTGGCGGGATCGACGTGGCTTGGACGCAGGTCGGGCCGACCAACGACGTCATCCTCCTTGAACACGACGATTTGGCCGGCAACGTCGCCAGCTACGGCGCAGGAGCCGTTCCAGGAACGGTCTGGACCATCACTCGGGAATATAGCCACGTGACGACGTTGAACCTCGTCAATCTTGTCGGGATCGAGTCCGGCAGGTGGAATAGCGCGCAGCTGACCCCGCCAAAGGTCTTAGCAGCGCTGAAGGTGCGTGTTGTGGTCACGGGCCGTGTTAATGGCGTGTGGTGGGACACCCCCGATGATGGCGAAGGCACGGCGCGTCCACTCGAATTCACCGTGGTCAACGGTGAGCGCAACCGCTTCCTCGAGTTCGTGATTCCGAGCCTCCAGGTGTGGTCGATGGTCTGGTGGGAGCGCGCAGAATGATCGAGGACCGTGACCGGCTGATCGCGATTGCCCGACTGTCGCACGATCTGATCGTCGATTGTCAGGACGCACATGGTGCCTACCCGGCCTCGCCCACCTTCTCCGCCTACCGCGGCTACAGCTGGCTGCGCGACGGCGCTTTTACTGCTGAGGGCGTCTCTCGTTTCGGGGATGTCGAGTCCGCGAACGCATTTCACGACTGGGTGACTGCGCGGCTCGCCGACCGCCGCAGCCAAGTGGACCGCCTCGTCGCGCAGCGGGGCGAAGGGGTCATCCCCACCGTCGCCGAGATGCTTCCCACACGGTTCCCGACCGAAGATCACGCAGAACCGGACACCTGGTGGAACTTCCAGACTGATGGTTATGGCACATGGCTCTGGTCTGTCGTGACCCATGCCGAACGCCATGCGGAACCTCTCGAGCGGTGGCGGGCGGGGATCGAAGTCGCTGCGGACTACGCGAGCGCGTTCTGGGATCTGCCTTGCTACGACTGGTGGGAGGAGAACGTCGACCAGCGCCATGGCTCGACACTGGGTGCGCTTTTCGGCGGCCTGTCGGCCGTCGCTCGGAGTACGGCGATCGATCAGCCAAGGGTCGCCGCCGCCGCCGCCGCGGCAGAACGTATCCGGCAGCTCATTCTGACTGAGGGATTGGCTGACGACGGCGCACGTCTCGCTAAATGGCTGGGAGGCGATGCTTGCGACGCCTCGCTGGCGTCCTGCATAGTCCCGTTCGCGATCATCGCCGTCGAGGACCCCGTGGCGGGGGCTACCATCGACGCCATCTCCGAAAACCTCGATGTGAGCGGTGGCGTTCATCGCTATCTCGCCGACGAATTCTACGGTGGGGGACAGTGGCCGTTGCTCTCCTGCCTACTCGGCTGGAACCAAGCCGTGCGGGGCGATGTCGACGGAGCGCTCGCCCACCTGCGTTGGTCCGCTGACCAGCTGAGCCCCGAAGGTCAGTTCCCCGAACAGGTACCACACCACCTGCTTCACCCCGAGCATCGCGATCGCTGGGTCGGCGAGTGGGGTCCCGTCGCGACGCCGCTCCTCTGGTCGCATGGAATGTACCTGATCCTCGCCGACGAGCTTGGGTTGCTCGGCGAGTGATTCGCCACCGACCGACAGGATCTGGTCACCCGTACGCCGACGACACGGACCAGCTTTCGCCAGCGACGCCGGTCGAAGGGCAGCCGCTTCGCCTCGGCGTCCGCGCATCCGCAGAGGTCAGGTGGGTGCTGCTCGAGTGGCACCGCGATGCGGTACGTCAAGCCGATGTCTCATTGGGACGCGTCGTTCGCAGCGACCGCGGAAAGGTGGTCAGCCAGGTCGGTCACCTCGCCGCGGCACAGAATCGCCTCGCGCCTTCCAGCGTCGGATGGTCCACCGAACTGGGTGGTCTACGGCGCGGCGAGCAACTGCGATACCGGTTCATCTCGAATGACGGTCGCACGCGGTGGTTCGAGACATCGGTAAACGGCTGGACCGTCGGTGTGGGAGGACTCGCGGTCGTGGGCACGACGCGCATCGCCGACGAACGCGGCAGCACCCTCGGCGACGGATCAAAGACACGTCGGGTGCGCTTCGCGCTACGGCTCAAGGCAGGCGAGCACGTCGTAGGGTTCGGCGAACGATTCGACGCGATCGATCAGCGCGGCCGGCAACTGGACTCGGTCGTCTTCGAGCAATACAAAGACCAGGGAGCGACGGGACGCACGTACTTGACGATGCCCTTTGCCCATGTGGTCGGCGGATCTGGGTGGGGATTTCACGTCCGCACCACACGTCGGGTTTGGTTCGACGTAGGGGCATCCGACCCCGATCGGTTGTGGGTCGAAGCCGAAACCGGGGCAGACGGGCAGTTGGAGATTGCGTTCTACGACGGCACGCCGCGCGATGTACTCTCAGCGTTTCTTCGCGAGGCTGGTCGGCCCGAGGAACTGCCAGAGTGGGTCTTCCGACTATGGGCAAGCGGGAACGAGTGGAACACCCAAGCTGACGTGATGCGGCAGGCCGACGCTCACCGCGATCATGGCATCCCATTCGGCAACCTCGTGATCGAGGCGTGGAGCGACGAAAGCACGTTCACGCAGTGGCGCGGCGCCCGGGCGATCGTGCGCGATGGGGCACGTCCCGCCCGGCTCGCCGACTTCGACTTTCCCTCCGACGGGCCATGGCCAGATCCGAAGGGCATGGTCGACGAACTCCACACGCGAGGGATCCGCGTGCACCTCTGGCAGATCCCGCTCATCAAGATGCGACCGCCCCCTGCTGGGCAGGCTGCAGCGGATGCCGCAGCGGCGATCCGTGACAACGTGCTGATCCAAGAGCCGACGCATAATGGTCGGCTCCGTCCTTATCGCAATCGAGGCTGGTGGTTCCCACTCGCGCTGATGCCCGATCTCACCGACGATCGGTCCGCACAATGGTGGACCGAGAAGCGGCGCTACCTCGTCGACGAGGTGGGCATCGACGGCTTCAAGACCGACGGCGGTGAGCACGCATGGGGATCCGATCTGGTGTATCTCGACGGGCGCCACGGTGACCAGCGCAACAACGCGTTCCCGGTCGCGTACGCCAAGGCCTATGGTGAACTGTTGCGGCGGGCAGGAAAGCCGCCCGTCACCTTCAGCCGTGCGGGATTCACGGGCAGCCAGGCGCATGGCGCATTCTGGGCGGGCGACGAAAACTCGACATGGGATGCGTTCAGGTGGTCGTTGTTCGCCGGCCTGAGCGCATCGGCGTCGGGGATCATGTATTGGTCCTGGGATCTCGCAGGATTCAGTGGCGATGTTCCAACTGCTGAGCTCTACCTCCGCGCTGTGGCTGCGGCGACGTTCGTACCGATCATGCAGTACCACTCCGAGTTCAACTTCCACCGCACTCCGAGCCGAGACCGGACGCCATGGAATATCCAGGAGCGCACCGGAGACGACCGCATCATCCCGACATTCCGCCGATTTGCGGAGTTGCGCGAACGCCTCGTCCCGTACCTCGCTTCATCGGCTCACAACGCGATAGCCCGTGGTGAGCCCCTGATGCGGCCGCTCTTCTTCGATCACCCGCGCGACAGCATGGTGTGGGACCGGCCACTCCAGTGGATGCTGGGCGACGCGCTGTTAGTAGCGCCGGTCGTGCACGAAGGCGCCCACTCCATCGAGGTCTATTTGCCCGCCGGCGAATGGATCGACGCCTTCACAGGCGCGCGCGTGGAGGGCAGTCAGCTCCTCGCCCGTCCAACTCCCCTCGGCGAGCTCCCGGTTTTCGTGCGAAGCGAGTTCTGGCCGGCATTAGGCCCAGTCTTCGCATCTCCGACGGAGTAAGCACCCCCGGCGTCGCGTAATGGAGACTGCCCGCTTGCAGGCGCGACCGCTGCGAATCGCTCCTGCTCAGGCACGCTACCGATCCTCGAAGACGGCGAGCAATACGAGGCAGACAACCTCATCGCCTCGGGCTGCTCGTCCACGGCCGTTGCTGTCGCGCTGAGGGACCGGCTTGTGGCCGATCTCACTCTGACGGGCAGCAGCGAGCTACCGTCGAAGGGTGGACGCTAGCGAACAGGAAGAACGCGTGAGTACCCTGCTCGTCTTTCCCGAGTGGGGAGGGCGAGAGGTAGTTCCCCGGTCGATCGACATCTCTCCCGAGCTACGTCAGCGACTCCGTGCATGGAACCGGACGTGGGAGGTTGTTCTCGATCCGGTCTTTGAGATCAAGTGGCCGGAGCCGTCGGTTGGACGCGAATGGATTGCCGAAGGCGACGCACTCGTACGTGACCTGCAACGAGAGGTTGGACCGAGCCTTCGTGTGGTCGGCGATTTCGCTATGTATGACCCGGACGCCTTAGGAGACCGCTGACTGACCGGCTTTGCGGGGGCTGTCTCGCACGGGGACCGGCCTACCGCCGGCGCTCGCCACGGGAAGCTCGACATCCCGCGGCGCTCAACACCTAATCGCGGGGATTTGCGTCGGTTCCGATCGATCTGGTTCGAGGGTCTCGCGAAGTCGGAGTTTTGCGGTCTGATACCGACTTCGTGCTGTGGAGTCTGGGATGCCGCACAGTTGTGCGGCGTCCGCGATGGTGAATCCGTCCCAGTGGATGAGCCGGACGAGTTCGGCTTGGTCTTTCGGGAGCCTGTCGACAGCGTCGCGGATCTCGATACCGGCATCGGCGGGGACGCCGACAATGCTCTGGGGCGTCGTTAGGGCGCGGAGTTTGTTGGCCAGCCGCCACCGCCGGCGACCGCCGCGCTCGGCGTTCGCGAGCACGTTGCGGGCGATCCCGTACAGCCACATGCGCGCTTCAACCTGTGAGGACGGAAGGTCCGCGGAGCGCCGCCAGGCGGTGGTCATGGTCTCGGCCAGGAGGTCCGGAGCATCGTCACGGCCGACCCGGTACTCGAAGTAGCCGAGTAGGTCGATGGACGAGAGGGAGATCGCGTGCAGGACCGCGTTGTCGTGGTCGCTTCGCCTACTCAACGATTTCTCCCTTGCAGCGAATCTCGCCCCTGACCGCGAGGCCGGCTTCCTGTATCGCAGCGGCGTCGACTCCCTGCGCTGCGAGATCGGCGCGCATCTGAGTGTCGACAACGCGGGATACCGACATGATCCACATCGTTTCGTCGGATCGGGCGGGCGCTTCGACACCGAGCGCTTTCTGATCGGCGGTGAACTGAGCGTACTCAGCAAGTCGTGCTTCCCAGTCTGCGACGATCGCGTCCTGGTTCACGGTCGCGTCCTCGCGGAACGCGTCGCGCACAGCTTGTGCGACATCCGGGTCCGTGGACTCGATCTGGCCGACCCGGTACTCACACGGGTCTCCGGACAGGGAGGTGAAGTAATACGCGCCGTCCGGCTCTTGCAGCCACCACGCCCAATCATCGGCGGTCGCCGCGGCGGCCATCCCGGCCCCGCCGAGCATGACCGCGGTGGCAATGCTCAGACCCGCGACCTTCCACGTTCGCCGACGCCGTTCCGCCGGCTCGCGCTCCTGCTTGTGCGCCTGGACAGTCATCCGCGCCAGCGCGTCCTCAACCTGAGGTGTGATCGGTGTTCGCGGCGGCGCCGCTCGCGTCAAGAGCTGATCCAACGACCTCGACTGATCCCGGTTCTCGCTCATAGCGTTGTCCTCTCGAAGGTGCCCATACCTCCATATGTCCAGCACCCGGCACTTCGTCCATCGCGAGGACAACTTGCTTCGAAAACGAGGCTACGCCCGCCGAATGATCCGCTTGTACGCGAACTGTCGCATGCGGTCGGACCGCCCTGAGGGTGGTCGGTGTGGTTCGCGACGAGGCCGGTGAGGCGATTCGGAATCAGACGTTGCATATTCTTCCCGGCAGAGTATTCTGTGGGCATGGGCGGAGTCTCGCGGGAGCTGTCGAATGAAGTGTCGTTCTGGGTGTTGGCTGCCCTGTCCGAGGAGTCAAAGCACGGCTACGCGATTCTGCGTGACGTGGAACTGCTGAGCACCTCGCAGGGCAGCCCCGTCTCCCTGAAGGTCCCGACGCTTTATGGGGCGCTGGATCGTCTGAATCGGCTGGAGCTGATTGAGGTGTTGAGCGAGGAGGTCGTCGATGGTCGCGCTCGTCGGTACTACCGGCTCACCGAGCACGGGACTGCGGCGCTGGAAGAGGAGACGGTGCGTCTGGAGGCGCGCGTTCGTGTTGCGCGATCCGTGATGCCTGCCGGATCGTCCGCGAGCACATCAACCACGGTCGATGGGCGCGGACGATGACGGACGCGAACGCTAAGCGGCGATATCAGCGAATTCTTCGGTGGTATCCCAAGGAATGGCGGGCGCAGCACGAGCAGGTGATGCTCGGCACCCTGCTGGACATGGATGATGCTCGCGGGCGGCGCGGGCCGACATTCGGTGAGGCGTGGTCGCTGCGTCTTGACGGACTGCGGCGCCGGCTCCGCCCCGCCGATGACGGCCTGCCGCGGAGGCGACGCAGGATGGCACCTGCCATCGTGGGCCTCGTGATTGTCGGATGCGTGTCCGTCGGAGGCCTAGCGGCAGCCGCATCACCCCCGGCTCTCTCGGACGAGGAAAGAGCGCAACTACTCGCCGCCTGCCTCAACGACAAAGGCTGGGCAACAGAGATAGGCGCCGACGGTGGCGTCGCTGTCGAATACCAGTCCGACCAGGAAGCCCAGCACCTAGCGGACGCTGAGAGCTGCATCACCACACTGCAGCTCAATCGGATCGCCAAGCCGTCGCGCGCGCAGTTAGAGGCGCACTACGCAAACCTGCTCGCGGCACAACGTTGCCTCGAAGAGCGTGGCTACGCGACACCGAAAGCTCCGGACAGGTCCACGTTCGTGGTATCCGGAGGTACATGGTCGCCGTTCGCGGCGCTCCCCAACGGGACAGCCGAGGATCTCGCCCAGATCGAACGAGCATGCCCACAGCCCGATCTCCAGCCATGAGGGTGCAATTCGCGAGCACCAGACACTGCGGGATCACGCCGCGCAAGATTGGTGTGCACTGATCCGGTTGTATGGAGCAATACGAGTGTGAGCACCGATAACGAGGTCATCGAGTGTGAGCACGGGGTCGGCCCTGAGGACCAACCGGTTCATGCAGCGCTTGACTCGTTGTTCGACCGTCGGTTCTCCTTGACTACAAGCGGCCACGGACCGCAAGGCCGACGACACCGCTCTCGATGTGTGTGTGGTGGGTTGGTTGACGATCGCACGTCAGAGATGACCGGCGCGTGGCCTCGGCGGCGCTCACCCGGGGTCACCGTTGAATGGGAGGGTGGAAAGTGACCGTAGCGCAGAAGCACAATTTGATCGTCACGATCGTCTTCTCGGTAGCTGGGGCTATTGCCCTCGCGGGATGCGCCACCGAGTACCACGGCTACGACAGCGGGATCGACGGGGTGTTGGCGAGGCAAGTCGCGACGTTCGAGGATCCCCTCTCCGAGGATCTATTTCAACCTGCGGAGAATGGGCCGGCTGCGTACCTCGACGCCCTCGACGGCATGCGCTGGGATGGGAGTGCGTCATCCGCTGCGGACCTGGAGCTCGACAGAGGCGGCATCGTTCTCTACGACACGGTCGCAACGGATTCATCCGCTAAGGTCGCGGTGTTCATCTCGTCTGGCCCACGGCAGGCCGTCCCGACCGATGAGAACCGCACTTACACGGGGCCGAGCCAGGTCTACACCTGCTACTCGGTGGAGGCAGACTTCGGCTCAGAACCGATGCCGTCGCCGGATCGAGTGATGCTCGACGACTGCCCGCCACTCCTGGTAGAACTGCTCCCCGACGACGCCGCCTTCGCCAGTGCCGATGTGTTCGACGGATAGCACGGCGACTCGCGCCGCGTCGCGGTGAGGGACCGGCATCGGGCATGCTGACAGTACTGGAGTTCCTGAGGGGTCGAGTGCCCAACGGCTCAGGCCGCTAGGAACCCGCGCCGGTGTCGATACATCGATGCGAGCAGGAACGCGCTGGAACCGCCCGGTCCGGATTTCGCGATGGGCGCCTTCTGTCGGAAGAGATTATGAGACGAGGTTGCCGTCGACGCCCGGGTCTGAGAGACCGGGGCAGGGCTGTCACTCTCCGAAGCTGCTGCGTGGCCGGATGAACACCGAAGCCAGAAGGACGAGGAAGGCCGGCAAATAGAATCCGCCAATGGTCCAAACGCCCACGATGATCCATCCGGCGAACAAGACAACTGCGGCGATCGTCACCCACTGCCATGCGCGCGGCGGGACAACGAGCGGCGCAAGCGCGATGGCGACCGGGATTAGAGCGAGCACGATTGCCCAGGCGCCGGACGTCTCCAGGATGGTCGCCGTCCCCGTACTCGAGTTTCCAGCGGAGTCAGATGTCGCGATCTGGTACGTCGGCGCGAAGAGCATGAAGACCCCCGCCGCAACCGCCAGCACCACAGCGATCAGCTGAACCACCCGCTTCGCACCGATCCTCGTAATACGAGGGACCGACGTGGTCGGGGTTGTGCTTGCGGACATCGTCGACTCCTTACCCGATGGCGTCACTGGTAGCTCAGCGGACTGCTCAACGCCTTCAGTAGACAGCCTGCCTGGACAATCTCGCAAGAACGATTGGGTCGCCGACCATTCGCGCGGTCCCGCCGAGGGCCCTTATGCGGACGCCCGCGACGTGGTCACCCGTTGATCTGGAAGGTTCCGATCTGGGTTGTGCCGTCGGAGGTGTAGACGGGAACGGTCCATCCGTTCGGGTACTTCTCTTGGGTCTCCTTCTGCCAGCGAAGTGCTTCGTCAGGCGAGGAGGGGAGCCCGGGGTGGTCGGGGCTGCTGCCATCGAGTTCGCTCGCGAAGATGTAGCCCACGACCTGTGTTCCGTCGGGTGCGATGCCAATCGCGCTGATGAGGTCGGGGCGGCCTTCGATCGAGTCCTCGACGCCGTAGGTCTGCCCGTTGGCGTTGACCCCGAGATGGGTGGGTATTTGGGTGATGTACTGCACGGTTACGACTGCGCTGAAGTCGGTCGGGTTCAGGTAGAGGGTGTGGACGGTGTCGTCCAGCGGGTAGTCGTACCAGGCCGAGAGATCTCGACCGGAGGAGAAGTCTTGCGCGCCCCACCCACCGTTGGGATTGTTCCCGCCGGCATCGGTTCCCCAGTTCAGCGACCCGGGGCTCAACGGTGTCATCGTCACGCGAGCGTGGGTGGCCGCAGCGGGCCGGTCCTCGAGGGAGATCTGTGTGGTCGTGTCGAAGGTCTCCGTGATCGGGTCGCCGAGCAGAGCGATGATCGGGGCGCCGGGCGTCACCCCGAGCGGGGCGGCGACCGCGTCAGGGTAGGCGGGCGTGGGCTGCCCGGAGGGTTGCGCCGGAGTGGCGGTGAGCATTCCGGTGGCGGCGAACGCTCCCGCTGAGGCCCCGGCGCCCGCGACGAGACCGGCGAGGACAAAACCGGCAGCCCATAGCGCGCGGCGCCGGCGGGGAGCCGGGTTCTCGGCGACATGGTTGATGAGGTTCGCTCTGATCGCGTCGGAGCGTTCCGGGGTGAAGTTCGCCATCATGACCCTCCTTCAGGGAGTGGATGGGCGGTGACCGCTGTGCGTAGTCGGGCACGGAGACGGGTGAGCCGCATCTTCGCGGCCGACTCGGATAGCCCCAACGCAGTCGCGGCCTCCCGGGTCGTGAACCCCTCCAACGCCGTCATCGCCAGAAGCGTCGCGTCCGCGGGACGTGCAGCGGCGATCGCTTCCCGCAACGCGATCAGATGCTCGTGGTCGCGATCGGCGATCGGATCGGCAGGATCGGGCACCACGGACGGAGCGGGCAAGGCAGCCAGAAACCGCTCGTACCGACGCCTTGCCCGGGCGGCGTTCCTGGAGATGTTCTGCGCGGTCACGATCAGCCAGGGCAGCAGCGACCCGTCCACGAACCGCACCGCGTCACGGCGACGCCACAACTCCAGGAACGCCGCCGCCGTGAGATCCTCCGCGCTCGTCGCGCTGTTCCCGCTGGCAATCAGGTGCCGGAAGACTCGGTCGCGATGCCGGTCCCAGATCAGGCCGTACCGGCGACTGTCGCCAGACAGCACCAACCGCCACACCATCTCATCCGAATCGTCCACCACACTTCATAGTGTCCGCAGCCACCCGAATAGTCACACCGCGCCCAGACAATATTCGAAACGCCGTTAATCGCGAACCGAAGTCGTAGGCGAGGATCCGTTTGGCGGAGTTGAACTGTCGCGTTGAGGGACCGCTCAGCGGCGCGGGGGCTGGACTCTGGAGGCGAAGGTCGAGCATTTCTGAGTTGACTGACGGAACACCAACCCGGCGCGACGATCAGAGCGTCAACGGAACGTCGGGCCGATTGACGGAGTTTGCTGTCGCGAGTGCCCATGAGATGTCGATGGGTTCTGTTGGTGGCAGATTCAGATCGGCAGGGCCGATGGGAGGGTTGGCCATGGAACTCCTCGAGACATTGTTTGGGGCTGGTGGTATTGGCGGCTCTGCTCAGCTGCTTGGTCGGCGACTTGCCACCGACTGACGTGAGTCGGAACGCGTGGCGCTGGGGCCGGATGCCCGCTTATTGGAACCCGCCCAGACCGAGACGATGTCCGGGCGGGAGGGATCCGTCGGGGCTGCGAGGCAGGCTCGCAGCCCGTGTGGTTTCGTCTCTACTCGTTTGCGACCTGCCATGCGGGGTCGATTTGTCCGAACTCCAGCGCGTAGCATCGCCCTTCCTCGCCTGAGGTGACGGCCTCTGAGGGGTTGGAGTAGTCGATCACTGTGCCTGTCGTATCGACGAAAGCCAGGGGGTGTCCGGCTTTGGTCATGCACTCGGAGTAACGGTTGAACCCAGCGCGGTACTCGTCTTCTGTGACCTGGCCGTCGGCCATAGCCTCGGCCTGGGCTTGCGAAGGCTCGGGGAGAACTGCGCGGGCGGCCCATGATGCCCATAGTGCGTAGCGCGCACCGGCGTCGGTGGAGATCGTGAGGGTATGGGTCGCCGCGTCGCTCACCGCGTAGTAGACCCCGCCGCCCCCCGCACCTGTCGACGTTTCGTCGCAGACGACGCTGCCGACCCACTCACCGTCGAGATGGAACTCGAACCGGCCCGGGTCGCCGCAGTTGAATGCAACCGCTAGCTCAACGGCCCCTGTGGGTACGGAGCCGAGCTGCACAATGGTGTCGCCCTCACCACTGAGCAGGACGGGAGATCCGAAGAGTTGCGTGTAGTCGTAGACGAATTCGTCCGCGAAGGCCGCGACGTTCACCGTCGACACGGGCTCGGGCGGGTTGAGCGCGGCCGCCGAGGCAGCCCCGGTCAGCGCGCCAGCAACCGCGAATGCGGCGATCGGCGCGGCGATACTCCAACGACGGCGAGCACGGACGGGTGCGGCGGAGGCGGTGGCGACGAGCATCCGACGCAGTTCCGTGTCGCGTTCAGATTCGATCATTTCAGAGGACATTGGTCACACCTTCCGGTCGCAGCATTGGAGACGGTTCGTTGAGGGCATCGCGGAGCCGTGCCTTGGCTCGCGAGAGTCGGGATTTGACTGTCCCGGGGCGGACGTTCATGATTCGGGCCGCGTCCTCTGCGCGGATGCCCTCGAGCACGCACAGGGTGAGAACCTCCTGGTCAATCTGCGACATGCCCCGCAGCGCCGTCACCGCGTCACCGTCGTCGAGTTGACCCGCGTGATCTGGGTGCACCTCACCCGCCGGAAGGCGTCGGAGTGCGGCCTTGTAGCGTCGGGTTGAGCGGGTCAGGTTGCTCGCCGTGTACGTCGCGGTGCGAAGCAGCCAGGGCAGCATCGAACCATCGACGAACTGCACCTTGTCGCGCTTGCGCCACGCCTCGAGGAACGTCACAGCGACAACGTCGTCTGCGTCAGACCAGGAAGGGGCAAGACCGCGGGAGTGCCGGTACAACCGGGCACGATGACGATCAAAAATCTGCCCGAAGGCATCCCCACTGCCCGCGAGGGCCTCGGCCCAGGCGGCCTCGTCACTGTTGCTCACACTATGGAGTGTCCGCGGCCCAACGAAAGGTTCCCGCGCCCCACGTCGGTACCGCCCCAGATTGATGCCCGCGCCAACGGATCCGGCTACGGTCTCTGGTCGTTGCAACACTGGCGGTGGTCATAGAGACGCGCCCTAGTCTCGAGCCATAGCGCCGGTTGAGGAATCCGGTTGCGGGCGTCCGGTGAAGGACCCTTATGCCACTGGTCTCGCACGGCCTTCAAGGTAGAGCAATCGAACGAAGCCAACCAGAGCGGTCGTCATGAGGCCCGCACCGAAGGCGAGCGCGCAGGCCCAGACGATCCCGAGCGACACGCCCGCCCGATCGATGTAGCGATCCACAGAGGACATTCGAAGCCACACCACGAGCGCGAGCAGGATTCCCGTCGCCACTGCGTACAGCAACCACCGTGCGTAGCCAGGGGCGTAGCCGAACTTCATCCAGACCACGCCCAAGACCACGCAGGCGGAGAGCATGATCAACGCCGCAGCGAAGGCGACCACCGTCGCGACCCATTGAGCAACCCACCCCTCGGGTGACATCTGCTGGCTGCATGTTTGACCGAGCGGCACAAGCGAAAACTGCCACTGACCACTTACCTCGGTGGCTCCGATGGAACAGTAATCGTTGCGCCGCTGGAGTAGCGCGGCGGTGGTGACGAGGAAGACGGTGGCAGGAGCGATGAGGGCGGAAACCCACCCCACGACCGATGCGGGGCCCGTTACCCGGGCGAGCGTCACTCGCTGCGCGGAAGCAGTCACAGGATCGAACCTAACGGGAACGAACTTCTCTCCAACCGAGCCTCGCTCGCAAACCCTCGCTCTCTACACACGCAACTGTGCCGGAAGCTGGGGACCGATCCGCGGCATCACGATGGCTGGTCGCGTTGAGGGATCGACCTACAGACCGTCGGTAGCGGGCTGGAGATTCGTTCCGCGGCGTCGGATCATGCTGAGAGTGCTGCCGTCGGATCCGGCACCGTCGGCGCGATCAACTTCCGACTGGACCGAGTGCCCACCAGCGCGACCACGACCGCGAAGACGGGGACCGTAAACGCGAGCAGCGGAATCGTCGTCGTCCCGAATAGCACCGCATACCCAACGCCCAGGGCGACGCCAACCGCAACGCGGAGCCCCAACGGCCCGCGAAGACGCGGGATAGCCCACCATGCCACCGCCCCGCCGCCGAAGATCGTGGAAACGGCCATCCAGGGGGCCATGTCGTCCCATGAGGGCGCGCTGACATAGGCGATGGCGACGGCCGTGACTTCAAGGATGACCAGACCGATTGGTCCCGACACCGCCGCACGCCCATGTCGTTGCGAAACGGTGAGAGCGACCGCCGTCAGCAAGGGAATCGCGGCAGCGAGCAGAATGGTGATGCCCTGCCCCATCGCCCCGGTTCCATCGGCGGCACCGGCCGACCACGCCGCCCCGGTCAGCGCATATGCGACGCCGAACAGGCCGACAATCGCGCTGAGGCCAGTGAGCCAGCGAACCGCGGTCCGGTCGTCGGACGAGCGTGCCTCGCGCGTCCGGGTGGCGGCCGGTGATCTCCGAACACGCCGTCCGCTGAGCGTGGACAGAGCCATGAGGGCGGCGAACCCCGCAACGACCACGGCCATCGTCGGATTGATCAATGCGAGGCCAGCTGCGGGGGCCGCGAGAATGCCGACCAACGCCGCTAGCGGCATACGAGCGAACCACGGCCATCGAGTGCGGTGCAATAGACCGTCGACGAGCAGGGCAACCGCGGCCGCTCCGACCACCCATGCGACCACGAAGAGCTGACCCCACGCGTCTGCCAGACCGGTCTGCGGCAGGTTCTGGTCGGCCAGTCTGAACCCTTGTGCCCAGGACAGCTGMGCCAGTGCTGCCAGCGCGAGAGATGTAACGAGGGCGAGGATCGCGATCAGGGCGCGAGGTGCGGTGACCCATCCCCGGTCTCTCATGACGGCGATCATGCCCACGACGGCCAAGGCGGGAACGACGCCGACTGTGACGATGCCGACCACATTCGCTGCCCACGGCGCTCCACCGAGTCCGTTCAGCAGCGCAAGCCAGGAGCAGGCGCCGAGCCCGATCGCCACGAGCGCAGACCATAGTGCGACTCGCGCGTCGAGTCGGAGACCGATGCCGTTGACTACCGCGGAGAGACTGTCTCCTGCCGTGGGTGCCACTCGGTGTTCGTGTTCAGCCTGATCGCGGAGGCTGCCGACAAAGACCTCTCCGTTCGCCTGTCGCCACCGCCTCGGGTACCACCGGAGCAGCCGCTGAAACGGGTCTTGCATCGCGCGGCTCACCAGGCGATCCCTTCGACCGGCGTGAACGCGAACTTGTGCAGAGCCAGCTGCGTTCGCGCAGCTCGAGCCGACCTCTCCATCTGATCGACCTCCGCCGACAACCGGGACGCGCCATCATCGGTGATCACGAAGTACCGGCGCGCTCTGCCCGCGACAATCTCCTCACCGTCCGCAGCGATCAACCCGTCGGCCTCCAGCCGTTCAAGAGCCGCATACAGAGTCGCGACCTTCAGCGACACGCTCCCTTGCGACGCGTCAGCAGTCTCGCGGAGAATCTCGTATCCGTGACGCCGGCGCGACGCCAACGCGGTGAGGATCCAGAACGACGGCTGATTCAATGCAGCGGGCATACGCCGATCATATTCCAAAACCTGTAATATTCCCCATGTGCTTTCTCATCTCTCTCGCGGGCCCCTTCCTGCCTCGATACTGATCAGCGCAATGCTCCTGACAGGATGCAGCGCGCTGGCCGCTTCGCCTTCCCCGACTACGTCGTACACGGATGACTCCGGGAAGACGGTCACCGTGGATTGGGCGGACTATCCAGCGCACGCCGGCCAGGATGGCGAAGCACTGCTCGAGTATCCCGACCAAGCGGAGCTCGAGCCTGCCGCGCGGGAGCTGATGAACCAACTCCGCACCGCGATTGCCGACTCCTCCGGATTTGAACTCAAACCCGCTCAACCACAAGACGAGTGGTTCAGCGACGACAGTTGGCACCCGCAGGTTGGAAACGGCTACGGCGGCGACTCCCTGCTTACGACGGTCAACTGCTGCGAGTTGATCTCAGACGGGATCCCCGAGCCCGACCAATGGCAGATGGTGCTCGACGCCGCCAGCGAGATCACGCGAGATGCCGGCCTCGGACGGTTCGTGCGCGACGAATCACTCGAGGAATGCGCTGGCACCGACGCGCAGTGTTGGGTGTGGAGCGCGACAGCAACCGACGGCGTGCAGTGGGTTCTTCTGTCCATTCAAGATCGCTCACTCGATCCCACAGGAGACGCAGGTCGGGAGGCAGACAAGTTCAACTGGCCCCTCACGAGCATCGGCATCAGCTACGGCGCGACCATTGTGAAGTCTGGCAGCATCGACGACTATCGTGCCGCGATGCGACCATTTCTGGGGCTCGAGCGACCGGACGCGACAACTTCCGACTGAACGGACAAGGCACAGCATGCAGTGGAAGGATTCACATCTGAGGCTCGAGCCGTGACTCCAATCCATCCACCAGAGGACGAGAACCGTCGCGGTGAGTGCCGGGCTCGCGGACACCGTCATGAGATGGCCGAGCCGGCCTCTCAGGCGAGCCGGATCGAAGGTCTACAACTCGTGCAGCAGCCCCGACATAAGCTGTCCCCAACATGACCGGCAACGATGAGCAGACTCGATATATGGCGATGCGGGGCGAGTGGGTAGGTGCCGAGCCCGCGCATCGCCTGCCGTTCGATATCTCGAACCTGTCAGTGACCGGGCTGGTCATCATCTGCGAACTCGATGACCCGCCCCCAGGGAACCTGCGACCGGCTATGAGCATGAAGATGACGCAGTACTTGCGCCTCTCGGACGAGTCGATGATTCGTCTCGATATGGATCGCGGCGTCTCCTCGTTCAAGCACCGGCCTACCGAGCAGGTCTCCTGGAAACGCTCCTCAGCGGACGTGATCTCGGAGGTTCTCGCGCTGGTACAAGCGGATGCCGCCGAGCCGTCCTCATTTCCGTGGGAACAATATGCGGAGGCCGCACGGCTGCGCGGGATCACGGTAGACGCCGACGCGCTAAGCGATCTCCCGCACTCAGTCCTGCTATCGGATGAGCTGGCCGCGATCTACGAATTCTGATCGATTCGCGCCTCACAGCGTGTCAGCTCGGCTCGGACGTCAATTGGCCATCCGCCTCTGCTCGAGCTGTCGCGTTGAGGGACCCCTTGCCGTGCAATCAGAACGAGGCGAGTGCGCGACGGTAGCGACCCAGATCCTCGCGCGTCTCGTCCGTCACAAGGAGCGTGTGCGCGCCGACGGTGCGGGTGTGGTCTCCACGGCAGGGAATCGTGACGATCTTGGTCAGTCCGCGTTTCCACGCGGGGGCCAGCTCGTCGAGCGCGTGACGCTCCAGCTCGGCGGACATCAACTCGCGGCGCCGCGCACCCCGGTTCCGCTGATGTACCGCTTGCCAGGATTGATACGCGTCGCCCAGCCCCTCGTCGCCGAACTGGTCGCGCCAGTTGGGTCCGACGATCTGGGCGAGCAGCGCGCGCCGCTCGGGGGGAGCCAGGTTGGGTCGCGTCAGCTTCGCGTGCGCATCGGCGCCGATGACACGGCCGGCATGCTCCACGGCGCCCTGCCACAGTCCCGACCACGCCGCGTTCCACGTCGCCCACCCGTCGTCCGGGATCGCACCTGCAGGAGCGGCCTGGACCAGGGTTGGCGGCGGGTCCGGATGACCGGCAGCCAGTGACCACGTGTCACGGACCCACAGCAGCTCAAGCAACTGCTGAGGGCCATCATCGACCGTGATGATCATGTCGTGCGGCCACGGGTTCCACGGAATCGGCCAACCTGAACGCACGACAACCCCCCGCCTTTCGAGCCAAGGGTGGCATGCCCAATCACAAACCCGCTACCCATCAACGCCCTTGCACGCGAGCGTGTCCTTCTTCGCCACTGTTCGCACACGCGGACCGGCTTGCGCGCACTGGCGGTCGCGATCCTGATCCACGCGTGAGCTGGAAGCTAGTTGGGACTCGATCAACCGATGCGAATCTCGGCGGAGTGATCGGTAGCGCACCAGGGGACCGGAAACGGGGTGAGCAGAGCGCCGTTCGGGTAGTCAGCTGCCACTGCTTCTTGATAGGCGTATGCCTCATCTTCGACGTCGAAGACGCCGAGAATGACGTTGTCGGGCGAACTGTCGTGGTAGACGATCCATACCTGCTGCACATCGGTACGGTACATCCATGCCCGATCCCCTGCGGACGGAGGTTGTCGCGTTCGGCGACCGGTGACCGCCGTTATTGGGAGACTTGCTTGGCCCAGATTGGCCGTTGGTCCGGTTCGGTGTCGAGGTCGATGCCTCGCAGACGAATCAAGCACACGCCGGTTGCAGTCCTAGTCACTGCCCAGAGGCTATGGGTCCGGCCTTGAGATCGTGAGGGAATCCACTCGAGAACTTCAACGAGATCAGCTTCCGAAAGCTGCCACTCCTCCTTGGCTCTACCGACCGCGTCCCAGAAGTAGACCCGGTAGCGCGGGTCGTCGATTTGAGACGTCTGATCGCGAGGATCGATGAGCTCTGCTCTCACCGTTCGAACGTATCGCCCAGATCAAGGCCGGCGCGAGTACGCAGACCGACCGACTGGCGGGCGGTCATCTGGAACCGTCTGTTGCTCATTACTAGGCGCCCGTCCAAAATCGGGTGATGAGGTTTGCTGAAGTTCTTCCTGAGGACGCGCCGGATCCGCGAGTCGAGCAGACAGATCAGGTGAGGCTGATGCCGGTTCCGGTGGTCGGCCTCGCTCCGCAACCCTCACTTCAGGAGACGAACGCGGGAGTTGGCGGCGGCCAGGACGGTGCCGGGTACTTCGAGATGTCGACAAGTCTCAGCTACACCCTCTGGCGCAACCCCTCCGATCGTTCGGACCCACTCAACCTGGCCGAGCTCGACGAACAGACCCGAGCGGCGATCGAGGAGGTGCCACCATGGCCTCGGCCGCAGTGGCTCATCGAGCAGGTCGAGCAGATGCGGTACCCGCAACTGGCCGAGGCGGTGAAGACAACCTGGTTCCGCGAGTCGAACGAGCACACCACGCTGACCGTCGTGCTCGCGCAGCACACCAACTACATCCTGACCAACTGGTATCGACAGCAGCGCGGACTCGAAGGCAACCCCTGGGATGCGCCGGCGCCCGATGTAACCGAACGAGCCGTTCGCCACGGCATCAGCGTGAGGATCGATGGTTCTGACGTCATCGGCGCCGAGATCGACACCGACCCGTTCGTCTATTGCGTAGGAGCAGAACTGCCCACCGGGGGGATCCTCACTGCAGTGCTCCCTCGCGACGACCTGGACTACATTCCACTCGAGTTCACCACGCGCCATTAAGGGCTGCCACCCAGTGGTCGACATGGGTCGGTATCACGGGACGCCGACTGTCGCGCTGAGGGACGGTTGGAAACACGCTGTGGCGCCACCTCTCACGCATCACGAGCGCCGAGCAGCACGCTCACCCCAGCTGACTAACCCAGGCGATGACGTAAACGACCGCCGGTAGGGCCACACAGGCCGCGGCCCAAAGAACGACCCGAAGCCATCGGCGCGGATGGGCGACCACCACTAGTAGGGCACCGACGGCGACGCCGATGAGCATCAGCCAACCGGTTGCGAACTGACCGCGCGCCAAGTTCCAGCGCGCCACCTCGTCGACCGTCGGGCTCATTGCTTCGAGTTCGCCGCCCATCGACGACAAGCCGGCACCAGCCAACGCGAGAAACACCGACGATGCCAGTGTGAATACGCCCATAAGCACGACGCCGACAATCGTCAGGACCTTCCCTGCTCTGCTGCTCTTCGTCAACTTCTTCTCCTCGTCTACCGAACGTCCTGAGCGGTTCGGGCGGGGCCATCCCATCCATGCGTACGGGATGGCTCTGCCACGTCACCTCATGCGCTGGTTCAGGGGTTGCAGCCGTCCCGACACATGCCGCCCCAGCATGACAGGAGCGATGAGCGGATTCGGTACGTCAGTAGCGGATCCGCTTCTGCTCGACCTGTCGCGTAGAGGGACCGGCCTGCGGCCACGTGATGGTCGGCGGAGTCGCCAGGTGGGTCGGCCCGCTCGAAGCGTTGCATGCAGCACCGAGTATGTCCGCGACGAGACCGAGCGAGATTGCGCCTACAACAACGGAAACTTTGTATCCTCAATCTGGCACAAGTTGTGATAGACATGTGACACAACAGATTGATTGGAGGCGCCATGCCGCAGAGCGGTCTTTTCTCGTTCGGCCCCCTGGAGCTTGTGGCCGCGGCCCTTTCGCTGCCCTTGTTCTCCCTGGCCATCGCGTTGCTTGTGGCAGGGGGCATCCTCCTCCTCGCGTCGCGGCAGCGACGCGAGAACCGTGACGCACGACAGCTTTCCGAACAAGCAGCCCGATCGGTTCGAACCAGATACCTGCCCGAGCACCGCGCCCTGGGCATCGCAGCGATCGCGGTCATCGTGTTGTTCGCGGCGGAGAACCTGGTGCGCGGATACCTCCTCAACCTGTTCGATCTCAGCATGAGCGATGTCGTCTCGTGGTGGCGGTACGCCACCCCCGTGTTCTCCGCGTTCCTCGGCATCAGCGTGGTTCTCGGGCTGATCGTTACCCGAGGGACAACACCGCCCGAGGCACCCGTTCTGCCCGCGGCACGACGGACCTGGCTGAGTTTCAGTCCGCGGCGTGGCATCATCGGTGCGAGCATCGCGCTGCTCGTTCTGGTGGCGACCACCATTGCAGCCGGGCTGGCGTCCTCGCCTGATGGTCAGGGGCGGTACATATGGCTCGCGATCCCCGTGCCCAACGAGGTAGCGGTCGACCCAATTCGTCCGTGGTTCTACGGGTGGGCATATGGCGTTCCGGTCCTGATCTGCGTGGCCGTCCTGACCGCAGTGACCTGGGCGGTTCTTCACACCAACGCCGCCCGTCCGTATATCCGGGCCGAGACCGTTACCGCGGAACGCGACCCGCGTCGCGAGGTGGCGGTCGGAGCCGTGCGGATCGCGACATCGGGCATGCTGCTCGCGCTGGCCGGCGCGTGGCGGTTCATCGCCAGCGCCGGATCGATCTCGAGCGTGCTCATCAGTGGCGAGAACGAAGGCAACCCCTACGAAGTGACCTGGCGGTATGCGGAGGCCGCCGCAGTCGCCGGCTGGGTCGCACCAGCTCTCGAGATCACCGCGTTCGTTCTGCTCCTGCTCGTCGCCAGCCGCCTGCGTCGTAGGCCGATCACCAAGCCGTCCGAAGAGGCCGAACTGAAGACAGGCGTGGAGGCGGTGCTGTGACGACGCATCCGATCCTGTCCCCGACGGACGAGGCCAGCCCGACCCTGGACATCTACCGGCAGCTCCGCGGCCTCATCGTGTCCGGTCAGCTCGGTGCGAATGAGCGTCTTCCGACGGTGCGGCAGACCGCGAGCGACCTGGGCGTGGCTCCCGGCACCGCAGCAAAGGCCTACAAGATGCTCGAGCAAGACGGTCTCGTCGTCAGCCGAACCGCCGCCGGCACCCGCGTCGCCGAGTCCGCAGCCGTACTACCGAGATCGGTCATCCGCCGGATCCGGGAACTGGTCGACGAAGCCACCGCAACGGGCGCCGACCCCGGCGACGTGGTCAACGTCCTACGTGTCGTATGGCGAATCGAACCCGGCACAATTAGCCACCCCGAAGACGAGGGACCGGGCGCCAGCTAAGTCGTGAGCGCTGGTTCCGCCTGGCACTTCATCACACACACCCTGACGAACGGAGCGCAACCATGGACGAAACTCAAAGTCTCATTCACCCGGCCGCGATCTCCTTGCCGCCAACCTTGCAGATCCACATTCCGGTGCAGGTGCCGATGCCGCCGGCATGATCGTCTGTGCGGCTCTATGTGTGTCGCTGAGGGACCGTCGAGCGGGCGGTGCGTCCGCCCGCGATCGAAGCACCGCGTCGTGGGCCGCAACCATCTACGCGGCAATCTCGGCAGATCACCTCACGGCTCGGACGATGGGTCTGTCTAGACGAGACAGCGGTTGGACGGCTTCTTCGCGTCGCACACATGACGAAGAGCCGTTGATTTGACCTATTCAGATTGTCGTGCGGCGATGACGGCGGCTTGTCCAAGGTTCAGGGTTCCCCGGAGCCCGACGATCCAACGCCGGCAGTTCATTGCCAAGCGAGTGTTGAGTGGGAGGTCGGCGGGAAGCTCTACTCCGATGACGAGCAGTTGCGTGGGGGATAAGGGGAAGGAGACCGTCGAGATCTCGGCATTCGCATGCGGGCGCCAGAGGAGTACTGCGCCGTCTCCGGTGGCGAGTCCGCGAGCTTCGACGATCTGCCACGGCCACTGCTCCAGCCCGAGCGTTGTAAGTCGCAGGGTTTCGGGGTGGTACTGGGACAGCAAGAGCATGTCGCCGAAGTTGAGCTCGGCATCCTCCGTGCTCCCGTCGTTCTTCATCAGCACTGCGGGGACACGGACTCCCGCGCGGTCCGCGTACCGTCCTCGAGCGAGGTGCATGTCGAGGAAGCCGACCAGTGCGCTCAACTCGTGAGAGTCAAGCGCTTCTCCGTTGCGCAGTTTGACGATTACCGGGATCCCGCGATCTTCGATGCGCCAGTAGTCGCGTTCGAGGTCGCGCGTGAGAATCGCGGGGTCGTAGACGTAGCTCACGACCGTGGCGTTCTTGATCGAGGAGGGGAAGCCGCGACCGTGTTGAATATCGAGCACGTCGACGGTTCCTCTGGCGTCAGCCCACGCTCGGAGGTATGCCTCCGAGACCATGTGTCCGCGTTTAACCGTCATGCAGCCATCCTCCGACGCCCAATGTACGCGGTCACTCCGAGACCACCGCAGGTAGTGTCTTTTGGGCAACGCCGTCGCAGCCGGCTGCCTGCTGTCTTGGCCCCTGAGGTTGCACGTTATCGGTCTTCTCGCGTAGAGCGACCGCCTTGCGCTCCCTAGATGGAAGGTAAACGATGCTGCGGTGGGTCGCCAATCTGCGATGTGCTCGCGTCATCGCGAGGATAGTGCGTGAATGGGCGGCGCCCGAGCTCGAGGTCCGAGTACTCGTCGGAGGCAGATAGCTCGGACGAGCCCCCGCCAGACGGCCGCTTGCTCCGCACTAGACGTCGCACCAGGCCGATGGCCACTCCGATTGCGAACAGCGCGTATCCAACCAGAGCGAGCCACTGCTTGGCCGGCCAGTCGAACGCAATCGACGCCACGATCGCAAAGAAGCCGAGCGCGACGACGGTGATCACTGTTGTGCGCATCGCGGTGCGGCTCATGAGATGAAACTAATCGGTTGCGAATCCTGTGACCACAACCCCTGTCGCGCAGACCGCCCGGGTGGCGGGCAAAGGTTGCACCGGACGATCTCGCAGTCGGAGATGCGCCGTGCAACGGTTCGGTCAGCCTCGCGTGCCAGCGATTTCGATGGTGTCTGGGAGGCCATCGCCATTGTCGGTCACGATCTTAATGAACTGATTGCCGGCCATCTGGTATGCCCCCGAGTCGGTTCCGGTGATGCGGAATTGAGTGGTTTGGTCCCCCKGGAGAGTGCTCTGGGTCAGGAACAGTAGATATTCCTGACCCGGTCGCAGCAGGCTGGTGGCGGGGTCCTCCCGAACTTGGATCAGGTCGCCGACCGCGACCGGTGCGGACCGGGTGTTGAGGTTTTCGCCGAGACCGGGATTCCCGGGGGTGTTCGTCACCTTCACGGTGGAGATGCCCGCGTGCTGATCGGTGACTGACCCGATGACGATGACCGAGCTGTCGCGGGCCAGTGCATCGATGTCGTCGTACACTTTCGTGGTCGCTGAGGCGGTCGGTGAAGGCGCGGCCACGGGGCTGGGGCGGGCGGCGAATGCCTGAAATGCGATCACCACGATCGCGGCGGTCATCGCCACCGCGAACCCGGGCGCTACCCATCCCCAACGCGATCGTCGCGGACGCGTCGCGCGCGTGCGGCTTCGTGCCGTTGCCGGGACCGCCGGGGCGGTCTGGGGATGCGGGAGACCGTGGGAATCAGCCTCGGGAGGATAGGGGCTGGACGCCGCAAGCAGGCGGTCAAGTTCAGTGTCGGAGAGCATGTCGTCAGGCATCGGTGAGCGTCTCCTCCCATGAAGTGGAGCCCTTCGACGTCCACGCGGTACGCAGCGCCGTCTTGGCGMGGCTGATCCGCTTCCACACCGCCTGCTCTGAACACCCCAGCACCACACCGACATCGCTGGCCGCCAGCCGATCCCAGTAGGTGAGCTGCAGCACCTCTCGGTGACGCAGAGGGAGCGCCTCGAGCAGGGCTCGGACGGTCTCGATGTCGTCATCGCCCGCGTCACGCACCGCCAGGACACTCGCGTCCCGCAGGGCGCGGCGTTCCCGTTCCCGATGGCGCAGTTCTGCCTTCATGAGATTACGAGCCGTCTGGAAAAGCCACCCGACCGGATGCGGGTGATCGTCTCGGAGCTTCGCGTACGCCAGTTCGAACGTCGACGCCACGACATCCTCCGCCGTCGATTCGCCGACCTGGCGCCGGACGAACCGCGCGACCGCCGCATACTGCTCGCGGTACAGCAAATCGAACCCGTCCCGCATTCATCCCTCACAGCCATGCCAGCCTCGACATCCTCGCACGCGACCCACCCCCGAGCCTTCCGACCTGTGGAGAGCGGCCTTACACCTGTAGATGCTCAACACGACCGGATCCTGACACCCACGAGTCGGATTGTTGGATTACTTGGAGGGCCGCCGTCCACCACCGCGCGGGCCTGAGCGACGCACGGCCCACCACAGCAAGCCCGCCGCGGCGCAACGTCGCGACGTTCGCGCTCGCAGATCACATCCCCGCAGATCGAACCGTCGCGTTGAAGGACGGGGTTGCGGTCGATGGCCTCACCCGCCTATACGGGTACGCGGCAGGTTCAGATCGCCTCGCTGTCGGCTCTGCCCAGACCTGTGCCCGTAGTGAACGATTGATCGAGGTAGATCAAAACGTCTCGGGGCAGCACGGCCGTTACGACGACATCCTCTCTGAGCGCGAAGCCGATCGCGTAGACAAAGGGGTCGGTGTCGATCTCCGCGGCATCAACATCCGCTCCGTCCAGGCGGGCGGTGGCACCCTCGCGCACGGCTGAGATGGTGATCATCCAGTCCCTGTTGTTCTCGTGAGGACCGCGCTGCAAACCGAGCTGTTCGCGGTACTGGTTGCGTAGGACGTGGTTGGTGTGGTCCACGAGCTGCTGGGCCGGTGTGGTGCGATCGGACGGGTCGCGATTCCAGCTTGTGCGAACCGCTTGCCGCAGCATCGGGTATCTCATCAGCTGCGCTGCTTCGATCAGCCATGCCGGCCGCGGCCATGGTGGCACCTCGTCGAGCGACGCGCGGGCCCGCTCGTCGAGATCGGCGAGGTTTACGGGGTCGGAATGGTCGTCGGGATTACGCCAGAGCGTGTAGCTGCGGTCAACGGCGGTTGCAGTGTGGCCGGAGGTGTCTCGTGTTTCCTGGAAGCCGAACCCGCCTGTATCGGTGATCGAGGGTTGGGGGATGAGGCCGACGACGGGAAACGGCAGGGCGCGTACCCGCGCCGCGGACTCCAGCCGCGGGTCGGGGGCGTCCTCAGGCAGCACTCCAACGATCTGCATGGTTCGACAATCTCATGCGACCCGGCAACGGACCAGAGCTGGATTCCGGTGCGCAGACCTTGAAGCCCGGAAGCTCACCACGATGAGCGATGAGCGACCGGGTTGCGGGTGCTCGGGGGAAGCGCACCGGATCTACTCGCGATCATCGACAGAATCGGCCTGGGTGTTCGCCGTTGAGTTTCTCCGACCATTGCTGACCTGTGGCTGTTTGTGACGTCATCCCTCAGATAGGGATCTCGATTGCGCCATGCGAGGGGCACCGGGTCAGGCGGCGCCCATCGGGTTAGCTGCGAGTTCATTCGATGTCTCCGCTTGCATCGAGCTGCTGGCGCAGCACGGTGCGTGCGCGGGACAGCCGGGCGCGTACGGTCGTGGCCGGTTTGCCAAGGATGGTGGCGACCTCTTCTTGACTGAACCCTTCCCAGTAGACCAGCCGTACGATTTCCTGATCAGTCTCCGGCAGGTACTGGATGAGTTCTCGTACGTGCTGGGCAAGGGCGGGATCCAGTCCGTCGGGGGAACCGTCTGCCTGCGCAGTGTTGTCGGAGGGGAGTGTCGCGCGGACCCTGTCGGTGAGAGCCGTTCGACGGACGCGGCCGCGACGGTACTGCGACAGCACCTTGCGGGCGATTCCGAACAGCCACGCGCGAAGCATTGCCGGCTCCACTCGGTGCCGCCCACTGCTTTTCCATGCTGCCAGGAACGTCTCACCGACGAGGTCGGCGGCGTCTTGCGGGGGAACACCACGCCGTATGAAGAACCCCAACAGAGTTGCCGCCTCGCGTTGGAAGGCATTGGTCAGGTCGGTGCTGGCCGCGCCGACGTTCGCGCGTGTCACCGCGTCGGTCAATGCAGTTCACCCTGGCAGTCGGCGCTGTAGCCGGCAGTTCCTCCAGGGCCTTCCAACCCGAGCTCGAGAATGACGTCGAGGACGAGGAAGCTCATCATTGAGTCGCCGAACGCGCCGTCGTTTGGATCCGACTCCGAGCCCTCGGCTGGGTGCCAGACGACCGATTTGGGGAGGACATCCGGAGTGCTTGGTCTCTCGCCGTGGAGGACCAGCGCGTAGYCATATATTTGCTGTCCCACTCCGCTGAAGTCGTGCGTCTGGTAGTACTTGATGACCTCTGCCGGCTGGGGATCGAAGAAGGAGCTGCCCACGTGCGCCGTGCATGCCACAGTGACCCCGGTGTCGGTCGTGTACCCGATCGCAATCGGTACGTCCACGCTCAGATACTGCTCGACGACCGCGGCGCCAGCGGTCAGAGCGCCGACAGCGACAAAGACCCCCGGCACTAGCCACAGCGCACGCCGTCTACGGGAAATCCGCCTCTCAACACTGGCGGCTTTCGTCTCCAGAACCAGCGCATCAAGCGCCGCCTCCGTCGCGACCGAGGGCGCGAAGGACGGGCCACTCCCTGACAGCAACTCATCAACAGTTGGCTTGCCCACGGTGCGTCTTCCAATCAGCCAGTGACCACKGACCATCCGCCGTCACGAAGGTAATGGCCGGCAACACGCGAAGTGTGACACGAGACCCGGAACATTTCTCCAAGATCCACGGCCACCCTTACGCGCGAGAACTCCTCAGGTGACAACATCGAGCCCAGTTCCCCCCTGAACGTATGTCGATCCGCATGCAACCGCGCTTTGCGATGAACAACGGGCCTACGAGAAGGCAACTGTCGAGCTCTGAGAGAGGTCAGTTGGAGGTGAATCCGACCAGTAGTCCGCCGGTCACCTTAACTGCGAGGTTGTAGGTGGCAGCTATGACGGCACCGAGCACCGTGACGACTACGAGGTTGAGGATCGCGACGATCGCGGAGAAGCTGAGCACCTGCGGAAGATTGATGATCTGCGAGATCAGGATGTTGCCGCCCGAGAAGCTGGCGAAGACTTCGTCCGCGTGCGCGATGAGGCCCGCTGTACGAACGACGAAGTAGATCAGCACGCACGCGGCGACGGTGAGTATGGCGATCGCGATCGCCGCGAGGAATGACAGCTTCACGGCTGACCAGAAGTCGATATAGACCAAGCGCAGACGCACCTGCTTGACACTGGTCTTGTGGCTGGACTTCTCGGTGAGTTTGTCGGCTACCGAACTCATTCGTGGACACTCTCCTTGGGGTCTGGGGAAGGTTGAAGGTGTCCGCTAAGCGCCCCAACTTCAGCGTTGTAGGGCTGATGCGCTCGGTCTTTCGGCTGGAGAGCTCGTCATGTCTCGAGGTTTGGCTGTGGACATGCCTCTTCGATCTGAGCAAACTCTGCGGCTGAGATGTTGGGCAGCATCGCGAAGGGTGACCACGTCCCCATGGATGCAACGAACGTCGACACGCTAGGAGCCCTCGGTGTTCCATAGCCGAGCTCCTCGAGACACTGCTGCGCTGCGAGCAAGTTCGCGTATTGCTTTTCCAGCTGCTCGCGCGACGGTGCCGCGACGGGAATCAGATTCGTGGACGAGGCGCAACTTTCCACATCTGCCAGGTACTGCTCTTGCTGGCCCATTGGTGCCTGGAAAACGACGCCGTCCGCCTCAATCGTTGCTGCCCAACCCTTCTCTGCGAGGCACGCTGCGAGCTGTGCCGTTCTTTCTTCGGCCGAGGGCGCGAGCGAAGACGACGCAACAGCTGCCAGTCCGCCGACCGACACGCACCCGAGAATCACCACCACGGCCGCGACGGAAGTGACTGTGCGCCGGCGACGCGCTACCTCTCCAGTGGCCGGAAAGAGCCGGTGCTTCAGCCCGTCCAGGCGCAATGACCACGCCTCGCCGAAAGTCGGGCCGTTCCGTCCCCGTGCGTCATCCATGTCCAGCAAGGTCCCCAGCACGACCAACTCGTGCTGTACCCGCCAGGTACGTGGGTACCAGCGCAGGATCCGCTCGTAATGCCGTCGCGCGTTCGTCATCGCCTCCCTCCGTCGACGCTGACAGATGGACTGGCAGGCATCACCGATCTGGCGACCCGAACGCGCGCTTCCAGGCGTACCGTTTCGTCTTCCAGCGCCGCCGCCCCGAGCTCGGTGAGTCGGTAGTAGCGGCGGGCGCGACCATCGACGACCTCTTCGCTGGTCACCTCGATCAGTTCCATGCGATTCAGCCGCTCCAGCGCCCCATAAAGCGTCGGTATCTTCAGGGTCACGGGGCTGCCTTGAGAGGTGCTTAGCAACTCGACATCCCGCAAGATTGCGTACCCATGCTTTGGCGCCTCAGACAGAGCTGTCAGCACCCAGAAGGACACTTCATTCGACAACTCGTGAGTGGCATCGCGCATGTCCACAGAATACTCTGGCGAGCACAATATACAAGGACCCTGATTAGCGTATTGAACTGTCGCGCTGAGCCACCCGCTCGAGGGAACGGCCCTTTGCGGTGGTCGCATCGGACGCGAGGATGATGTGATGGAGCCCTTGGACCCCGCCGTCGAGACGCTGAACGCGTATGAGGACTACGCGACGCAGTACGTCGATCGCACGTCCAACGCTCGGTCGCCCCTTGTCGATGACCTGATCGGGCTGACCGCGGCCGGGGATCGTGTGCTCGAGTTGGGTACCGGTCCCGGTAGGGACGCCGTGGCGCTCGAGGCTGCCGGGCTGAGCGTCGACCGGACGGACGGTGCGGCCGCGTTCGTCGAAAGACTCAATGCGGCCGGTCWTGCCGCTCGGGTGTTGAAACTCGACGCGCGCGACTTCGGCGGACCGTATGACGCGGTGTTCGCGAACGCGGTCCTTCTGCATGTGCCCCGTGCGCGGCTGGCAGGTGTGCTTGAGGTCGCGCGTCGAGCAACGCGAGCGGGCGGCGTGCTTGTGGCGTCGTTCAAGAAGGGTGAGGGCGAGGGCTGGTCGAGCCARAAACTGGACGCCCGAAGGCACTTCACCTACTGGCAGGAAGACGCCCTAGAAGCCGTGGTCCGCGACGCAGGGTGGACGCCGCTCARGATCGTTGACTCCACCCAGCCGACATCGGCGGAGAAGTGGATCACCGTCCTCGCACGCCACGAACTGGCCCGCTGAGCGACCGGGCTACGGCGCCCAGGGGTCGCTCACGCGCCGGCTGCAGCCAGTAGCCTGCCGAGATGACTGATACTGAGCTCGAGGTGACCTCCGACGTCGTCAGAGAGTGGACGCGCCCGGCGTTCGATGAGGGGCGGGAAGCCGACGAGCGAGTCGAGACCAAGCCGTGGGGCTTCACGATCTCGCGGCAGTCTCGGGTCTATCTCGACACGGGCGACGTGCTGACGATGCTCATCGGCAGCGGGCCGTACATCGTCGATTGCGAGACTGGAGAGGTCTGGGCGACGG